>JBDHHK010000012.1:0-45115 GCA_039589395.1 Gemmatimonadota bacterium
AATCCGGAGGCAACAACAGCCGCTGATCTCGGTCGACATTCACGAATCGTATGCTCATGGCACCGAGTATATGGGACGACGAAGACCGAATGCAACCACCACTCACTCAACAAACCACGGCCTCGCTAAGTCCGACAGACTGTTAATGTGTGTCAGCCGAGAGCGTTGGCGTTAAGAGCTGCCCCACTCTGAGAACCAAGCATTACCAACTGCGAACCGCACGTGGTTTCTGAGATGGCTTCCTCTTTCCAAACAGGTTCCGTCGCCGGTTTCACGCGGGTTAGACCGGCTTCGATTTGCGTATCAGTCTGTGCCAAGGCTGTCAGCAAGGACAAAGTCGGTCAGCCTTAGAGCCAAGGTCACGTACGACATCACCTTCACCTTCATCTGAACAACAAGGCGTCGAGGATCATCACTAATCCATACCCTGGCGTCCGCATTCTCGGAGAAGAGCAAACCACCATCTGGAATGATGGGGTACACTACAAGGGTCGTGAAGCGACCAGCTGGGGCATCGATCGTCTCCCGGCTGAACGCGAAACCATTCCAAGTGCAACAAGCCCTCATCCGGGGGCCGCCGAACTCGGCGACGCCGGAAGACTCGAGCGCGTTCGATCCCGAAAATCACTAACCACCGTCCCAGGGGTTCGTGGATGACCACAATTCTTCGCTCTGCTGAGACAGTTTCGGTGCGTGGGACCCAAAGAGGATCCGCGTGGGTAGTACCCACGATGTTTACCTCAGAGAGAGGGTGCGGAGCCTACGTTGTGGTGTCAATCGTTTTGGCGACGCAGGTGTCCCAGCCGAGCCCTGCCACAGCACAGTCTTGCGACTACTCGGAATGCGTGGCAACGGCGTCCTTCTCCGAGCACGTTACAATGCTCGCTATCAATAGCCTCATCGGTGGTGTCGCTGCTGGTGTCGTGCGAATGACAAGGGGAGAACCGATCGCCGATGCCTTCTACGATGGTTTTTTGAGAGGGGCACTTGGCGGTGGTTTGACATACGCGGGGAAGGGTGTAGCGTCACAAGCCTTCTCGGGTGCCGGTCTATTGGGTCGACAGATTGCAGCGCTTGGAGTATCGACTACGGCGAATGCCGCTGACGGCGTCGGTTTCTTTGACCGCGTTGTGCTTTCGTTGGGTCCTTTACCCGGTCGACTGGTTATCAGCCGACGCGAGTCGGGATTGGCGGTGTACCCGCAGGCCGATCTCATCTCGACAGCGGCAGTGATTTACGGGTTCGTGGCTCCCGACTACAGTCCAGATTGGGGAGCGAGTTTATCCGGAGGAATCGCCGTATTTAGGCAACGCAGTTCCTTGCCAGACGATGCAACCCTCCAAGACGTCTATGCAGCACGGGCGCGGGCCAAAGCCATAGCGCGCGCTCGAGGTACTACGGTGGCCGGCGCCACTACCGCAGGGGGTGCGACATTCGTGAGTTACTTGGCTCCGGACGAAAGGGTAATTGCCCATGAACGCGTGCATGCCGTTCAGTTCGATTTCCTTGTAGGGGCAGTAGGTGACCAGGTTGATACCTGGGCTATGACCAAGTTGCCAGGCGTGGATCGGTGGCTCAAGATCAATCTCATGCCGGCGTTCTTCGGTGGAATTTATCAGGTGATCCTTTTGAGCTTGAACCACGATCACCTACCATGGGAACGCGAGGCGGCCCTGCTTACCGGGTACCGTTGAGGGGGTAGGATCCATACCGGCACCAAAAGACAAGGCGGGTTCTGCCGAGGCATAGTCAGCACAAGGTGAACCTGGCGATACAAGCGCAGCGGTCGTGGCCACCAGTTAGGGAGCCGTCGCTACACTCCACCGTTTGAACGTATGGTCGCGTAAACGGACGTACACATGTCGCAGCTCGCCTCCGAATATGCGCATACGCTTCATTTAACGACGCCGGACGGCCTGTGATTTCGTCATACTTATCGATCTTGCCACCTCGACTAAGTGTCGGAGTATTATCTGTCGCGAAGTGCCCCTACTCTCGCTGCTTCCGCTCATAAAGTCGGACAATTTCTTCTCGCAAGTCTTCGGCATTGTCTAAGAGATGGTACGGGCGAAAGACCTTGCCGTCCAAGAACACACCGCCGACATATCCCAAGTGTATTATCCTATTGCAGCAGGGAGCCTCTACTTCAGTGTACTCAACGAGGTGCTCAATTCCCTCAATAGCTTCTCTGGCTTTCATCAGCTTCATGTTGTTATCGCACCACTGATTGTCAGCCACCACGACACGCACCTTTTCCCGGCCTTCACCCGGCACTTCGTCTAGACGGAGAAGCTTGGGAGGTTTCGCGTCCTCGCAAAACTGCTTCCACACCACAACCACTTTGTCTTCCGAATCGACCCTCGAGTATCCCATGTGCTCGTAGAATGAGACAGGATTCCAATGCCAGTCCATGGCCCACGCGACAACACCTTTGAACCCTGAAGACCGAGCGTATTGCTCAACATGGTTCAGCATAAATCCACCATATCCTCTGCAACGCTGGTCGCCAAAATGATGCTCGTATGGCCAGACGCATATGCAAAGGATTGCTAGCAAATCCTGGCCGACAAACGGCGAATACTCAATCGGCAAGAAGTGACATTTACCCACGATACTGCCGTCGTCGAGTACGAGAACCTGGGCTTTGTATCCCTTGCCTCTGTGCTCCGCGTACCAATTTCTGCTGTGGGCTGTGGATTCCAGATCCTCAGGTTCCTCAAGGTGCAGACACGTGAAGAACGCTCTTTCTGTGTCAGCGTTGATGTCTGTAATCTGCATTCTCTAGACACCTCCCGATCAGTCATCATTCATCTTGCCAATGCGCTCATATCAGCTGCTCCCGCCGCGCATGGCATCTTCATTTGCGTGTTAGGCGGGGCTCCCATGGATCATCCGATCCCCAACAACCACCTGATTCGCTCGTACGAAATGCCGTAGTGAAGCAATACGAGACCTCCCAGTGCGAGGCTCAACATTTCAGCTCGAGTCGCGTATAGCGCCCAGGTGGCGAGTCCGAAGAAGCCGAGTTCGAGGATGAGCCGGACCGCACCTGGCACGGGCACGGGGGCACCACCTGAACGGCTCGGATCGTCTGGCACTGCGAACACGCCCCATAGCGCGGCTGCTAGGAGCGGTAGTCCAATCGCTGCGAGTAAGCGCAAGGGAAGGTTCTCCGTGAGTAGCCAGCCGTACCTCGCCATCGCGGCAAGGGCACCGAGCTCTAGAATGAACCGGAGAGCCAGATTTATCGGATGGTACGCCATCGACACCACCTATTCACTTTGGCTCTGCTAAGTCAGAAGCGCCGCCTAACTCCTATTTGCACACATGTCTTCCCCCATCCCCCACGAACGCTTCATAACACCACCATTCGCCGCTAATAAGCGACTTCAAATGCTACATAATGCCGGTCCGCATAAACTACCCATATGCTGCGAAGCGGGGGCCGGGCAATTTCAGCATTAGAATGCCACTCAGTTGCCGGTTCCGTTAGAGCGTTTCTGGAGCACTGTATCTCGTGCTTGAGACATTCGTTTCGCACTCTGCAGTGCACCACGGCCACTCGGTCCCGACATCCACTACCAACCCTCCGCACCCGGTGGTCCGCGAACTCTTCAAGCTGCAAACCTGCAAACCATGCTCAGCGTTCTGCACGTTAGTGTCGGAGTCCCGACAAGGCTCTCTCCATCAGATCGGCAGGGCTCTGTACTCTGCGTCCTATCCTGTTCAGCACATGCGTGAAGATCATCGTAGTGCGGACATCACTATGACCCAGCAGCTCCTGGACGGTGCGGATATCACACCCACTCTCGAGAAGATGGGTGGCGGAAGGTGTGACTCGAGACTGCGACGTCCCAGACGAGGCAAAATGGTAACACGACCCGCGCACGCTTACCGTGTCTCAATCGAATCTCACCATTACCACCGCCGCTCTCCTCCCTCTCCTCCTCCAGCACCACCAACTATCTTTCCAACACACGAACACAAACCAGCCTCCTTTGACCTACACCAAGATCTGACTATGTCATACGAGACAATCACCTTTGAAGTCACTGACTCCGTCGCATTCGTGACGATCAACCGCCCCGAGAAGCTGAACGCCCTGAATGCGAACGTCGTGACCGAACTCGGTCAAGCCGCTGACGAGATCGCCAAACGTGCAGACATCGCCGGCGCGATTATCACCGGCGCCGGACCGAAGGCGTTCGTTGCCGGAGCGGATATAGGCGAGCTTGCACCCCTGAAACCGTTCGAAGCCACGGCCGTTGCAAAAAAGGGTCAGATCGTGTGCCGCAAGATCGAGACATGCGGCAAGCCAGTTGTTGCGGCAGTGAACGGATTCGCCCTTGGAGGCGGGTGCGAACTAGCCATGGCGTGTCATGTCAGGGTCGCCAGCGAAAAGGCGAAGTTCGGACAGCCCGAGGTGAAGTTGGGCCTCATTCCCGGTTACGGCGGCACGCAGCGCCTGCCGCGGCTCGTTGGCAAGGGACGAGCGCTGGAGATGATCATCTCAGGGCGAATGGTGGGCGCTGACGAAGCACTTCAAATGGGACTCGTCAACAAAGTGGTTGCCCCCGAAGAAGTTCTGGATGAAGCCGAGAAGATGCTTCGCGGCATCCTCGCCATGGGTCCAGTCGCAGTGCGCCTCGCCATAGAGGCGGTCGACCAGGGATTCGACATGGCTTTGAAGGATGGATTCAGACTCGAGGCTAACCTCTTCGGTTTGGTTGCTGCCAGCGAGGACAAGGCCGAAGGAACCAAGGCATTCCTGGAGAAGCGCGAACCGAAGTTCAAGGGCAAGTAGCAGTGTCGGATCTGTCCTTCCGCTTCGAGTCGGCGCTAACAGACCTGACCGTGTTTACGAACGGCAAAGCCGTAACTCGGATCGAGTTTGGCAAGCTCACAGATCGTTTGCCCGAGAACCGGCTGGAGCGGCAGGTTGCCCACGAGTTGAGAGAGTACTTCGCAGGCAAGCGGAAGGATTTCACCTTTCCAATCGATGCTAGCGGTTCTGACTTCAATAAGAGAGTCTGGGAACGCGTCGCGCGCATTCCTTACGGCCAGACAGTGACGTACGGTGAGATCGCTCGAGAGTTCGAGAAACCCGGAGCGGCACGTGCAGTTGGAACGGCGAATGGCAGGAATCCCATTCCCATCGTCGTGCCCTGCCATCGCGTAGTTGCCGCCGGAGGAAAACTCGGCGGATTCGGCGGTGGGCTGCCGCTCAAAAGAAAGCTGCTCGACCTAGAATGCTCGAATAGCCCGGCGGTTAGCTGAATGGTTACGGCCGTGTCTAACATACCGGAGATGCCGCAGTTCTCCCTCTCCTCCCTCTCCTAACCCTCCAACCACCATGAACCTCACCTCCCTCACAATCCGCAACCTTCGCAATCTTGCTTCCATCGATGTTGAGATTCCGAGTGAGGGAGTGGTAATCATCGGTGATAACGGGCAGGGTAAAACCAACTTCCTCGAGGCGATTTACTACCTCGTGCTATTCCGATCAATGAGGGGAGCGAAAGACCGCGAGCTCGTGAGGTTTGGCGAAGCCGGCTTCTTTGTGGCAGGCACCGCCAGCAAAAGGGTGACGGCTGGTTTTGAGGTATCCGGACGACGAAAGAAGGTGACAGTCGACGGCCAGGAAACAAAGAAACTCGCCGATGCGGTTGGACTTCTCACCGCAGTAGCCCTCGCACCGGCCGACAGAGCGTTGGTGGAAGCGGGACCATCGGGACGGAGACGCTACCTCGACGTGCTGCTCTCGCTCTGCGAGCCGGGTTACCTATCAAAGCTTACGGAACTCCGCGGGGCACTCAAACAGCGGAACGCCGCCCTCAAGATGGCCAGGCGCGAAGAAGCCCAGGCGTTCGATCGACATGTCGCCGCCGCCGCCACCTACGTGTCGGCCACACGCTACAAATGGGCTGAGGCCGCACGCCCGCGATTCATCGAGCTCTGCGGCGCCCTCGGAGAAAAGGGAGAGCCGTTTATCGAGTACTCCTCGCGGCACTGGACGCCGGAAGGCGGAGTAGACGCGGTGGCTGAAGCCCTACGAGTCAGAATCGAACGGGACCTCAGAAAGGGTATGACGACCGTCGGACCACATCGCGACGACTTGGTCTTGACGTTGGCGGGGAACGAGACCCGGCGTTATGGCTCCGGCGGCCAACAGCGCACTGCCGCAACGGCGCTCAGGCTGCTGGAAGCGAAAGCACTGGAAGATTCCCACAACACGGCCCCGATCGCGCTGTTCGATGACGCATTTGCTGAACTCGATCAGGATCGCCAGGAACGACTACTCACGCTCATAAAGGAATCGCTGCCCGGGCAGGCAATCATCACCGCGCCCAGGGACGCCGAGGTACCTCAGGCCCTGTTCGAGCGCCCTCGCTGGTACATGACCGGAGGTCGTCTTGAGCAGTAGGTCAGGTACACCACTCGGAGATGCGATAGAGCAGTACTTCAAGCGCCACGGTATCAAGCGCCGCATGGAGCAAGCGAGTGTAGTGCCCGAATGGGCCGAACTCGTTGGCGCAAAAATCGCCGAAGTCACCACACCACGGGAAGTTCGCGGCGATGGAGTGTTGGTGGTGGCTGTCGGGCAGAGATGCAGAGCGACAGAGCGGCAGAGGTGCGGGGGCCGTTAAGAGCCTCGCCGCAGCATGGCGAACACCCCCCCATTGATCTCCGCTCGCAGGCGCTCTATACGATTCACCTCTTCCTCCTCTATCTCGTATAAATCGCCCAATGTGCAGGTCATAGAGTCGATTTCTGCGAGACTTCCTATCGCAATGTCGAAGAACCGCCTTCGCTCTTTTCGGCCCAGCTTTGCATAGCCCTCGGCAATGTTGTTTTGGACTGACCATGCCGCCCTGAGAAACTGCGGGACAGCGATGAACCGCTCGCGCTCAGGGCGCCCGTCGGTGAGCTTGTAGGCTAGAACCACCAGTTCGCGGGCGCGCTGCCACACCTTGAGATTTCAGTGTCTGTTCACGTCCGGAATCTCGTGGCTCGCACCGCAGTTTGCATCATCCATTCGTTGCGTTAATGGGCATTTTCTCGCACTATGGTTGAGCTTATCGCCTGCCACTCTGCCCCCCTGCACCTCTGTCCTCATAACCCATTGTCCTACAATCATTTAGACGGCATCACACCGGTTGCTTTTAGCCCCTAAATGCGGTATATTGATGGGACCTCTACTGGGGTCGCCAACGGCCCCTTTTTCTTTGTAGGAATTCCGAGGAAAATGAGCGCAAAAAAGGCTTATAGCTCCGACTCGATCCAGGTCCTGAAGGGTCTCGAGGCAGTCCGGAAACGACCTGGTATGTATATCGGCTCAACAGCCGCACGCGGTCTTCATCATCTCGTCTACGAGGTGGTGGACAACTCGATCGACGAGGCGATGGCGGGCTACTGCAACCAGATCGGTGTCACGATCAACGCCGACAACTCTGTCACCGTCACCGACAACGGACGCGGCATACCCGTCGATCTCCACAAGACGGAGAAGAAACCCGGCCTCGAAGTGGCAATGACCATGCTGCACGCGGGTGGGAAGTTCGACAAGAGCTCATACAAGGTGTCGGGTGGGCTGCACGGGGTGGGCGTGTCGGTGGTGAATGCCCTGTCCGAGAAGCTCGAAGTGTGGGTCTGCCGAGACGGCAAAGAGCACCACATGGCATTCGAAAGGGGGCTCACGACTGAGAAGCTCACGGCGACGCGCGACGCCAAGCGCACCGGCACCAAGGTGACGTTCCATCCCGATCCGTTGATCTTCACTGAGCTGAACTACGACTACGACACTATCGCCAACCGTTTACGAGAGCTGGCGTACCTCAACTCCGGTGTAACTCTCACGATCAACGACCGACGTGAAACCCCGCCGAAACAGGAACTCTTCCTGTACAAAAAGGGGCTCAACGAGTTCGTACAGTACTTGAGGGGTAGCAGAAAACCACTTCACTCCAAGCTGATCAACATCGCGACCGTCAAGGATGAAGTCGAGATCGACATCGCAATGCAGTACTGCGATGGATACGCGCAAAACGTCTTCTCGTTCGTCAACAACATCAACACGCACGAGGGCGGTACCCATCTCACAGGCTTCAAGTCCGCTTTGACCCGGGCTGTCAACGAAATCGCCAAGAACAAGGGACTACTGAAAAAGGTCAACTTCACACTGAGCGGTGACGACGTGCGTGAGGGACTCGTGGCAATCCTACACGCCAAGGTGAAAGAGCCGCAGTTCGAGGGCCAGACCAAGACCAAACTGGGCAATTCGGAAGTCGAGGGCATCTTCAAGACCGTTGTCTACGAGCACCTCTGTAACTTCTTGATGGAGACTCCATCTGCGACTAAAGCCATAATTGACAAGGCTCTAGGTGCTGCGCGAGCACGGGAGGCTGCTCGAAAGGCGCGAGAACTCGTGCGCAAGAAGAGCGCGCTCGAGGGAGGCATTCTTCCCGGCAAGCTCGCGGACTGTTCGTTGAGCGATCCATCGCTGTGTGAGCTGTATCTGGTCGAGGGCGACAGCGCCGGGGGTTCCGCAAAGCAGGGCCGCGACCGCTCGTTCCAGGCGATTCTCCCCCTCCGGGGCAAGATCCTGAATGTCCAGAAGGCCCGGGTCGACAAGATCCTCTCAAACGAGGAAATCCGCCGCATGGTAACGGCCATCGGCACCGGTGTGGGCCAGGACGATTTCAGATTAGACGAAGCGCGCTACCACAAGGTTATCATCATGACGGATGCAGACGTGGACGGCGCTCACATCCGAACCTTGCTGCTCACATTCTTCTACACACAGATGAGGCAGCTCATCGAGGCAGGCTACGTATACATCGCCCAGCCACCCCTCTACCGCGTAGCAAAGGGTAAGGAGGAGTTCTTCGCCTATGACGAAGCCGAACGTGTCGAGTTCGTGAAACGCCTCCAGAATGGCTCCAAGGGCAACGTCTTAATACAACGCTACAAAGGCCTCGGCGAGATGAACCCCGAGCAGCTCTGGCGAACCACCATGGATCCCGCTGTGCGGACCATACACAAGGTCGAGTTGGAAGACGCCTCTATGGCATCCAAGCTGTTCGAGGATCTCATGGGCGACGACGTGGACCCGCGCAGGGAGTTCATTAGGAAACACGCGAAGTTTGTGAAGAACCTAGATATCTAGAGGCAAGAGACCCGCCTCTGCATCTCTGCCCCGCTGCACCCCTGCATATCCCCCCGTCCCCTTGACACATAGTATTATAACTATTATTCTATCTAGCATGAGTGAAACCAAAGAAAAGCCTCTCCTCAGAGGCATCGAGCCGGCCCTGCTTTCGCGGGCAGCCGAGACCATTAAGCTGCTCGGCCACCCAGAGCGGCTGAAAATCGTGGAGATCCTTGAGTCCGGTGAGTCCACCGTTTCGGAGATCCAGGCGGAGCTAGGTCTGCCGCAAGCTATTGTCTCACAACATCTTGCGAAACTACGCGGCCTAGGGATCGTGGCCGCCGAACGGGATGGCGTCCACGTCTATTACCGGGTGATGGAGCCGAAGGTGCGGCACATTCTGGAGTGCATCAGGAAATGCGACGTTTGACGTTCTGGAGCTGGGCTACCAGCCAAAGAACCAGTTCTTTCTGAGGATTATATATGTTTATATCTATGTCACTATTATTGGCGACTCAGGTTGCGATTGGCGCTACCGCAGACACGGTTAGCCTCTCTCTTCAGTCGGCGCTCAACCGGGCTCGGGAGTTCAACCCCTCGCTCCGAGCCGAAGTGGCTGAGGCGACTGCTGCCGCGCAAGGACCCCTCGACGCGAGCCGGGCCTTCCTGCCCAACGTTCGGTTTGACGTTCAGGGTATGCGCTCGACCGATCCGGTTGCGGCCTTCGGACTCAAGCTGCGTCAAGAGAACTTCGCTATGGAGGATCTCACACTCGACGCGCTCAATCGTCCGAACGTTTACTCCGGCTTCACATCTTCGGTGACCGTCGAACTGCCGATTCTGGCGCCGGAGGGGCTGTTCGGCTTTAGCGCTGCTCGTCGAGGAGCTGCAGCTCGGAGCGCCGGAACACGCCGCGCGGCCGGCGCAACGACCTTCATGGTTACAATGGCCTACTGGGATGCCCAGCTAGCGGCAAGGCGGGTTGAGACGCTGCGCGACGCCTTGGCCGCCGCACGCTCACATGCAGCACAGGCTGAGGCTATGCACGCACAGGGTATGGTCACTGGCCTGGATTCGCGAATGGCACGGATCGGCGCTGCCGCCGTCGAAACGCAACTTCTCGCCGCCGACGCACAGGCAAAGAATGCCGTATCGTTGCTGCGAACACTGCTGGCTATGCCCGATTCGATTCCGGTTGTTCTGACAGATTCGCTCGTTGGATCAACCAATTCCACTTGCTACGCCGGTTCCTCAGCCTGCGACATTCGCGACCGTGGAGACCTGGAGGCCCTGCGGCAAGGTGAGGCGGCTACATCCGCGATGAAGAAGAGTGCCTGGGCGAAGAATCTCCCTGCTGTAGCCCTTTTTGGAACGGCCGCCCACCATGGACGGACCACGCCATTTGGAGAGGGCAGCGGCGATTGGACCATCGGCATCGGAGTTCGGTGGAACGCATTCGCCGCTCTCTCTGGAATCGGATCCGTCAAGCGTGCAAACGCAGAGCACGATGCAGCCTCGGCACGTCATGAGGCGGCCGAGCGTCAGGCTGAGCTCGAGGTGACCTCCGCAGAACGCATGCTGGAAGCGGCAACGGAGCGCGTGTCGGTTGCGACAGCGGCAGATAGTGAAGGTGCGGAGGCCCTCGAGCAAGCGCAGCTTCGCTACCGAACCGGGACAGCACCGATTACGGAACTACTCGACGTCCAGGCGGCGGCCACGGCTGCAACGCTTCAGCTACTCGAAGCCCGCCGTGACCTGTTCGTCGCCTTAGCAGCACTGGACTTCGCATACGGAGTGAATGACCGATGAACAAGACTATCTATCTGACCCTCTTGGCCCTCGGGGCCGCGGCCTGCGGGCACGACGACACTCATTCGGCCGCGCCCGTCCAGGAGCCCGCAAACGCAATCACTGTCCAGGCAGAAACACTTGCAACCGTGATTGCGGTCGACGGCAACATCGAAGCGCGCAATCGCGCATCTCTGTCAACTAGGATGATGGCGCGAGTGACTGCCATACCGGTCGAGGTTGGTGACCGCGTTCGGGCCGGCCAGACGCTCATCAGGCTCGGCACCGAAGACATCTCGGCAAATCGCGCAAAAGCCGAGGCCGCCGTCAGCGTTGCGACTGCAGCTCGCGACGAGGCAGCCAGGCACGCTGCCAGAATGGACACCTTGCTTGCGCAAGACGCCGTACCGAGGGTAGCACGCGACCAGGCATTTCTTGGACTTACACAGGCCGAGTCACAGTTGGCCATGGCAGAGGCAACCCTGGATGAGGTCGAAAACGCTAATCGTTACGCGACCATTCGAGCTCCATTCGACGGCGCGGTCACTGCCCGGAACATAAACGTGGGCGACCTCGCCACTCCTGGAATGCCCCTTATAGTCGTCGACGCCGACGGTCCTCGCGATGCGGTGATTGCGGTGCCGGCCGACGTAGCCAGCCACGTGACCACAGGTTCACTGCTGACCGTGGCGGGAAGCAACGGCAACACGACATCCGCCGAAGTGCGGGCCGTCGCATCCGGTGCGGACCCGAGGACGCGTACCGTGCAGGTGCGCGCAACCGTTCCATCCAGCTGGGCGACCGGAGTCGCCGTAACTGCTCTATTTCCCACTGGGTCACGATCGGGCATTGCGATTCCCGAACGCGCGATCGTACGGCGCGGTCAGCTGACTGGTGTCAGAGTGGTGACTTCGCTCGGCGAACAGCTTCGCTGGGTACGGCTCGGTCGGGCCGTGGCTCCGACGACCACCGGCGACGATGAAATGGAAACTCGAGTCGAGGTACTGAGTGGATTGGAGCCAGGCGAGAGGATAGTGCCATGAAGACTGGATTCTCGGGCGCTGTTGCCCAGCGCTTTCTCAACTCGAAACTCACGCCCCTGCTGATCGGTGCGTCACTCGTCGCCGGATTGGGTGGCCTGATGACCACACCGCGTGAGGAAGAACCGCAGATCCGCGTGCCGATGATCGATGTTGCGGTCGGCCTACCAGGCGCGAGTCCTCGAGAGGTCGAGCGACGGATTCTGGAGCCTCTCGAGCGATCGATATGGGAAATCCCTGATGTCGAATACGTCTACGGTGCGGCGCAAACCGACGGCGCACTAGTTACCGCACGCTACAAGGTTGGCACTGATCCAGACATCGCCTTGGCACGGTTGCACGGCAAGCTATTCGCGAATGCCGCGAAATCGCCGCCCGGAGCTACGCAGCCGTTGGTGACCCTTCACGGCATCAACGAGGTGCCGATCTTCACGCTCACACTGTCCGGCGGATCGGATGCGGGAGATGGGTACCTGCTGCGCCAGCAGGCATCGGAACTGGCAGCGGAGCTGAAACGGATTCCCGATGTAGCAGAGACGTGGGTGATAGGTGGAGCGCCTCGCGAGGTTTCGGTGACGCTCGACCCACAAGCCCTCGCCGCGCGCGGCCTCTCCGCTGCCGCTGTGGCACACATACTCACCGTCAACAACGCCGAGCTGCCGGCCGGCACAGTATTGAGCGGAAACCGCAGCATACCCGTGCGGGTCGGGTACCTGCTCCGAAATGTCGACCAAGTTCGCGGCATCGTTGTCGATGTGATGAATGACCGGCCGATTCTGCTGCGTGACGTCGCGACAGTCGCAGACGGGCCTGCTGAACCCGAAAGCTACGTGTCGTTCTTGCCCAAACACGGCACCGGCGTCGACTTCGAGCCTGCCGTGACCATCGCGATAGCAAAGCGCGAAGGCACGAATGCCGCGACCATTGCACACCATGTGATCGAGCGCACCGAGGAGCTTCGCGGCAGCGTATTCTCTGACGACGTCCGCACCACGGTCACGAGAGACTACGGTGAGACGGCTACGGAAAAATCGCGTGAACTGCTGTTCCACATCTTCGTAGCAACGGTTGGCGTGGTCGTTTTGGTGTGGTTCACACTCGGATGGCGCGAGGCGATCGTCGTGCTGGTAGCGGTACCGGTAACGCTGGCGCTGACACTCATGGTGTACCGGCTGTACGGCTATACTCTGAACAGAATCACCCTGTTCGCTCTGGTTTTTGCTATCGGAATCCTGGTGGACGATGCGATAGTGGTGGTCGAGAACATCGCGCGGCACATTGCCCTGGGTAGGCGTAGCACAGACGAAGCCGCCGTCATGGCCGTGGACGAAGTCGGAAACCCAACCATCCTTGCGACGTTCACCGTAATCGCCGCCATTCTGCCGATGGCATTCGTCTCCGGCCTGATGGGACCGTACATGCGTCCGATTCCGGTGGGCGCATCGGTGGCGATGCTCTTCTCGCTCGCCGTCGCCTTCATCGTGACACCGTTCCTGGCGATCCGGCTAGTGAAAGGGCACTCCCCCGCCGGTGACGCGCTCCCACCGGGCCCCGATCCGGATGAGGAACCGCTGCCGACCGGGCGTGTCGCAGTATGGTATCGCGCATGGATCAATCGTCTGCTGGGCGACAACAAACGGCGAATGAGGACTTACGGCGCGATGGTCGTGCTACTTCTGATCACCGTGCTCCTGGTGCCGACAAAGCTGGTAACGGTTAAGATGCTCCCCTTCGACAACAAGAGTGAGTTCCAACTCATCGTCGACATGCCGGAAGGCTCCTCGCTGGAACGCACCGCCGAGGTTGCGCAGGCTCTGGCGCTCACAGTCGCACGCGATGAAGCGGTGAGCAACGTGCAGACGTATTCCGGCGTGGCCGCTCCGTTCAACTTCAACGGCCTCGTAAGACACTATTTCCTGCGCAGAGGCCCCACGGTGGCAGACGTGCAGGTGAACCTCGAGCCCAAACACCATCGCTCGGAACAGAGTCATGACATCGCCCTGAGGCTTCGGCCCGCGGTCGACTCGGTAGCTCTGACATACGGCGCTTCGGTGAAGCTCGCAGAGATACCTCCAGGTCCGCCTGTGCTCGCGACTCTGGTGGCCGAGATCTACGGTCCGACGTACGAGGAACAGATTAATGCCGCCCAGCGAGTACGCGACGTATTCTTGGCCACCGATGGCGTGGTCGACGTCGACTGGTCGGTCACCGCCCAGCACGAAGAGCTGCGCGCTTCGATCGAGCAAGCCGAAGCGGTGAGGGCCGGTACAAACCCACGAGACATAGCTCAAACGATAGCCGCCTCGATGGGAGGTGCCACCGTCGGCCTGCTGCACGATGAATCCGCTGCTGAAGCAGTCGCCATACGTGTGACGCTCCCCGACTCGATTGTGAGCGGCGTAGGCGACCTCGCTGGCATGCCGATCTCCACTCCCAACGGTGCGCGGCACCTGGCGACCTTGGCGGCGTTCGACAGTACACCTGCGCCGACGGTGATAATGCACAAGAACTTGCGCCCCGTTGTGTATGTGACCGGCGACGTAGCGGGACGGCTCGAGAGCCCGGCATACGCGATGCTCGAAATGCAGGATCCACTCAATGACTCCGACGGGGAAACTCCGATCTACTGGTCGGAATCTCCGACACTCACCGAGCAGACGTTCATGGTCTGGGACGGCGAGTGGGACATAACTCTAGATGTATTCCGGGACTTGGGAATCGCATTCGCAGCAGTGCTGGTGCTGATCTACGTGCTGGTGGTGGCGTGGTTCCAGTCGTTCAAGATTCCCATTGTGATCATGGCGCCAATCCCGCTCACCCTGATCGGAATCCTGCCCGCGCACGCGATGACCGGTGCGTTCTTTACAGCGACTTCGATGATCGGCATGATCGCATTGGCGGGCATAATCGTCCGCAACTCGATATTGCTGGTTGACTTCATAAATCTGGGACTCGAGCGAGGCCAGAGCCTGCATGACGCGGTGATCGCGTCGGGGTTGATCCGCGCCCGCCCAATCATTCTTACTGCTGCGGCCGTGGTAATCGGAGGGTTCGTGATGGTACGCGACCCGATTTTCCAAGGCCTCGGCATCGCACTCATCAGCGGAGCAATCGTCGCAACGGCGCTCACGCTGGTTGCCATTCCACTCCTTTACTACGAGATGAACCGATGAAGATGGTATTTATGATCGTCGACGCCGGTCAGGCAGAGGACGTGAAGAACATGCTACTGGATTGCGACGTACCTGGGTACACGGAAATCCCCAACGTCCTCGGAATGGGAATGACCGGCCAGAAACTCGGGAGCAGGGCCTTCCCCGGCTCGAGCACTCTGTTCATGGTGGCCCTCGAGCAGCACTGCATCGACATGCTCACCGAGAAGTTGGCAGCACTTCGCGAATTGAACGGGTCCACCGAAGGACTCAAGGCCTTTTCTTTTGACATACAGGATCTGACATGAAGATGCATTATATCATCCGTGGGATAGCTGGGACGCTCGTCCTGCTGTCGGTGACACTGGGCTACTGGGTGAGTCCATACTTCCTACTGTTCACGGCTTTTGTGGGGCTGAACCTGCTTCAGTCAAGCTTCTCCCGGTGGTGCCTGATGGAGAAAATTCTGGAGAAGGTGGGGGTGGCGCGGAGGCAAGGTTAGTAGCCGCCCGTAACTTCAAATGCACGTGCAGAGGCGCAGGGTTGCAGGGCGGCAGCTCCTGCATCTCTGCCCCTCTGCCCCTCTGCCCCCCTGCCCCTCTGCCACCATCCCCTCCCTATTGACCCGACCTGCACTAAACAGCATTCTACCAGCCATCTCGTTGACCGGAGCTAACCATGGATTACCGCGTTTGGCACGACAGCTACGACAAAGGCGTCCCCGCTTCTATCGACTACGAGGAAATCACGATCCCACAGATATTTGCGAGAGCAGTGGAGCGCCACGGAGATCGGCCCGCCGTCTCGTTCATGAACTGCAATATGACGTACGCGCAACTGAACGATCAGGTGGAACGCCTTGCCACCGCGCTAGCGGCGTTGGGAGTTCAAAAGGACACCAAAGTCGCGATTCACCTGCCCAACCTTCCACAGACCGTTGTGGCGTTTTTCGCTACCGCTCGACTCGGCGCCCAAATCGTGATGACAAACCCGCTCTACACCGAAAGGGAGATCGAGCATCAGTGGACAGACTCGGGCGTATCGGTAGCGATCGTGCTGGATGCCCTTTTTGCACGACGCATCAAAGGCATGCGCAATCGGCTTCCAGTGAAGCACTACATCGTTGCATCTATCCCAGAGTACTTACGGTTCCCGCTCAACGTGCTAGCGCCACTCAAGCTCAAGAAACAAAACCCGCCCATGGTGGCGAAGGTGGAGGCGGAGACAAGCGTCCATCATTTCAAAAAGCTCGTGCAGAGCACAGCACCAAAGCCGCCAGGAGTTGCTGTCTCAATCGATGATGTGGCCCTGCTTCAATACACGGGCGGAACCACCGGAGTATCGAAGGGTGCGATGCTCACCCATCGCAACATCTCCTGCAACGTGCAGCAGGCAGCGACGTGGATCACCGGACTCAACCACGGGAACGAAGCATTGCTGGCTTGTCTCCCCTACTTCCACATCTTCGGACTGACGATATCTCTGAACTTCCCTGTCTATTTCGGCGGACTTCTGGTATTGATGCCCAATCCGCGGGACATTCCGGGCATCGTGAAGAACATAGAAAAGCACAAGGTTACGTTACTCCCGGCTGTGCCCGCAATATTCAACGCAATCACTCAACTCCCCGGTATCGAGAAGCACGATCTGAGCAGTGTCAAGGTATGTGCATCGGGCTCGGCGCCGATACCTGCAAGCGTATCGCAACGTTTCGAAGCACTTACCGGCGTGAAGATCTCGGAAGGCTTCGGCATGACCGAGACGTCACCCGCAACGCACTTCAATCCAATGTCCGGCACGAAGAAAGAAGGCAGTATCGGCCCGGTGTGGCCCGACACCGATGCAAGGGTTGTCGACCTCGAGGACGGTGTTACCGAAATGCCTGTCGGCACGGAGGGAGAATTGGTCGTCAAAGGACCGCAGGTAATGAAAGGGTATTGGAACAAGCCGGACGAAACCAACGACATGATACGCGATAGCTGGCTGCATACCGGCGACATAGCGAAGATGGACGAGGAGGGCTACTTCTACATCGTCGGCCGGAAGAAGGACATGATCATCTGCTCCGGATGTAATGTCTATCCGGACGAGGTTGATGAGGTATTGACCGCCCACCCGGCGGTGCTCGAGTCAGCTACCATAGGCATACCCGACGAGAGACGTGGCGAGTCTGTCAAGTCGTTCGTCGTGCTAAAATCAGAGTATTCAACCGCAGCTGACGAGCTTGTCGAACACTGCAAGGCTAACCTCGCCTCTTACAAAGTTCCTCGTACGATCGAGTTCCGCGAAGCATTGCCGAAGAGCACCGTACTGAAGATACTGAGGCGGGAACTGAGGGACGAGGAGCTGGCAAAGGGGAGTTGATACGGCGGCAGGAGCGGGTGGGGAGGGAGGAGCGGGTCGCCTCCCGCTTCTCCCGCTCCTTCTCTGCTCCCGCCCAACTCCACCCCCTCCACCAGCGCCCCGTAACTTGGTACGTTGCTACGTTCCACATGTGGCGACGCGGGAGGCAGCCTCCATTGACCACCGGCACCATCTTCGACATAAAGAAGTTCGCGATCCACGACGGCCCTGGGCTCAGAACCACGGTGTTCTTCAAGGGCTGCCCGCTGGAGTGCTGGGCGTGCCATAACCCCGAAGGCAAAGAGGCCCGCGTCAACCTGTTCGTTAGAGTAGAACGCTGCACTCTCTGTGGCGATTGCCTCGAATCGTGTGAACCGGGCTCGATATCCCTGAATGAGGGAGTCCTGTCGCTCGACAGATCCACCTGCACCGCGTGCGGCCTTTGTGTGGAAGGCTGCCTACCCGGTGCCTTGACGATTGCCGGAAGAGAAGTCACGGCGCGCGAAGTCATGGAAGAGATCGAACGAGACACGGTCTTTTACGACCAAAGCGGCGGCGGAGTCACCTTCTCCGGAGGAGAACCACTTTCTCAGCCTGAATTCTTGCTCGAACTCATGCGGGAGTGTAAGGAACGAGATATTTCGGTGGCCGTCGACACTGCTGGTGAAGCCCCGCTCGACCTTGTGCAGGAAGTGGCCGAGCTCGCGGACCTATTCCTGTATGATCTCAAACTCGTCGATGCCAAGCGGCATGCGGAGTTCACTGGCTCGTCAAACGAAACGATACTGGATAACCTGAAATGGCTGGCGAAGTATGGACCACCCGTGGTGGTACGTGTACCGCTATTTGCCGGGATCAACGACGACGAAAATAACATCTCCGCACTCGGCGAATTTGTGGCAGGGCTCAACAATGGTATTGCCGTCGACCTGCTTCCGTACCACCGTGCCGGTATTGACAAATACACCCGACTCGGCCATGCCTATCGGATGGCTGATGCAGAACCGCCGTCAGAAGATGCGACCGCTGCGGTTGTTGGCGCGTTGCGGACGTACGGCCTGAAGGTATTAGTGAGAGGCGATTCTTATGAGCATGAGTGAACGAGTCCGCCGGCTGAGGGATTTGAGCCTGGAGACTCCGGCAACACTTTCGGCGGAACGTGCCGAACTGATGACTGATTTCTATGCCGCATACAATGGTGCGCATTCACCCGCCGTCAGGCGGGCTCTCGCATTTCGACATCTTTTGGAGAACAAGGGACTCTATCTTGGCGATGGCGAGCTCATAGTCGGAGAACGAGGTCCGGCACCCAAGGCCACACCCACCTTCCCGGAAATCTGCTGTCATTCGCTCGACGACCTCGACGTGCTCGACTCGCGGGAGAAAGTCTCATTTGGAGTGAGCGACGATGTACGTGACGCGTTTCGTGACAAGATCATTCCGTTCTGGAAGGGTCGTTCGCTTCGTGACATCCTCTTCAGCGAGATGACTGACGATTGGAAGGCCGCGTACGAAGCGGGCCTCTACACCGAGTTCATGGAGCAGCGCGCTCCGGGTCACACGGTTCTCGACGATAAGATCTATCACAAAGGGTTCCTCGATTTCAAGAAGGACATCGAGGAAGGCCTGAACAACCTAGACTACTTGAACGATCCGAAGGCGTACGAGAAGCAGGAGGAACTCAAGGCAATTTTTGTCTGCGCGGACGCCCTCATTCATTTCGCCGAACGGCATGCAGACCTAGCCAGAGAAAAAGCAGCATCAGAAGAAAACCCCGCACGCAAGAAGGAACTAGAGACGATTGCTGAAGTGTGCTCCCACGTACCTGCCAACCGCCCGCGTAACTTCTGGGAAGCACTCCAATACTACTGGTTCGTGCATCTCGGCGTAGTCACGGAGTTGAACACGTGGGACTCCTTCAATCCCGGCCACATAGATCAGCATCTCTATCCGTTCTACAAGCAAGGTGTCGAAGCGGGGACGCTCACGAAGGACCAGGCTCGTGAGCTGCTACAGTGCTTCTGGATCAAGTTCAACAATCACCCAGCACCGCCCAAGGTCGGCGTCACAGCCGCTGAGAGCAGCACGTACACCGATTTCGCTCAGATAAACACAGGCGGCGTTTACGCGGATGGTACCGACGCCGTGAACGAGGTTACGTACCTCGTACTCGACGTGATCGAAGAGATGCGCCTGCTGCAGCCCAGTTCTTCAGTACAACTCAGTAAGAAGAACCCGGATCGTTTCCTGAAGAGAGCCGGAAAGATCATCAACACTGGATTCGGTCAGCCATCGATATTCAATGTGGACGTGATTGTGCAGGAGCTCATTCGTCAAGGAAAATCGGTCGAGGACGCGAGGAATGGCGGTTCGAGCGGCTGCGTTGAAGTAGGAGCGTTCGGCAAGGAGAATTACAATCTCACAGGCTACCTCAACATGCCGAAGGTTTTCGAGCTGACACTAAACCGAGGATGCGATCCACGTACCGGCACTCAGGTCGGAATCGATACCGGTGATCCGTTGAACTTCGGCAGCTTCGACGATCTCTTGACCGCATACGAGCGCCAGCTAAAACACATAGTAGATATCAAGGTGCGTGGCAGCAACGTAATAGAGCGCCTCTGGGCATCGTATCTGCCGACTCCTTTCATGTCTCTATTGATCGACGACTGTATCGCGACAGGAACCGACTACCACGAAGGCGGCGCGCGCTACAACACCTCCTACATCCAAGGTGTCGGGCTCGGCACCCTCACCGACGCGGCTACGTCAATCAAGCACAATGTCTTCGAGCAGAGCACGATGACCATGGAAGAATTGCTCGAAGCTTTGTCTGCGGATTTCGAAGGCAACGAAAAGATCCGTTTGCTCCTGATTGAAAGAACACCCAAGTACGGCAATGATGACGACTACGCTGATTCCGTGATGACGGAGTTGTTCGAGGCATACTTCAGAGCGATCGATGGCAGGAAGAACACCAAGGGTGGCAGATACCACATCAACCTGCTGCCAACGACTTGCCATATCTACTTCGGATCGGTTGTCGCCGCCACGCCGGATGGCAGGAATGCAGGTGAGCCCCTGTCAGAGGGTGTTTCGCCAGTTCAAGGAGCCGACCGCAAGGGGCCCACGGCGGTGTTGAAATCGGTCGCAAAGATGGACCACGCTCGCACCGGAGGAACGCTACTCAACCAAAAGCTGACACCTGGCCTGCTGGATAGCGACGAAGGACTAGACAAGTTCGTCGACCTGGTACGCTCGTACTTCCGGATGGATGGGCACCACGTCCAGTTCAACGTCGTTGACGTCGAGACGCTCCGGTCTGCTCAGGCAGAGCCCGACAAGTACCGCGATCTGATCGTTCGTGTAGCGGGATACAGTGACTACTTTTGCGACCTCAGCAAGGCGCTGCAGGACGAGATCATCGCGCGGACAGAACATCGAACATTCTGACAACTGCTGCTTTGTGCGCGTAAATACGATTGCGGCGACGTTCGGCTACCGGGCGTCGCCGCCTTGGGTCTGTCAAACCAATAGGAGACTGGCGTGAAAACGATTCGAGTCACCTTTGCTCTGCTACTACTCAACATCCTCCTCGCCCCTGTCTCCGCACAGGGCGCCGATCCGTCGATGCTCACATTGGAGCGGATCTTTGCCTCGACGGAGTTTATTCCACGCGGTTACGAATTCACTCTCGCTCGCTGGCTCGATGATGGCTCTGCGTACACGGCGTTCGAGCTCTCGTCGAGTGTTCCTAACGCACTCGACATTACCCGATTCGATCCTGAGACTGGCGCTAGAACGGTGATTGTACCCGCGTTTCGGCTGACACCTGCTGGCTCCGCACGACCGCTCTATGTCGAGGACTACGCTTGGTCGCAGGATGGCCGGCAGCTGCTCGTGTTCACGAATAGCCGCCGCGTTTGGCGTTCCAACACCCGTGGCGATTATTGGGTGCTCAGCCTCGACGACTGGAGCCTCCGCAGGATCGGGGGCAACGCTCCCGACGCTTCCCTCATGTTCGCAAAGTTCTCTCCGGACGGCAGGAAGGTTGGCTATGTCCGTGAAAACAATATCTACGTGGAGAATCTCTCCGACGGACAAATCAGGCAGCTCACATCCGATGGCACGCGCACGCTCGTGAATGGAACGTCAGACTGGGTTTATGAAGAGGAGTTTTCCCTACGTGACTGTTTCCTGTGGAGTCCGGACGGTGAACGGATTGCCTACTGGCAATTCGATTCTGAGGGTGTGAACGAATTCCGTATGATCAACAACACGGATTCTCTTTATCCAAAAATCATCTCTTTCCCGTACCCAAAGGCAGGTGAGACGAACTCTGCAGTGCGCGTGGGTGTTGTCCCCGCCACCGGAGGCCCTACGACCTGGTTCACGGTGGGTGGAGACCCGCGAAACAACTATATCCCCCGCATGGAGTGGGCTGCGAATTCGGATGAAGTGATCATCCAGCGTCTCAACCGCCTTCAAAACACCAACTGGCTGTTGCTGGGAAACGCGAGTACGGGCGCAATCGACACCGTCCTGATCGAACGTGACGCTGCCTGGCTCGACGTGGTTGAGGACCTGGAATGGCTGAATGATGGGGCAAACTTCACCTGGGTCAGCGAACGCGACGGATGGCGGCACGTGTACGTGGTATCGAGGGCAGGAGGCGAATCCAGACTAATAACTCCCGGCGAATTCGACGTAGTGAGTATCGCGGACATCGATGAAGACGGTGGGTGGCTCTACTATGTTGCCTCACCGGAAGATCCCAAAACCCGTTACCTCTACCGAACACGGTTGGACGGTGGCGTCTTACCGGAGCGTCTCACTCCAACGGAGTTGGTCGGCACACACAGTTACCAGATTTCTCCGGGCGCCGAATGGGCGATTCACGACTATTCGAGCTTTGGTGTTCCGCCAGCCTTTGACATCGTGCGCCTACCGGACCATACCGTTGCCCAGACGCTTGCCGACAACGGTCAAGTGCGCGAACGCCTGGCTCAGCTGCAGACTTCTCAGGTAGAGTTTTTCAGAGTGGACAACGGTGAGGGCACTCCGCTCGATTGCTGGATGTTGAAACCACCAGACTTCGATCCGACGAGACAGTATCCGTTGGTGTTTTATGTTTACGGCGGACCGTGGGAACAGACTGTTGCCAACTCGTGGACAGGATCGAGGTACCTCTGGCACCTGATGCTATCCCAACAGGGCTACATAGTGGCAAGCGTCGACAATCGCGGCGTACCGGCTCCCCGTGGACGCGAGTGGCGGAAAGTCGTGTACCGAAAGATCGGAGTGCACGCCTCGGCGGACCAAGCCGCCGCTGCCCGTTCGATCGCTGACCGTCCATACGTGGATCCATCGAGGCTCGGCATTTGGGGATGGAGCAGTGGTGGCTCGATGAGCCTCAACATGATCTTCCGCTATCCCGAGCTCTACAGCACGGCCATGGCAGTCGCGCCGGTTCCCGACATGCGCTACTACGATACGATATATCAGGAACGGTACATGGGACTACCGGACGAAAACGCTGAAGACTACCGGCTGGGTTCGCCGATCACCTTCGCGCACCAACTGCAGGGCAACCTACTGATCGTTCACGGCACGGGTGACGACAACGTCCACTACCAGGGTACGGAAGCTCTGATCAACGCTCTGATCAGCGCCGGAAAACAGTTCACGATGATGGCGTACCCGAATCGCTCACATAGCATCTACGAAGGCGACGGTACGACGCTACACGTCTACACGCTGCTGACGGAGTATCTCATGGATAAGATGCCGCCGGGACGATGAACGTCCAACTCGAACATCCAACGTCCAAGTGCAGTTGACCGTACCTACCGTTGGATGTTGGATGTTCCTTGTTGGGTGTTCGATGTTCTCTAACCTTCGTCTTCGTTGGCTCTCAACGTGCTATCCACCGGTATCATCTGATTTGCTTTCCACTGCAGAATCCGATAGATGGTGCTGTCTGACTCCACCCTCAGCCAATAGGCCGCATTGGTTGAATCGAAGGCGAGAGACGCGAGAGTTTCACCCTCCAGCCCAAACAGCGTTACGGTTCTGTCTGGGCGCGAGAAGTCCGTGGAATCAACCTGCTCTTCTGTCGCGAAGCCGCTTGCCTGCAGCGAATTGTACTGATTGAGCATTCTGTGCACTGCTGCCGAGTCGGTCGCTTCTCCTCTTCCTATTAGCCAGCCAGCTTCATCACGGCTGAGGGTGTAACCACCTTCACTACGGCGTGCAACCACGCGCCCCACGCTGTCGGGCTCAATGCTCAGAATGTCCTTGTCCCGCCAGTCGGTTTCGTTGCGATTGACTGCACTCGCCAGCTGACCCGTGAACTGATATACGAAGTCCTCGCCCTCGAGCCTGACATAGCGCGAGTTGTATGCCCTTCCCTGCTTTCCGAAAACCACCGATGCAAGCGTTTCACCGTCGTTTTCGAAACGCACAAAACTGCCTTGGGCTGAATCGATTTCCATTCGGCCGTGCACAGCGGAGCCTGTTGCCACCAGCTCTGCCTCTACGGCCTCTGAAAGGCCCTCGAAGAGTCCCTCAATCTGACTCTGCTCTGCGGCATATCCATTGACCGTCCAGGTACTGTCGGCGACTCGGACAAGGGCGTTCGTTCCAGCTGGTCGCGTTATGGTAACTGCATCGACCTCCGACATCTGCAGTGCAGGAAGCACAAACGCAGTCTCTGAGTCGTCAGGTCCGCCGCCTAGCAGTTCCGCCAGAAGCCAGAAGACAATTACGACGGCGAGTACGATGACTACCCGCTTCAATTGTGTCGGATTCATGTAACCTCCTGACGGGTGAAGGGAACGTATTGCTGCCGTTTTGCTTGCCTACGCTTCAACAGCCTCACAATCGCGGCAATCACAATCAGCAGGGGAATGCCGTATACATTCCCGTATCGCACGAAATCTCTGAGGGTGGCACTCTCGAACACCAATGGTGGAGGCGAGCGGTCCTTTGATCGGATTCCGATCAGTCCCTCATCTTGGACCAACCAGTCGACGGTATTCAGAACAAAAGTCACATTCTGAGGAGCGTTGCGCACCCATTGATCTGTAGCAAACTCTCCGTTTCCAAGCACGACAACGCGGCCAGCTGGCGCAGTGGGCATTGAGGTTTCGTCAGTAGGCTCGGGATCATCTTCGGCCCCGTCAACTGCGTTTGCGGGGTTGACCATTACCCCGACGAGGCGGGAAGCAAGGTCGTTTTGTGGAAATTCGGTTCGACGCGGATCAATGTATGCCTGTCCCGACTCGACACCCCCGGCGTTGCTCGTGACAAACAGTGGAGTGATGGTTCCCGCTGCTGCTTCCGCCGTATCAACCTCGCTACTCCACGGCATGAAGACAGACTCGATCTCCTGGTTGACCGAAGCCGCTTTGGTGCTGAGCCCCCGGAGCCAGAAGGGATAACTCACGAATATTCTACCGAAGTTCGCCGGTACCGATACTCGCTCGTTCGCCAAAAGGTCAAACACCATGTTGGTGCCGACGGATACTCCGTATGGCTCCAGCACCTGGTTCCACGCAACGGGTGTGGGTCCGGCAAATGGCTGTTGCATTTGGGGGGACAGTTGCATGCCGCTCGCCATCACGAGTGCGTTGCCGCCGCCCTGCAGATAAGCCTGGACCTTTGCCGCTACCGAGTCTTCAATCATCGGCGGCGAACCTGCCAGCACCAATGCTGAGAACTCACCCGGAACAACCATCTCAGTTGAAAGATTGACGTTTCGGACTTCGTACATCTCATCAAGCGCGCCACGGATTGTGTTATACGTCGGTCCCTGTGCCTGTTGGCCGGGAATTGACATACCACCCTCGGCAACCAAGCCGATCAGCGGTTCGGCCTCACGCGTGAGCGTGCGAATGTAAGACGCCAGCCGATACTCTAGGTCGTCGGTGGTTCGTATCAGCGGGATTGTCTCAGTCTCGTCCGCGTACTGAACGGCGAGACCCATGTATCCCTCCTGCACAGTCAACTGATCCTGACCAACCACGTTGAACTGCACAGGCATAATCCCGAGCGACCGAGCGTCGTTTGCAACCTCTTCGTCTTCCGCAGGATCGCGCTCGATCACCCGAATGTTGCCCCCGCCCGCCGACCGGAGGTCGCTGAGCAGATCGTCGATGTCTCGTTTGGAGAGCGCTATCTGCGGTGGCAACTCTCGGGATACGAACAGCTTGATGGTGACTATGTCGTGCAGGTTGCGGGCTATGTCCCTAGTCGCTCGAGACAGCGTATAGACATTCCCTGGAGTAAAATCGAGTCGCCCGCCAATATGTCTGCCAAACAGGTTCACTACGATGAGTGTAACAACCAGCACAATCGTGCCAGTCCGCATGCGTTTGAGCGCATCGCCTTTGGGCGCGAGCTTCCGGCCTATGAGGGCACCATAGGCTAGTACGAGGAACACGGCTGACAGCGTGACGAAGTAGACAACGTCGCGCAAGTCCACCACTCCCCGGCTGATGTTCTCAAAATGAGCCAACACACCCAAGTTCGCTGCGACCGTAGCAAGCACCGGCGGTAGGCCGGTAACGAGCATGTCGAGGCCCATGAACACAAACAGGAACATCACGGCCACGCCGACTATGAATGCAGTGATCTGAGTGTTACCAAGGCTCGATGCCCACAAGCCGATCGCCGCGAAGCCGGCAGCAAACAGCGCCGACCCGACGTACTGAGCGAAGATTACTCCTAGATGCAGATCGGCCCCAATGCTGAAGCCCAGCGGGATCGCGAGTGTCAGACCGAGCGCGATCCATATGAAAAGAACCTGTCCGACGTACTTGCCGATCAGCAGCTCGAGTTCGGTGATTGGCTGCGCCAGCACGACCTCGATTGTCCCCGACCGAAGATCCTCGGCGAGAGCGCGCATCGTCACCGCTGGAATGAAAAACAGGAAAAGCCACGGGAGCAGGCCAAGCATCGGCCTCAGCTCCGCAACTCCCAACTGATAAGCCTGAGCGAAGAACAGAAAATTGTTGATTGCGATGAACACGACCAGCAGGATGTATCCCATTGGGTGGTCGAAAAGCGCATTCAACTCGCGACGGGCAATCGTCCATACGGCTCTCATTGTGTCGACCCCGTTCCGGATGTGAGTTCGCGGAAGAGATCTTCCAGACTCCTGGTTTCTTGGTGCAATTCGTACAGGGTCCAGTCCTTCGTTTTTGCCAACTCGAAGATCGCCGGGCGCACGTCAGAGGAGCTATCAGCGGTGACATTGAGCAGGAGGCGTCCCGTCTGGTGGTCTGCAACCTCCTCAACTTGCCTGACGCCTTCCACATCCCTCACGGCATCCGAGACTCCCGACCCTGAAACTTCCACAGCGATACGGACAGCGCCGCTGGCCTGCGCCACCAACTCGTCAACTGGACCGTCGGCAGCAATTCGCCCCTCGTTTATGATCAGCAAACGCGTGCAGGTATGCTGAACCTCGGGAAGAACATGGGTGGATAGAATCACCGTATGATCTTTGCCGAGATCGCCAATCAGGTGCCGGATCTCAATTCGCTGATTCGGGTCCAGCCCCTCAGTCGGCTCATCAAGGATCAACAGGTCGGGTCTGTGCAGTATCGCCTGAGCCAATCCGACACGCTGTTTGTAGCCCTTGGAAAGTTCACCCACCTGTCGGTAGTACACCTCGGCAATTCCTGTTGCAGCCACCGCGCTGTCAATCGCCCGGGCACGGTCGAGTCCGTTGATGTCCCGCAGATCGGCGATGAAATCGAGGTACTCG
Organism: Gemmatimonadota bacterium; assembly: GCA_039589395.1. Lineage (GTDB taxonomy): Bacteria > Gemmatimonadota > Gemmatimonadetes > Gemmatimonadales > GWC2-71-9 > JBDGYW01. The sequence goes on from JBDHHK010000012.1 coordinate 27,244, forward strand.
GAGGTCATCATATCGCCGTAGAGCGGGTTGTTCTCAGGCAAGTATCCGATGCGGCGTTTAGCCTCGCGCGCCACCTCGGCTAGGGGCTCACCGTCGAAGTGGATGTCACCTGAGTCCGGCTCGAACAGTTGGTTGATTATCCGCATCGTGGTCGACTTGCCCGCGCCGTTTGGCCCAAGGAAGCCAACCACTTGACCTCGATCGACAGAGAATGATGCTCCGTCAACCGCCGTCACTGGTCCGAAACTCTTGGACACATCGTTGAGAGTCAGCAGCGTCATACTCGTTCTTCCTGTTAGGGATCCGCGGGGCTCATTTGCCACGCTTTCGCGCGTCAAATTGTAATCGGGATACGTGGGACGGTTCAAGTCCCTTGTTCGAGGAACATCTGGCCCATCACTGGACAGTTATTCCCCTTTCCTAGATGCAGAAGTGGACAGCAAGGTCGCAAACCTGCAGTCGAACGCAAAAATGCGACCGACATTCGCCTGCCGCACTTGCGTGCTCCGCCTACGATTTTACTTTGTATTACAAAGTTCTTTCCCGCACACACTCGAGCGGAGGCGCTGTGACGACCCCATCGCCCAACAGTCAGCACGATGCGAAGGAAACACTGGACTACATCCGGCGTACAATGGAGTCCGCTTCTACCTACACCGCTGTGTCTGGATGGGGGCTCGTGTTCAGTGGTGTTGTAGGAATTTTGGCAACGTGGCTTGCGTGGCTCCGCGCCGTTCCGGCGGACCTCCGCATATGGATCCCAGCGGCCATGATCTCTGTCGCGGCAGCAAGTGTGGCGAACGCATTAAAAGCGCGGAAGATCGAAGTTCCGGTGTGGTCCGGCGTGCTGCGACGGGTATTCTGGGTGGTTATCCCCGTTTTGGTGGCTGGAGCTTTGCTCACCTTTGCCCTGGAAGCCAACGGGGCAACCCAACTATTGCCAGGTACCTGGCTGGCGCTCTACGGCGCTGGGGTTGCCGCCGGCGGAACCTTTTCGGTCAGAGCGATCCGATGGATGGGAGTGGTGTTCCTCGTGCTCGGAGCTGTTGCGCTCGCTCAGCCTGAGTTTGGACTCGTGATGCTTGGAGTCGGTTTCGGTGGCTTACACATCGGAGCCGGCTTGGACATCACATGGAGACACGGTGGGTAGCGTCGAACCAGACGACCTAGATCGCTTGATCCATGAACGGATTCGGCTCGGAATCGTCTCCGCGCTGGCCGCCGATGATTCCCTCAGTTTTGGAGATCTCAAGACGATACTTAAGACGAGCGACGGCAACCTAAGTGTGCATGCGCGCAAACTCGAGGGTGCCGGATACATAGCCGTTAGGAAGGGCTACGAAGACCGTAAGCCCAAGACCGAATACCGCCTCACACCAAAGGGGCGCAAGGCATTGGAGACATATCTCATCAGCATGGAATCCCTCCTCAGCGAGGCACGGGACGCGTTGGAGAAGAAATGAGCGGGATGCACGTTGGAATCATCATGGACGGGAACGGCCGCTGGGCAAAGGCTCGCCGTTTGCCACGTTGGCGCGGTCATCAGGCTGGAGTGGACAGTGTACGAGATGTCGTGCGAGGTGCTCCGGAGCATCAAATAACCACGTTGACGCTCTATGCTTTTTCGGCTGACAACTGGAAGCGGCCGGCCATGGAAGTTGGTCGTCTGTTCTGGATGCTGCGGGAGTATTGCCGACGGGAACGTGACGAACTTTTGGAAAACGGCGTTAGGGTCTCAGCTATCGGACGGCGCGACCGGCTTCCTCGAGCCGCCATCTCAGTGCTCGAAGATCTGGAGGACGCAAGTAGCCGATGCGCGCGCCTTCATCTGAGACTTGCGTTGGACTACAGCTCCCGGTGGGCAATTTCCCAGGCAGCGGCAAAGCTGGCCAAGAGCGTCGAGAGAGGCACACTGGCGCCTGAAGAGATTTCCCCCGATCTCATGCACGAACACATCACCGCCGGAACCCCTAACGTGGATTTGCTGATTCGAACCGCCGGCGAACAGCGGTTGTCGGACTTTTTGCTCTGGGAAACGGCATACGCCGAATTCCACTACACGAACGTGCTTTGGCCCGATTTCCGAGGGGCCGATCTCGCGTTGGCGATCTCCGACTTCAACCGGCGGGTGCGGAAGTTTGGGGCGTTGCCCAAGGAGGAGCCCAGCCTCAAGGTGAGTTGATTCCATTCAATCCGCCAACAATGCGCATCGACCTCCACACCCATTCGTCCGTCTCACCTGACGGCTGGCTTTCGCCGGTGGCAATGGTTGAAGCCGCCGTCGCCGCAGGGCTCGACAAGGTCGCCATCACCGATCATCGAGAGATCGACGGCGCTCTAAAGGCTTTTGACAAGTATCCAGACCGCGTGATCGTAGGTGAAGAAATCCACTGCAGATCGGGCACTCACATAATCGCGTTGTACGTCAAAGAACTCATTCGCTCAGGTCGATCGGTCGAGGAGACTGCTCACGAGATTCGCGAACAAGGCGGTGTCATTTATGCGCCCCATCCGTTCGCTTATGCTTGGGCCCCTCAGAAGCACGCTCTCGAGGCGCTTGCGGTAGCTGACGTTGTGGAGGTGTTCAATTCTAGAGCGTTCCTACCGAGGTGGAACCGCCGAGCCTTCAAGGCCGCTGGGCATAGAAATCTCGCTGCCGCTGCTAGTACAGACGCTCACTTCCCGTGGGAGTTTGGTCGTGCGTACACGGAAGTTCCGTCGTTCTCAGATGTGGAGGGGTTCAGGCAGGCTTTGAAGGCGGCTCGTCCCGTTGAAAACGGGCTTGGATCACCGTGGCTTCACGTTGGGTCGAAGCTGGTATCCGAGATTCGAAGGTTTGTTCCAAGGTGGCGTCGGGATGCTGAGTATGTCCCCCGCGGCAAATGAGCATACCTCGAGCAGAATCGGAAACTCAGAGATCGAGAAACAACCAGCCCGCTCGACCGCTGGGAGCTTGCACGAACAAAAACTCTCCGTAAGTACCGAGCACCGGCACCTGTTGTCCTGCTTCCAGACTATCCGTCGCGGCAGCGGTTGGCATTGGTGATTCCCGAATAAGTGCGCCCGTGGCCAGCAACTCACTGCGAATTGGTTGGTGTGCCGGCTCGACGAATCGAGACTCGACAAACCCATTGGTGCCATCTGGGAGCGACACGCGGTACCAGCGCCCAATGCCAGCAACCACCGACAGCGGCGTGTGACGTGCAAGGTTTGCGACGGCCGTAGACCGCGCCCCGGGAGCGACGCGAACTCTTGTACGATCTGCGCTCGCCCGAACAACCGATCCCACCAGCTCGGCCTCGCCCTGGAACTCAGGTGCCGGACCTGACGGTGTTGCCAGTGCCGGCATCGGGTCGAACCAGCCGCGCGATGCAATCCCGAAGTGCAGATGCGGTGGGGTAGTTCGGGCATTGCCAGTGTTACCCACGAAACCAATTGTATCGCCAGCTTGGACGCGGTCTCCTCTCCTCACAACCTGGCTGTCGAGATGGGCGTAATACTGTGACCTACCGAGCGCGTCGCGAAGCCACACCACCTTCCCGCCAAGGTTGTTGGGTCTGGTGCTGCGCACGGTCCCATTCGTGGCAGCTAGAACTGGGGTTCCCCTCGGCGCGAAGATATCCACACCTTGATGAGATCGGCCCCCCGATCGCCAATCACCCCAAAAGCTGCGTATTGCAGCGTGATCGTGCCGCTCAACCGGGAATCCCAAAGAGCCACCCACTTCGACAGTGATCGTGTAACGCCCACCTCGCAGCAATTCGGGCTGAATTCGGACGACATAATCTCCATCGCGCCGGGCGACATATTCGATGCCATGAGAGTTGGTGTCGGCACTGGCAAGAAGCACCGGGCTTCTTCGTGCACCTGTGGGCATCACAAACATGTCGAGGAACACTCGAAACGTAGTGCCGCTATCCAACTCGTATGTAGCCGTCACTCGCTCACCGCGGCGCAAGCTCAACGCATACCCGACGGCACCGGCCTCTCCCGCGTCCAAATAGCTGACCTCACTGTACGGCGGAGAAATGGCCACTGGGGTCTCGAGCGCCCGGTTCGCCGCGGCAAGCCAGTCCTGGCCCAATGCGGTCTCGTCAAGCCCTGCGGTGCGCAGGCCATATTCATATCGTTCGTGCGGCGTATAGCCGGCGAATGCCTCGTGCTCACCTTCAAATCGGCACGATGTCGCGCCGAGCAGCAGGCCGGCCGATCCGGCAATCCAAAGTGCGATTCGGAGTCTCATATTTCGCATGCTATGAGTTACGAAAACAGGCATCATTTGTTCCAGTCAAGAACCGGGCTACGTTAATACAAAGAATCGTCACATTTCTTCGCAGCCTTTTCAGGAGCAGCGTTTTGGCCACCCACATTCAGGTACCCACGAAGATTGCCGCTGCAGGAAACAAGCCAAAAATCATCGAGGAGTTCTTTGGGCGGGTGAATTCTGATACAAACGGAGTGAGCATTGCTCGGATGAAGAGTCCCTCAGGATGGGAAGAACCTGCGCAAACACCGGAATTCGACGAATTCACCGTCGTATTAAGCGGAATGCTCAAGATAGACCACGAAGCTGGGACGACGGAGGTCCTGGCCGGCGAGGCATTCTTCGCACCAAGCGGCGAAAAAGTCCGCTACAGAACCCCTGCACCAGAGGGTGCGGAGTATATCGCGGTGTGCATTCCCGCATTTTCCCCAGAACTGGTTCATAGAGAGGAATGAAGCCGCTGGGCTCGCCCTATTTACGCTCCGCCTCTTCCAGACCGAGCGTTTTCCCTTTCAAGACCGCCGGGATCCCTTCGGCCAGCCACACAGGAGCCGGCGCTCCCTTCAGATAGTGGTCGAAGAACTGCTGCATGCGGATGTTCCAGTCTCGCTTGTTTGCATACGTAGTCGGCCAGTGCGGTTCGTCGTTGTAGTTCACCATCCACACCGGTTTGTTGAGACGGCGCAGGGCGACGAACATCTCGATGCCCTGATACCACGGCACTGCTCCGTCGTGGTCATTGTGCATCATCAGTAGCGGAGTCTCGACCCTGTCAGCCCAGAAGATCGGCGAGTTCTCGACGTATCGCACCGGTGCCTCCCAAAGCGTGGCACCAATCCTACTCTGGTCCTTTTCGTACTGGAACATGCGGCTCATTCCCGAACTCCACCGCACCCCACCATATGCACTGATCATGTTCGAGACGATCGCACCCGCACCTGCGGCTTTGAACAGGTTGGTCTTGGTTACCATGTACGCGATCTGGTAGCCACCCCAGCTGTGTCCCTGCACTCCTATGTTGGCTTCGTCTACCCAATCTTCTCGAGCTAGGCGAAGCACTCCTGGCATCACGGCGTCCATCGCACTTTCACCTGGGTACCCGACTTGATACCGGATATCCGGTATGAACACGATGTATCCGCGGCTCGCGTAGAAAGTTGGTCGAATCACCGACCGGTGAGGGATAGGTGCATAGTGCGAATGCAGATTGTCGGCGTTTCGCTCGTAGAAGTACACCATCATTGGGTAGTTCACAGACGGATCGAAATTCTCGGGTTTGTATAGCAAGCCCTCCAACGGCGTACCGTCAGTCGACCGCCACTCCATCAACTCGGCAGTGGCCCAGATGTACTCTTCCTTCTGAGGGTTGGCGTCGCTCATCGCGCGCATGTTGGAGAACTCGAGATTGCTGACCCAGAGATTGGGGAACTCCTCAACACTCTCCCTGGTGAACAGCACGGCATTCGCGTTCTTTGACTTCGTTGGACCCGAAAACCGTACGTCCATCATTGTCAACCGTTCGGGCTGTCTGTCGCCACGTGCACGATCACTGTAGAAGCCAGACGCTTTGGACCTCATGTCGAACGCCGAGAGCGTCATGGTCTCGTTCGGTGAGATGGATACGGTATCAGGGTCGAGATCCACGTATCGGAACTGTAGGTTGTCGCGCCGTCCAGTCTCTTCGGTGATCGAGCGTGGTGTCTGTTGTCCTGTGGGATCGAGAGCCCAAATATCGAAGCGATCGTAAACCAAGAACTCGGCATCACCTTCAATCCAACCTGCCGATCCGTAGGCATCCGGGCGGTGCGGCCAGTCATGGTCCTCATTATGTACCGGGTGAGGTAGTGGCGCGGTGAGATTCACCGCTTCGCCTCCGCTCACTCTTCGCGCATACCACGCAAGCTCCTTATTGTCCCACCATACTGCATGGGTTCCCTCCGGCGAGAGGCTCATCGTGCCATGAAGCTCTTTTTGGAATAGCTGGCGTTCCCCGCTGGAGACATCCACCAGGAAATAGTCGCTGTATTCTGGCGTGTCCCACGAAATGCGCTGACGGTAAGGCAAGTTCGACCTGCCGAGTGCAATGGTAGCGGCGCCTTCCTGGCCGATGTCTACGTCGGGCACCTCCTCGTCGGCGAGCTGTACCACCGTTCCACTCTCGACGTGCGCAACAGCAAGGTATGTACGCCGCCGCTCGCGGTTGGCCTGGAGAAGCTGCATCGGCTGGATGTAGGGATCGTGCCAGTGCCAGATGTCCAGCTTCACACGCTCCACGTCCAGCAAGCTATCTTCGACTTCGGGCTCGGGTCGAGGGGCCGTGCCAAAGAGGAGTCTGTTTCCATTCTCGGAGAATGACGGGGCATAGTTGTCACTCACCCACCAGCCCTCGGGAATCGCCGGGTCTCCATCGCCTGCCAACACCCGCGCCTCAGCGGAGCCGGTACGCCAATGGAATAACGAAAATGCGGACTGCTCCGCAGCGTAGTCGTCACGATTGGACAAAAACGCAACTTGTTCACCTGATTCATCGAAAACCGGCGACTTGTACTCTCCTTCTCCCGTCGCCAGCGGTATCGCGTTCCCATCTTCTACTGGCAGCAGATAGACGCCGTCGTCCGCGCCGTCTTTGGTCGAGACCGCGTACGCGAGGTGCCGCCCATCTTTCGCGAATGTGTACTGGGTCACGTGATCGATTGAGGTCTCGTCACCAGACCCGAGTTCACGCAACACCAGAGTCGTCCCTGCCCGTTCTTCCTTTTTCGGCTCCGCATCGGCTGTCCCTTCTGCCTCTACTGTCTCAGGTTCTTCCTGCGCCGAACTAGTATCTCCTCGGGATGCGGACTCGTCTAGGAGGTACGCAACCCATCCGCTCCCCTCCTTGGGCAGTTCATAAGACTTGACTTTCTCCGCGCGGAAGATCGATCCGTTTGCCAAGTTCAGCACAGCCAATGAGTCCTTTGGCTGCTCGTTCTCACTCTTCCCTTCCCTCTGTGCCTGACGACTGAGTTCGAGCTCCGGTTTGACTACGGACACTACAAATCGCCCGTCGGCGGTGAACCGCGGGGAGCGTCCACGCGGAATCGAATACTCAACGTTGGATATGAGGCTGCGGACTCGCAGTTCAGCGTCTCCGTCCTGTGGTGTCAGCGCGTACAGAACCCAGCGACCGTCGTCGGAAATCGCCTGGTCTTCGATTCCCATCCAGATGTCATACGCATCGTGGTCGAGCGGGCGCTTCGCCTGACCCACTGTGACCGCTGGCATCAAGAACACTGCTGAGATAGCTATGAGGAATGATCGACGCATCCGAATCTCCGTGATTGTCCGGTGAACGACTCGATCGCCCGGGAAGGTAAAGGAACCGCGAGCGGGAATTCGAGCCCGCTGAAGATACACACGCGGATGCTGTCACCAAAACCAGCTATTTTCCAATCCATGGTAAACATCGTCAGCCTCACATTGTTCTTTCTTGCTCAATCGACCGCGGCGAACCCCCAGTGCACTGCGGACACCACGCGCGTTACTTGGGCGCCGACAACACCACTGGAAGGCTCTGTCATTCAGTTTGTTGTGGCTCCGGCAGGAGTTGTCTCCGGCGACAACCGGAGCTTGTCGATCAGCGGCGAAATTGCAGATCAGCGACTCCACTTCGAAGCTGATCAGGTTGGGTGTTACCGGGCTTTAGCTCCCGTTCCGGTCGGCACGCCCGACACTCTCGTTGTTGTCTTGGTTATACAGGGGACGGCCGACGGTGTTGAACGCGTCTCTGTTAAGATTCCTGTAGGACGCATCCGAACTGGAGTGCTACAGCTCAGCGTCGACCCGCGTTTCATTTCCCCCCCAGATTCCGAGATCCCTCGGATTCAAGCTGAGCGTGAGCTTGTCGGAACCGTATCACGTCGTTCTCACGAAACTCTGCGTCTTTGGACGGACTCGTTTCTGCGCCCACGATCCACCAGAATCACCGCCAATTTCGGACAGCGGCGCGAGTTCAATGGTGAGTTTCGCAGCCTGCACTTGGGGGTGGACCTGGCGGGGGCGGCCGGGACACCGGTAATAGCATCGAACCGGGGCGTCGTAGTGATAGTCCACGACTTCTACTATGCGGGTAACGCCATTCACATTGACCACGGCAACGGTTTGACCACTGCGTATATGCATTTGAGTGAAACAAATGTCGCAGTAGGTGACACTGTCGCTCGGGGGGAAGTAATCGGCCGAGTGGGGTCAACTGGCCGAGTGACTGGACCTCACCTTCACTGGCACGCAAAGTACGGTCTGGTGACGGTAAACCCGCTTTCGCTGCTGGAAGTCGATGAGGCAGGCTTGACGCAGGGTGGGCGACCGTGACTCCGGCCTCTATGCGGGAGCCGCGGTCAGCCTGCACCACCTGATCATTTCTTCTTGCCGCGTCCCGCCTTTTTTCTCGCAGCCTTTTTCTTGTCAGCTGATTTCTTTTTGTCAGCCACTTTCTTTTTTTCGGCCGCCTTCTTTGCGGCCGCCTTATCAGAGGCCTTCTGCTTCTTAGCGCGCTCTTTCTCCTTCTTGGCGCTAGCCGCTTTCTTCTGAGCAGACTTCTTAGCGCGATCCTTCTCCTTCACCTTCGCACGCTTGGCCGACTTTTTTGCGATCTTCTTCTTCGCTCGCTTCACAGCCTTTTTCGCGGTTTTTACTTTCTTTGCCGTCTTCTTCTTGACCGTTTTGACTGCCTTCTTAACACGCTTGACAGCCTTTTTGGTCTTAGTGGTCTTACGTTTGATCGCCATTGCCCTCCCCCGATCCTAAGAAACGGTTGACACCGTCAGGCGGTTTTCTTGACCGCTTTGGTTTTCCTAGCTGTATGCGACTTGGCTCGTTTTGTTGGAGCCTTGGCCACCTTCTTTTTGGTTGCTTTCTTCCTCGCGGTCTTCACCTGCGTCTTATCCGTAGTGGTCTTCTTCACGGGCTTCTTTGCTGGCTGGCGCTTTGCCGTCTTGGTCTTCTTCGTCGCCTTTTTCACTGCCTTCCCAACCCGCGTAGCTGTCTTCTTGGCGCTCTTCCCAGCACTCTTCGCAACCTTCTTTGCCTTCTTCGCGGTTCGTTTCGCCGTTTTCTTCGCACTCTTGGTTGCTTTCTTTGTGGCTCGTTTCGCAGCTTTCTTAGCGCGAGCGGCCGTCTTCTTGGCGGTCTTTGCAGCCTTCTTGGTGGCACGCTTCACCGCCTTCTTCGCCGTCTTAGCAGCTCGCTTGACAGCCTTCTTCGCTCGGACGGACTTGCCCTCCACCTGCTCAGAGGATACGTCGTCGTCCTGTTTTGTCGGTGCTTCTTTGTCCGCCGCCATCTTCGCCCTCCTGGTTGTCTCACGAACGCTTCGGTTGTGTCGATGTTAACACCTCAAGGACTCCGCTCCAAGTACGGCGCCCGTCGAAGTGGCTCCGTGAGTGAGGTTGAATACACCGGCATGCGACTCACTGTTCGAACATGGGACGGTGTTTCCCAAGAGCGGACACATAACTTTGGGTCAAAGCCTCGCCCGAGGTTCGCAACTAATTGATATATGAGGACTTGTGCGGGCGCCGTCTGACGGCATGCCGGTTGCCAATGACAACAGAAGGTGTACTGGGTGCCGCCGCAAGCGCCAGAGTAGAGCGGTCCACTCTAAGTATCGTGATGTGAAGCGGCGGACACCCGGTACATTTCTTTACCCTTCTACCACTCCACCACCCCAACCTGCACCAGATGGTTCAGGTAGCGAGCCACCGACTCTGTGGGCACCGGCCCGAACTCGGCGCTCAGTGCGTTGCGAATGTCAGTGACAGTGCGCTCGCCGTCGATGAAGTTCAGCAGCTCGAACGGCATATTCCCTCGGAGCGGGAAATCAGGCGAGGAGTACCATATTGCCTCCTCCGCCGCAAGCTGGCTAACTGGCAACCCGGACCCCAGCGGACCGCGTGTCAACCGCTTCGGTACTCTGTCATCGTCTGGATAAGCTGGCCGCGACCTCGTCGAAATTCCTGCGGCGTTTGCCTCAGCCCGCAACGCCACCAAAAGAGCCTCAGCCTGCTGCTCCAGCTGCCGCTGATTCAATTGCACGGCTTCTTGCACGCGTTTGTCGCCGTTGAACTGGAGAACGGAACCGATAGCTTCCCGCTCCCATGCACCGGCATGAGCCATTGTGTTCTCGACTTCGAACCACACAGCATCGGTGTCTGTGGCGCAGCCCAGCAATCCCCTCGATCTCCTCGCTGCGGAACCGAGGCGCTCTGCGCTGTTGGCCCCAACGAGGTACGCCAGATCCACGGCCTGATCCACCGACATGTCGGCCAAGAAGAGCATCGTCGCGGCCGTAATGATCTCGCTTCTCTCGAGTTCAACCGGATCAACCTTATCTGGCGTATCCTCCGACGTGTGATGCGTGTAGTCGGAATGTCCGAGCATCACCGCGGGAATCTTCCGATCGATCAAGACCATATGGTCGCTCCCGCCACTGTACGGCGTAACACGATAGTTGAACGCCGACATGCTTCCCCTCGGGGTGCGCACGTCCATCCCATCGACCATCTCCGCCATGTTCGCCACAACATCATTGAGAACCGTCGGAATCGATGAGGGTACACGCGTGAGGTGCATCCTGGAATGAAGCAGTTCGAGATGCTCGCCCACCATGTCCAGGTTCATACCGGCAAGGAACTGACCGCCCAGCTCCGGACCAGTCATCTCGGGATGGGCATCAACGTAGGCAATTATGCCATAGAATTCGGCGATCCAAAGCAGCCGGATAGAGCGGGTCGGCCTTGGCATGCGGCCCGATTCTATCAACTCTTTGAGCCCTCGGGCGATGTCCAGCATTGCACCGGAGCCGCTCCCGTTGTCGTTCGCAGACTCCTTGGGATGATCGAGATGACCGCAGATGATGAGTTCTTCACCGGCAGGATCGGTTCCGGGAATCCGCGCGACCACGGCATCCATGAAATAAGGCTCGAGTCCAATCCCCGATGCCTTTCCGCGTAACACCACCCGCTCTCCGGCCAGCAGCATATCACGGAGTCGTTCTCCCTGTCGATTTGTGATATTGAAGCCGAACGTGACGCCGTCGAGTTCCTCTGTGCGCGGCCACATGCCGGTGTACGCCAGCATGTCGGGGAACTCTTTCGCTCGGTCATCATCGAGAAATACCACTACTGCGGCCGCACCATGCTTTAGAACTGCATTGCGGTGCACTTCCCCTCCATAACCGGTGGCGAGCACGAACTTTCCCCGTATGTCTTTGCCAACATAGTCGGCGTCACTCGTACCTACACCGACCCATACCACCTCTGCGGTAACATCTCCAGGGTTCGAATAGGTTATCAGGCTCATAGCGACTTCGGGATAACCGACTATACGCTCGTCGTAGGGCTCCACCATTCTGAGTTCCGCCGACTCGATATCCCAACCGGACGGAGACTGCCATGTCTGGTACACGATCTTCCCATCGGACGGTGCCGACTCGATATACGCATCGGCGTCGGAGAATCCGTACCGGTGTAGTTGCTCGAGAACATACTCTGCCGATTGTCTGTAACCGCGTGACCCCTGAACGCGATGGTATTGGCTGATCTGTATGACATGGTCTTTCGCGATTTCGCCACTCAGCACCTCGTGCAGTAGATCGCGCAGCTTCGGATCTAGAAGTGGGGAAAAACGTTGTCCCTGTGTCGGGGTCACGAATGCCACTAACACCAGTAGCAAGACGAACTGTCGGTTCACGGATCGCTCCTGCGGAGGCTTTTGAGAATTCACATCGACCGGAGATGCGTGCTCGCGGAAAAGATATCCTAGCGAACACCCACTTGCGACCGTTGACAACGCCGGCTTGTGAAACCCGCAACCCACCTCATATCCTTCGTGCGCGGTGCAAGAAAGGACATAGAACGATGTTGAGTGGCACAGTGAACATAGGCGGGCACGAATGGAACGTTAGCGAAGAGCGACGCGGCGGTCCGCAAACGCAACTGATATCGCTAACGGCGGTGGACTCGCCGGACGCCCGCATGCAGATACGACTGGGTGAAGGGCAGGAAGCAAAATCACTCGAAGACGTTGGTCTCTACGCAGCTGATCCGGCAATACGCTCTTTCGTTGACCAAACCGGGCTGCGATGGGAGGCTCGGATTGTCGTCCATTCGGAGCCCAAGGGACCTGACCGCGAACTCGTCAAGTTCATCTCCGACACTCAAGACGTGCGTGAAGGAGGCTATGAACTGTCTGGCGGCCTGGGATTGCGCACAGACGACGAGCTGCGGCAGCTCCTGGAGAACGCGAGTTAGGCCAAAGGCGGTCCCTTTACGACCGTGTTCCTGAGCACTCCGACACCCGGAATTTCAACCTCTACGGTATCCCCCCCGTTCAACGCCCCTACCCCGGCGGGAGTCCCGGTGGCAACGAGGTCGTCCGGCTCGAGCGTCATGATGTGAGATATGTACGACAGAATATGAGGCACGCTGAACGCCATCTCAGATATATGCCCGTGTTGCCGCTCTTCGTCATTCACACGGCAAAAAACCTCCAGATCGTCGAGCCCCCCCAACTCGTCTAACGACGCCACCTTCGGCCCGACCGCGCAGAACGTGTCGAACCCTTTAGCCCGGGTCCATTGTCCATCGGTTTTCTGTAGATCACGCGCCGTCACGTCGTTCACGCAGACGATGCCACGAATGCCGTCAACCGCGTCGGCTTCGCTCACCCGCCCTAGTGTTTTCCCAACGACAACACCAATTTCTCCCTCGTGCTCCACCTGTCTTGAAACCTCCGGCAGTACGATCTCGTCATTGTGCGTAATTACTGAAGATGGGGGTTTGAGGAACAATAATGGGTATTCGGGTACTTTATTCCCTAGTTCAGCCGCGTGCTTGACGTAGTTGCGGCCTACGCAAACAATTTTCCCTGGGCGCTTCACAACACCTCCTACAATGCAGTACGATACTTCGAACTTGCTTTACCGTTTCACGGAGCGAAATGTAGTGGAAGATCTTCACGCAGCCATTGCCGAAGCATTGGCCGACCGATACGTCATCGAACGCACGATCGGGTACGGTGGAATGGCGACCGTGTTCCTTGCTCGCGAGAACCGCCCGCCTCGGCTTGTGGCCATCAAGGTCTTGAATCCGGAGTTCGGCAGTCAGCTTGGTGAGCAGCGGTTTACAAGGGAAATCGAGATCATATCGGGGCTCACGCATCCGCACGTCATACCGATATTTGCGGCCGGTGAAGCAGCTGGGTGTCTGTACTATGCAATGCCTTACGTGTCAGGGTTGTCTTTGAGAGCGAGGCTCGAACGAGAGAAGAAACTACCCCGCGATGACGCCGTTCACATAACGCTCGACGTGGCCGACGCGCTCAAGTACGCCCACGCCCAGGGCATTATTCACCGCGACATAAAGCCTGAGAACATCATGCTGCAGGAAGGCCATGCTCTCGTCGCGGATTTCGGTATTGCCAAGGCCCTTAGTGAAGCAATGCGAAGCGACGAGCGTTTGACACTTGCGGGCCAGTCTATAGGCACCCCGGGTTACATGAGTCCCGAGCAAGCCTACGCAGCTGACGATATCGATGCGCGCACCGACGTTTACAGCCTAGCCGCCGTACTCCACGAAATGCTGTACGGGGAACGCCCGATGCTGGGACTTGGACGGAGGACCGGCAATCCAGCCCAGGGAGCGAACGGTTCTGCCGTCGAGGGCGAGGCCACCAGAACGGTCCCTACCGCGTTGAAGGACGTTTTGGATCGTGCTCTCGAATGGGATCCCGCCGATCGTTTTGAAACAGTCTTCGACTTTTCCAAGGCGCTGGCGGCCGCGCACCCTGCCTTCGTGCCTCACGCCGCTCCGAGACTCGCGGTGTCTCGACCTGCTCACGAAAGCAAATCCTTGGCAGTTCTGCCCTTTATCAACATGAGCAGCGACGCCGAAAATGAGTATTTCAGTGACGGCATCACCGAGGATATCATAGCTCAGCTGACGAAAGTGCCCGATCTAAAGGTCACTTCGCGCAGTTCAGCGATGCAATACAAGGGCACTACGAAAAGCCTGCGAGAGATAGGTGCCGAACTGGACGTAGCGTCGATTCTCGAAGGTACAGTGCGCCGCGCCGGAAATCGGGTGCGCATAGTGGCGCAGCTGATCGATGTGCGGACGGATCGTCACCTCTGGTCGGAAACCTACGACCGCGAACTAACCGATATCTTCGAGATTCAGAGCGACGTCGCCAGCAAAATAGGCGGCGCACTACACACGACACTGTCGACTACGGTTGCCTCTAACATCAACCGCAGGCCGACCGAAGACTTCGATGCATACAAGCTCTACCTTCAAGGCATCTACCACTGGAACAAGTTCAGGCCGTCGACTACAAGGACCGCGCTAGGACTATTCGAGCAGGCGACCGAGCGGGATCCAGATTTTGCGCTGGCGTACGCCTGGCTCGCCAACACCCATTTTGTTCTGGGACTGGGCACAGGTGGGAACCCTGAGAGTCCAGCCATCGCATTCCCAAAGGCCAAAGCGGCAGCCGAACGCGCCCTGGAGATCGATGATACGCTTGCAGACGCCCACGCCACCCTTGGAGCGGTTCACTACATGAACGAATGGGACTGGTCAGCTGCGGAATCCGCGTTCGAGAGCGCCAGGCAGGCTGGACCGGCCTCGCCCGAACCCGGAATAAAACACGGTCAGTTTTTGGCGTGTCTGGGCCGTTTTGATGAGGGACTTGCCGTGGTTCGCGAAGCTCAGGAGCTCGACCCTGTGTCGCTGATCGCCATGACTAACATAGCCCGTCAGCACTACTGGGCACGCAATGCAGATGAAGCCTTGGAGTACTTCCAACGAACGCTGGCGTTGAACGAGATCTTTCCCCCTGCGAGAGTCGGCCTCGCGTGGTGCCTTCTTCTAAAGGGTGAGGTCGAAGAGGCGATCGAACATCTAGAACACGCCGCACGCATCAATGAGCGGTTCTCCAGAGTGCTGTCGTCCCTGGGGTGCGCCTACGCCGCTGCAGGCCGCACCCACGATGCCGAAGCTGTACGAGACGAACTGATCGGCCGAAAAGCATCTCCCGATACATACGTCCCCTGTAACGACATTGGCCTGGTATCAGCGTGGCTGGGTGAGACAGAAAACGCGCTGGAGTGGCTTGAGCGGGCGCTCGAGGATCGTGCAGCCTGGATTCCGTTTGTCAACGTCGATCCGGTTTGGGACCGGATTCGCACCGAAGCTCGATTCCAAGGCATTGTGAAGCAAGTTGGATTGGAACCACGTCGCTGACCCGCACCTCCAGCGGTCGCTCCTCATGTACGTCGGAAACGTGACGACGCCGACTAGGCTCATGACTGGCGAAGATGATTTGCGGACGCCGATTTCCCAGACTGAGGCATTCTACTCGACTGAGAGGCGTGAACAACAACCACGCCTCTTCGCCTATTCCCACCTCGCGCTTGTGGGGTAGATTCCTCGTCATGTCAGAGTCACACAAGAAACTCGTGGTCGTTGGAGACCGGGTTCTCATTTCGCCCGAAGAAGGTGAAGAGAGAACGAATGTCGGCCTGTACCTTCCACCGACCGCAGTAGACCGTCAGGCAGTTCAGAGCGGCCGCATAATCGCCACCGGTCCCGGCACCCCTCTACCTGAGCCCAATCAACTCGACGATGAACCCTGGAAGATTGCAGGTCCCGATACGACGCAACGATTCGTACCGATGCAAGCACAGGTTGGCGATTTTGCGCTCTTTTTCCGTAAGGCTGCCGTCGAGATCAGTTTTGATGACAAACGCTATCTCGTTGTGCCACAAGCTGCGATTCTGGTACTCGTTCGATCTGACGACCCTTTAGACCACCTTTGATCTCTGGTACCGACAGTGACCTCCGACGCCGAGAAACAATCGACCGTAATCTTCCTCTGCGTAGCCAACTCAGCTCGCAGCCAGATGGCCGAAGGCCTTGCGCGAGCTTCGGCTCCATCGGGCTGGCGGGTGTTCAGTGCCGGCTCCGATCCCAGTATAGTGAATCCGCTGGCCATAGAGGCGCTGCGCGAGATCGACATCGACATCTCAGACCACAAATCCAAAGGGCTGGATGCCGTACCAATGGATGAGGCAGACCTCGTGGTGACACTCTGTGCAGACGAAATCTGCCCCATTGTCCCGCAAGGAACTGAACACCTGGATTGGGCAATGCCAGATCCGGCTGGAGCGGGAGACCAGATCCGCTTTCAAATGGATGCGTTCCGTGAAACACGCGATGAGATCAAGAAGAGAATCGACTCCCTCTGGAAGAATAAGACCACCTAACTCGCAGCAATGTCTTTGCTCGTTGTACTGATCGTTGTTGCACTAGTAGTCCTACTAGTGGTTTACCCACCTCGAAGGCGCACGCAGGTCGAACAGTTTTTCGCCGAACTAGATCGCACTGACGACGAGGAAGAGTTGGCTCAGGCCGAAGAAGAGGTTCGAGAGCTGAATGCTTTGACACCGCCTGAGGATGCGGAACAACAACTCCCAGATTGGGGACCGGGAGTCCCCCGAAAGAAGAGACGATGACCGCTCAATCGAGTGCGACTACACTCATATTCTGCGGGGTGCTTGCCACCTCTACTTTGGGGCAAACGACACCTGAACTCATTTTGCGCGGAGACAGCGCATTCGATGCACTCGATCCCGCCGCGGCATTGGAACATTATAGGGCAGCTCACCTAGCGGACCCGCAAGACTACGAGGCAATATGGAAATTCGCCCGATCCCAAATTGACGTGGCGAAAATGCTGGTCGATGATTCGACGGAAGAACGCCGCGACAGCCTCTATGGCGTTGCCGTAGCCATGGCCGAGGGCGCTACTTACATCGATTCACTGGACGCCGAGGGGCATGCCATTCTGGCTTCAGCTATAGGCCGCCTCTCACGAACCAAGGGCGGCAAAGAACGTGTACGGTATGGCCGGGAAATCTATGACGAGGCAGCCCGGGCTATCGAGCTGAACCCCGGCCACGACGGCGCCCATCATGTAATTGGTGCGTGGCACGCCGAAGTCATGCGATTGTCGGGCATTACGAAGTTCTTTGCGAGGACCTTCATGGGCGGTGGCTTCATGGACAAGGCAAGCCGTGATTCGGCCGTTTCTCACCTGACCCGCGCAGTAGAGATCAAGCCCGACTACGTGTTTCACCACCTCGAACTAGCAGAGGTTTTGATAGACCTCGAACGTTATGATGAGGCCCGTCGAGAACTCCAAATAGTGTTGGAGTTACCGGTTTCCGACGTCTCCGATCCGAAACACAAGGAGACGGCTGCCGCCCTGTTGGAGGAGATTCAGGGTCGGGTCTAGTCTCTTCTGCTGCGGTTGATTCTGCGTCGCAACCGCTTCCGTTGCCTCTTCACTTCCCGCCGGGCTTCCCCACGCCAATCGTCGAGTTGATCGCGCGCATCATCCTGGAAGTCACGCCAACTGCGCCCGATACGTTTGCGAACCGCTTCGCCGCGATCTGGCGCGACCAGCAGAGCTACGCCGGCACCCACGAGAGCACCAACCAGCAAACCCGCAAGAAAGCCCCTTACACCTACTGCGGCGGGGTAAACGTCAAAGTCTTCGAGATCCTCGTCG
>JBDHHK010000013.1:0-38657 GCA_039589395.1 Gemmatimonadota bacterium
CGCGTTCCCTGAGCGATCCGCCCAGTACTCCGGCAACAACCAAGACCACCATAGCCGCTGCAGCCAATGCAGGTCTCACCCGAAATACATGCGGGTTGACCAGCCAACCCCATAGCGATTCCCGCTCCTCGGTAGCCCTGGCCCCAATGGCTGCCATCACAGCGCGATCGACCTCCGAGCCCGGCGTCTCCAGGCGCTCCGAGTAGCGTGCCGTGGCCTCGAGCAGCCTATCGGCCTCAGCGCACGCAGACGAATCGATCCCGTCGGCGGGGCCTTCCCCGTCGAGATACCGCTGAACCTCGGCACTGAGTTTGTCTGAGTCGTTGGTCATAGCAGCTCCTCGAGCCGTTTCTTCAATTCATCTCGTGCCCTATAGACTCTCATCTTCAATGCATCTTCCCCAACCGCCAACATCTCAGCTATCTCGGCATACGAACGACCTTCCACATGTTTCAAGATGAAGGCTTCTCTCTGCTCGGTTGTGAGGGCATTCATTGCCATGCCTAATACCTCACCAATGTCCGCTCGTTCGTCGTCCGCCCTGCTAGCCGGCTCCTCTCCGTGTTCCGCCGCCCGTTCAAGCGACAGATGTCCGCGGCGGCGCTTCCTAACGTTATGGCATTGATTGGACACAATCCGAAACAACCATGCCTTGAATCGATTTGGATCGCGGCAAGAAGCCAATGAGTCGTAAGCCCTAATGAATGCTTCTTGTAACGCGTCCGCTGCATCATCCTTATCTCCATCCAGCATCGCGGATGCATATCGACCAAACTCTGCTCGGTAACGCTCCACGAGCACCCGATACATCTCCACATCTCCTGCACGGATTCTTCGAACCAACTCACCATCTGGTGGAGACGCTGCTTCACTCAAGAGACAACCTGACATTGGAGGAAGTAACGCGACAAATCTGGAATAGGACTCCTGTTGCCTGACGAAGGATACATAAGGCAATGAAAGTACAAGATGCGTCATCAAACGCCAACAACTCAGAAAACTCATGAATCGCGTTACTTCTTGGCAATTCACAGTGTCTCTCATTGGGTGCGTCGTGAGTAACGACGCAGATGGTGACTTCAAACACAAAATTTGCGAACAAAATACCGGGGGGATACGATGCGCAAGATCCTGATAGCTGCAGCCGCTTTGACCATAGGCGCTTTCGCAGGTCTCACAGCGCAATCCGCACAGCAACAGCAGAGAATGCAGCAACAGCAGCAGATGCAGCAGTCTCGCATGCAACAGATGCAGCGGCTCCAGAACATGGGGCAGCAGATGGATCGGGTCATGAATCAGGTGCGGCAGATGAATCAACAGATGACCCCACAACGCGTTCGCCAGGAATACCAGCAAATGGGGCAGCAGATGGAGCAGACCTGCACCCAGATGCGGCAGATGCTGCAGCAGATGGAGCGTGTGCAGAACGATCCTGAGACAACCGAGAATCAGCTCAGACAAATGAACCGGGTCCAGGAACGCGTTCAGAACATGATTCAAGAAATGGAACACGCGCAGCAGGCACTCGCGGAACTCGCAATACCATGACGCCAGCTCGGATATCGGCACTAATTACCGCATTGGCGGCCGCGGGCTCGCTCCCACTGGCCGCTCAACAGGTTCACTACGAGGGTGGGCTGTCAATGTCCAGCGGTTCCTATATCTTCACTGAACGTACGACTAGTTGGGTGCTCTCGAATGGCCTCGCAATAGATGCGGGGCCGTTCACCATCCGCGCCACCGTGCCTGCATACAGGCAAAACACGACACTACTCACATCCTCTGCGACGGGCCTTCTGCCAACCGGCGGATCCTCGAGCGGGGTCGTAGCCGATTCCTCAGCGGCCCGAAAAGGTGGTCACAGTGGCGGAGGCGGTGGTGGAGGCAGCTTGCAGATCGTCGCCGCATTTCCGTCACTCCAAGAGTCCGCCGCGCTTGCCGTCGATCCAGTCGCTGTTCCGACATCCTCGGTGACGGGATACCAGGTCACACTTGGCGATCCGATGTTCAATATCAGCACGGTTTTGACGGAGAGCGGACGGACAAGCATCCTGGCAAGTTTCGGAGCCAAGCTCCCGCTGAACGACACAACGAGCTACGGAACCGGAAAATGGGATGTGGGTGGCTCACTCTCCCTCTCACACGGTGTGACCAGCAACGTCTTGTTTGGTTTAGACTTCTCCTACTGGCGCTTCGGCGATCTTCCGGAACTCGATCTGAGGGACGGCCTGATGGGAGCTGCGAGTATCGCATATCTTGGCTCATCCGGATGGGGCGGGTCGGGGAGCTTCATGGCTGCACGGTCGGTGGTTGAGGGCTTCGCGGACTCGTATATGGTGAGCGCGTCTGTTACGAGGCTTGCTGGCATAGGTGCTCTTAGCATGAACTTTGCTGCAGGTCTGACCGAAATGGCTCCCGACTTCACAGCCGGCCTGAGTTGGCGGGTGAGCGTCCTTTGGGAAAATGTGGGATACGACACCGAGCGTTACTTTTCCGCAGTTCGGCTTGTCTGTTACGTAGACAATGAGCTGCACGAGTGATTTTGAAACAAGCTGAACTACTTGGAGGACTGATGAATTCGCAAATGTTCCGAAGACTGAGAGCCCTGGTCGTCGTCTCTGGCGTTTTAGCTGTCGCAGGCGCCTGTGGGGAAGTCACAAGTGTCGAAGACGGCATGGGTGCGGTGAAGGTGACGTTACAGGAAGCCAGCGCTGATGCGCTCTTTCAGATGATGACCGCCGATTTCGCTAGCGCGCCGGACGAGACCGCGGGGCGGGTGCCAAGAGACATGGTGAATTCACTGATTATCACCGTAAACGGAATCCAGATCCTTCCTTACTGTGAGGATGCCGGCGAGGAAAACGGTGACGGGCAGTGTGAGGACCTATGGGAACCGTTGGAGTTGAATGACGAAACCTATGAACTCGATTTGCTGACGCTCCCCCTCGAAGACGAACCAGCGCTGGTCCTGATCGAAGGGACGGAGGTCCCGGTGGGTGAATACCACAAGGTTCGCCTATTCATCTCTGAGGCAAAGGTCTCCTTCGTGGAAGAAATTAACGTGGGTAATACTCTGTTCCTGGCGGTCGACGACGACGAGGACAACTACCTACTGGACGACCCCACCACGTGGACCACTTACGATGTAGAGATTCCGTCCGCTCAGAACACCGGAATCAAGGCTGACATCAATCTGGAAGTGACGGAGGAAACTGAAGGCGAGGTAGGCCTTTTGTTCGACGCCGGTGCCACATTCCGCAACGTCATCGCTACCGGCAACGGGCGCGTCAAGATGCCGCCTGTGCTCAAGGCGCGGCCGATGAACCAGCATCAGAATCAGAATCAAAACGGAGGTTAGTTAGTAGGCGCACAGCCTTCGGAGTGAAAAGCCCTCATCTGACAGATGGGGGCTTTTTCTTTGATCCGAACTTCTCCGAACACTTTTTCCCGGCGAGATGAAACGCTCGCAGAATCGCGCCGTATCTTACCCATGGCATTGAGCGGCCGGAGAACTCCACATATCCGGCCAACTATGACTTCCGTACCCATGGACCAACATGCGCGTTCGCCTGAAACAGCAGGAACTGCGTGACCTCATCGCAAGGAGCAACATCTCCCAGAATCACTGGGCGATGAAGCTCGGCCTGTCGCGAGGTCATTGGTCGGACATCGTGAACGGCAAACACCCGTTCCCATCCGCAAAGACTCGCGGACTGATGCTCGAGGTGTTCAAGGTATCGTTCGATGAGCTATTTGAGCACGACGCAGGAGGATGGTCGAATCAAGACTTCAAGGCGGCGATAGCAGACAGATACTTGATCGACCGCGAGCTGGGGCACGGAGGAATGGGTACCGTCTACCTTGCGCGTGACGCGAGGCTCGGCAGACCCGTAGCCATCAAGGTTGTGTCACCGGAAGCAGTCAGCGGCATTGGCATCAAGCAGTTTGTGAAGGAAATCCGTAATACCGCGAAACTGCAACATCACAATGTCCTCCCACTCCACGACGCCGGAGAGGCAGCCGGTTACCCCTACTACGTAATGCCCTATATGGGAGACGGGTCTTTGCGCGATCTACTGAACAGGAAGGCACGTCTCTCAATCGACGAGACACTGCAGATAGCACGTGGTGTAGCTGCGGCACTCACATACGCACACGGCGAGCGCGTCCTGCACTGCGACATCAAACCGGCCAACGTCCTTCTCTCTGGCACACACGCGTTCGTGGCCGACTTTGGCATTGCCAGGGCGATCCATTCGGAGGCATTCGAATGGGGTCGTCCGGCTTCACTCGACACATCGGCGGGTACACCGGCATACGTGAGCCCGGAACAGGCCAGTGGCGAGCGTGATCTCGGTGGCCGCTCAGACGTATACAGCCTCGCAAGCATGATCTTCGAGATGGTCGCGGGCAAACCGCCGTTTACTGGCGTTAACACTTTGGCTGTGGTGGCACAACGATTCGACTCGAAAATCCCAGACCTCAGAGAAACGGTGCCGGAGGTCCCCGCGCGGATCGCCAGAGCGGTCGCAAGAGGTATGGCGGTGGAGCAGGAACGCCGAACCATTAGCCCCGACGTCTTGATCCAAGAACTGGAACGAGGGTCGCAACATCACGTCTCGCGTCTCAGTGAGCGAGTTTCGCTTCTCGGAACGCGACTGCGAGCGAGTGGATCCAGAGTGATCGGCAGGTCACCGTCTACACCCCCTTCTTCCCCGAATCATCAACGCTACGGCCACAAGGTGAGGCTCATGTTGGGTTCATTGAAACAGGACATTAGCTACGCATTTCGCACGTTCAGCCGCGCACCCGCGTTCTCGGTCGCAGTTGTGCTGACCCTTGCATTTGGTATTGGCGCAAACGCTTTCGTCTTCAGCGTGATGAACCCGTACTTCTTCCGCTCCCTGCCCTTCGATGAGCCGGATCGTTTGGTGCAGCTTGGGCACATCGACTTGGACCGTGAGTGGGACGGCTTCAGGTTCTCTCTCCTGCAGTTGGAGGACTACAGAACCCGCAGCGCAGCGTTCGAAGACTTGGGGGTCTATCACTACGGCACGGGCAATCTCACCGGGACCGAAGGGCCGGAGCGAGCGAGTGTAGCCGAGGTTACGGCCAACATGTTTTCAGTACTGGGCGCCCAGCCTGCCTTGGGACGGACCTTTAGCCCAGAGGAAGGTCGGGACGTCGGCGAGCCGGTAGTGATCTTGGCTTTCGATCTGTGGCAGGTGAGGTACGGTGGCGATCCAGAGATTGTCGGACGAACACTGACCCTCGACGGAATATCGCGCACAGTAGTCGGAGTCATGCAGGAGCACTTCGTCTTCCCGTTTGGCGGAATCGACCTTTGGGTACCGATCACGGCCAGCCCGATGGAATCGGGTCGAGAACGAATGGGCAGCCTAATCGTCGGCCGCATGAAAACAGGTTGGTCGGTCGAGCGTGCACGCCAGGAGTTGAACGCGATCCATCACGAGCTGTCAACATCCTACCCAGACATCGATGGTAGGTACGACGGGATCAGTGTCAAACCTCTCCGTGAGGCGTTGAACTTCGCATGGGACATCTTGTGGTTGATGTTCACCTTCATGCTGGCATCAGTCGTGTTTGCCCTCGTCATTGCCTGTGTCAACGTGGCCAGTCTCCATATTGCGCGCGGCACGGCGCGTACGGGAGAGATAGCGGTCAGAACCGCCCTAGGTGCAGGCCGCGGCAGGATCGTGCGGCAACTGCTGACGGAGAGTGCCTTGCTTGCGACACTCGGCGGACTACTCGGTGTCTTCCTCGCGCGTTGGGGAGCGGGTTTAGTCGGAGCGTTGATTCCTGAGGACCTATACAGGATTGGGACTCCGTCAATCGATGGAAATGTGTTGCTGTTCAGCGTGTTCATCACCGTCGCCACCATCTTCTTTTTCGGCCTCGCGCCAGCGATCACCGCAACCAAGACCGACATAAGTGAAGCCCTCAAGGAGGGCGGACGCGCTGGTTTCAGTCGCAAGTCGCAACGCGCCAGGAAGGCGTTGGTCATTTTCGAGACCGCTATGGCAGTTACTCTGATCTGCGGAATGGGCCTGATGCTGAAGAGCTTCAGAGCCATCGAGCAGGTTGACATCGGCTTTCAGGTAGAACACCAGACCACCTTCCCCATCAACCTGCCGAGTTCTGACTACTCAAATGCCGAAGCCATCGACGTTTACTACAGACGCGCAGTTGAGGAAGTGAGAACAGTACCGGGTGTCAGGGCAGCAGGTACCGTAGTACACGTACCGCAAAACCATGAGAGCTTCGAGCAACGGTTCGCGCCGCTCGAGGGAGTTACGGCGATGGCCGAAGACTGGCCGCTGGCAATTCTCAACTACGCTTCGCCAGGATACTTCGAGGCAATGGACATTCCGTTGCGTGCCGGGCGCGACTTCGAGAGCGCGGACGGACCCGCAGCTCCACCTGTCGTGATCGTCAGCCGGACACTAGCGGACGCCTTTTGGCCCTCCGAGAGTCCATTGGGAAGGACTCTGATGATTGGCGACCCCGAAGAACCGATGTCGGCAACCATTGTTGGCGTGGTTGGAGATGTGCTGCACGCTGGGAGCTTTGGAGAAGATCCGCATCCACAGATTTACCGGAGCAGTCACCAGAACCCTCGGCGCCGCCAATTCCTGATCGTCGCATCCGAGGGTGACCCGACAACGGTGATCTCCCCTGTTCGCCAAGCACTATTGCGGGTTGATGCGAACCTGCCCGTTGGCATGCTCACCATGGACGCCATCGTCGGCCAGAACAGACTTCCGTGGAACATATCGTCCAAGTTGCTCGGCGTGTTGGGAGGAGCAGGTCTTTTGTTGGCCAGCCTCGGTATCTACGGAGTCATCGCATACTCTGTCGCTCAGCGAACACGAGAGATCGGAGTGCGCATCGCTCTGGGTGCATCCGCGAAAACGATTCGGGCCAGGTTCCTCGGGGAAGGCCTGAAATTGAGTGCGGTGGGTGCGGTGATCGGCTTGGCACTCGCTGTTGCCGCAGGACAGGCAATGTCAGCGCTGTTGTTCGGTGTGAGTGCATTCGATCCGCCGACTCTGGTGGGAACTTCCCTAATCTTCGCGATGGTGGCCGCAGGGGCAAGCCTCTTGCCTGCATTGCGCGCTAGCAGGGTTGACGCTGCCGAGGTATTGAGGAGCGAGTAGCGGGCGCTGGGTGAGCGTACAGGGACTGCCGTTACCCCCTGGTGAGTAATCCTGCCATCTCTGCGACACTCATGTAACCGGCAGCCCGTCTCAGTACCGTTCCGTTCATGTCACAAATCGAAATGAAGTGATGTGGCAAACGGTCAATCCGATTGTGAATGAGCAACCTCATTAAACATATTCATTCGGCGGCCAGGCGGCTGAATGAGGGAAATCACCCGCGCACTTTACGTTGCCGGATGAGGATTGTATGAACCGACTCTTACGACCAATAACCCTAGTCGTGACCTTGTCATGCGCATCGGCATGCTATGGCGCGATGAAATTGACCCCCAGCGATGCCGATATGGTTCTGTCACGGCAGCTGCTCGACGCACCGAATCCTGGGCGTCCCGGGTCTTTTACCGTGCTCAGCCTCTATTATGGATCGGGCACCGACAGGCGTCGGCCCGCATACCGCGATTCCGTGGCGATCCCTACTGACTCCGTCGACGCATCTAAGCTCATCAGCCTCGGGGACCAGGCATCCTCACGCAACCGCTATTGGGGATTCACGCCAAAAAACTTCCCTTTGAATGGGCGCGTATGGTATCCCGACGGTAACGGTCCATTCCCATTGGTCTTAATCGTTCACGGTAACCACAACCCCCGTGACTTTTCGGATCCAGGATACGGCTACCTAGGCGAGCTGCTGGCCAGCAGAGGGTTTATCCTCGCATCGGTCGACATGAATTTCGTGAATGGTACGCGTGGCGAGAACGATGCGCGCGGTTGGTTGCTGCTCAAGCATCTGGAGGCGTGGAGGCAGTTCAATGATACCGAAGGCAACCCGTTCTTCGGTAAGGTCGACATGGACCAGATAGCGTTGATGGGCCATTCCCGCGGTGGCGAGGCCGTCGGTCATGCGGCAGCGTTCAACCGTCTGCGGTATTACCCTGACGATGCGTCGGTAGAGTTCGACTTCAACTTCGGCATTCGCTCCATCATTGCGATCGCGCCGGTCGATGGACAATACCTACCAACGGGCCGCCGAGTGCCGCTCGAGAACTTGAACTACATGGTGTTTCACGGTTCGCACGACGGCGACGTGACGAGTTTTCACGGCTTGCGGCAGTATCATCGCGTGCGGTATACCGACAACGAGTTCTACTTCAAGGCAGCCATTTACGTGTACCGCGCCAACCACGGACAGTGGAACACCGTTTGGAACAACAAGGACAACGGACCTCGTAGCGGCCGCATCCTCGATCTGCGACCGCTTCTCGAACCGGAAGAGCAGCGAGAGTTCGGCAAGATCTATATAAGTGGTTTTTTGGAAGCGACACTTCACGACGATGACCGCTATCTACCGATCTTCCGTGACCACCGAGTGATTGGAGAATGGCTGCCCAAGACCATGTACATCACGCGCTTCCTCACGAGTGGCTTTAGGCCGATAGCTACGTTCGAAGAGGACATAGACATATCGACTGGAGCGCACGAGGGTGTAACGCTTCGGGGAGATAGCCTGGGCACGTGGAAGGAGGCGCGGTTGATGCTGCGATCACGCAACCGCCCCAACACGTCCAATTCGCAAGAGAATCAGGCGGTGTGGTTGGGCTGGAACAACGCGGTAACTGGCAATCCGGATTCTTTGGCCGACCCCTTATCGTACACAGTGCTGCTACCGGCAGATCTCGCTACCGAATGGAAGCTCTCGGAGTCCACAACTCTCGATTTTTTGCTCGCGCCGACCAGAGACAAGCCCGCACCTCGAAAACCCGCTCGCGATAGCACCGCGAACGATTTTTCCGCGCACGGTCCCAACGACTCCGGTCGCGATTCGGACGAAGACGAAAACGACGAGGACGACGAACCGACCGATCTGTCCATTGCGGTTGCTGACTCCCGAGGTGAAACCGCCTGCCTGCCGTTGAGCCAGTACGGACCAATCAGGAAGCCTCTCGAGATCAGTATTCTGAGGCGCAAGGACATCGAGAGACAGAGGTATTCAGACAACTTCGACCTCGTGCTGCAGACCTATTCGATTTTGTTGTCGGATTTCGTGGATGAGAACCCGCGACTCGACATCTCGAAGCTACGAACGATTCGTTTCGTTTTTGATCGCTCGAACGCCGGCACTGTCGTTGTGGATGATCTAGGTTTCTCCGAGCTCCTGCCCGGTTTTACGCGGGTGTCAGCGGCTCGTCAGTAGACTGAATATCAGGTGGTTGCCGTAGAAGGACGCTGACGGTTAGCGCCAGCTCAAACCCAACCTGTGCGACGCTCCGGGCGCATCGAACTCTTCAAACGCGTATTCGATTGAGATGATATCACTGCTGAAGCCCAATCCGAACGTAATCGGGCTAGCGCCATCACCCGGAACCCGTCTGACACCGACGCGTCCGAAAAAGGTTCGGCCAATGATGGGCCACCATGCGATCTCGAAGCCTCCCGACGGGATTATTTCGCCGTCACGGCGGCGACTCACGGCGGTTGAAATCAGTAGATCAAGAGGGCCGATTGGCTTGGAGGAAGTGGATGCACCGACTGTAATCCTGGTCGGCAGCGGTCGCGCAATATCTCCGATACTCAACCCTGGTCCCACGTTCTGGGCACTAGCACCGAAGGAGATCCCCAACAATCGCCGGACGATCCCGATGTCGGCCGCACCCGTCGCATCGCGTCCGGGCCCGACTCGCTGTTCTATCGCCTTGCCGACAACTCCGATTCGGAACCCGAGCAACTGCCTCCCATAGCCCACCGAACCCACGAGTTCTGACGCCCCGACAGGCGCATCAACCAGCAGTTCGTTCGCATCATCAGGGATTCCGTCCAGCCACGGCACAACTGCACCAAATGACAACGCCTGGACTCCAAACGCCAAGTTTCCACCAGCCCATTCGGTCACCGCAGAGAACGACCCCAGCGTACTCGCCGATCCATAGCGCTGTACGCCAAGCACAGCCCCTTCTGCGTTGACTAGTGCACCAGGATTGTTGAATACCGCATCGCTCTCGGCCGTGCTCAGCACATACGCTCCCCCCAATCCCAGCGCTCTCGTGCTTGCCGGAAGTTCCAACAGGAGTGGGGCATTTCCGTCACTTTGCGCCACGCACGGCACGGCCACGAGCATCGCCAGAACTGCTCCAAGCTGAACGAGTTGACCGCCCGGATTGTCACATGTCATGGACTTCTCTACCGGTTTTGAGCGTGTTGAAGATACAACCACGGCAGGCGGTAGACAGTGGGAGACGTGGATGACCGCGCTTGCAGTCACCACCGTCGGTTATAACTTGTACACGGAGAAACTGTCTAACGAGCAACGGGGGTACCGTGCCGACGATTTCCGATCTCAAGGATCAGGCGCGAGCGCTTGAACAACAAGGCCAGATAGACAAGGCGCTCAACATATACCAGCATATTCTCAAACACCTCGAGGGCAACCCGGCTATCACCAAGGTGCTGCCACTGTACGTGAAGGCGGGAGATCTCCTGCACAAGATGGATCGGACTGAAGAAGCGGTTGCCTCATACCAGACCGGTGCCGAGCACTATGCGTCTACCGGCGCAGCTACTCGCGTCACCGCGCTCTGCGAGAAGATCCTCCGTCTAGCCCCCGAACGCACCGATGTATACACGAGTTTCGTGCGCTTGCTCATCAAGAACGGACACGTGGGCTCGGCACGCGATGTCCTTGCCGAGTATGCCCAGATAGCGGACATGAACCGTGCACTCGAGACGTTGAACGATCTCGCGGGGCGACCGAATCACGAGGTTCAACCAATGCTCGAGCGGTTGCTCGAGTCCTTTGAGTTGGAGGAGCAGGACGAACAAGAAGCTGAACGTGTCTCCACGCACCTCGAGCAAGTCACCGACGATCTGGCTGGAGAACTTGCTGGCGTACCTGAGGCCGAACTTGAAGAGCAGGAGACAGACGAGGAACCGCAAGAAGAAGAGACGCCCGAAGCAGCAGATGCCGTCGCGAAAGTGGAAGATGAGGAGCCAGCACCAGAACAGGAGGTGGCCGAGTCTGATCCTCTCGCTTCGCATCTGCTCAACCTCGATTCCATGCCCCGCCAGTCGACGTTAATGCAGGGCATCCGTGATGACGACCTGGAAACAGCGGGCGAAGAAGAGGAGCAAACAACAGACATCGAACAGAGCCCGGAAGCCGAGATCACGACAGACGTGACTCCAACCATGGAAACTCCTTCAATGGTGAGCGAGGAATCCGAGGCTCCGCCGTATGTCGAGTCGGCTGGCGAGGAAGCTCCAATCGAGGAGGCTGTTGCTGAGGATGACGGGATGGACCTGCTGCTGGCCGAGTCCGTGACTGCAGAAGAAGCCGACGAGGTTACTGAAGCCGCCGCTTCGGAAGCGGTACCGGAAGAGGCGATCGAAATCGAAGGATCAGAGTGGACACCTGACTTCGCAGAGCCTAGTACCGAGGAGACTGTTGCAGCTGAATGGTCGCCCGAGGAAGCGCTACAGCCCGCCGCGCGTTACCCGTCGGACGAATATGACACTCCGGACGGCATAGACGACGAAGCGGACGAGGAAGCCGGCGCGGTTGAGAGAGCGGAGGCCGACGCACTCGACGACGAGATTGCGAGGGCACTGGAGGATTCGGAAGCGTTTGCAGCTGCGGCCGCAGAGCCAGAAGGCACCGCGGAGGTTAAGGAAGCGATTGGAACCGCCGCTGTGGAACCCGCGCCACCGGTCGAGACTGAGCCAGAGCCAGAAGAGGCGCCGCGTCCATCACGACCGCCAAGGGTGATGGTGCCCGACGAATCGGACAGTAAAACCAATTCGCCAGTGATATTTGGGGTAGGTGGGTTCGTTGCCGGTTTGGTGGTTGGAGCGGGATTGACGCTTGTGCTAGCTGGTGGAGATTCCGATGGTTCCCCGCCTGAGGTGGTGGAAGATCAACCGGCTGCGGTGGCGGACGTAGCCACAACACCTGCCCAACCACCGGCCGAAACGCCCGCAGTTGCCGATACCCAGGCGGTAGGCACTCCGCTGGCAACACAGGAACTTGCGGAGCCGGACACTGCCGCGATCGAGACTCCCGTAGATCCTCCAGCCGACAGTGCTGACACCGCGCAGGCCGAGGAAGCTCCAGCAGCTACACCGGAAGCGGCAGTCGGCGATACGGCTGTAGCTGATACCACAACCGAGCCGCCCGCTGAGACCGTTGTTTCGACGGGCAACCCCGTAATCGTGGAAGGTATGGAGATCGATGAGTTCAGCGAGGTCGAATCCGGCGGTCGTGCGGGCTTCCGCGTTGTCCATCTACTCGACTGGGCGGATCCACTCGTTATCGAGGCATACAGTGATCCTGCGGTCACGATGTCGACGTTCATCCAGGTGAATGTGACTCCACCGGACACAGTCGTGGGTATCCGGCGGTTGGACGGTTACATGGTGTATGCGAGCGGTGTGATGCCGGAAGACAGCCTTCGGTCGTTGATGTCCAGGCTAGTCGAGGGTGAGAGACCGCCCAACTAGCGAGCTCGGGGATCGAGGGACCAGCGGAGCATAGTTCCTCGCTCACTTTTGACAATCAGGGAAGCAGTTCCGCTGGTATGGGGTTATTTCGATCTGGAATCTCGTTGAGAATCCCCGCAATCCACCATCGCCCTTCCTTCTTCACGAGGCTGAATGCGTCAATTCCGTATTGCCGCCTCTCGTCGTTCGGAAACCCTGCCTCGTAGAGCACAAGGATGTGTGCTACATCTTTGAAAACCCACGGGACAGTCTTGACGATGGCCTCAACGAAGCCAGTCTCAACGACATTTTGTTGGACGATGAAGTGCTCAAAGTCGGCGACCCATCCTTCGACCGTCAGCTGATTGGTGGCGTCCCGACTCGTTCTCAATACGACAACTGCCTCAGGCAAGAACAACGATCTTGCTCTGTCCCAATCCGGCGAGGTGCCAGGCTCAAAGGTGACCAAATCGTAGAGTTCCGCGACTACTGCTTCGGCGGTCGCCAGAGCCTCATCGGACCCTCCGGCCTGAGCACGAGCCTCACCGGCAACGCCGAGCACAATTGCAGCAATCAATGCCACTAACGCACTTCTTCTCATTCTGAAGTAACCCTTTTGGAAAAGCGTACCTCAAACCAACCCATTTGCCGCTTTGAACTCGGCCCAATCGCGCTTGAGCTGCAAGAACTCATCGATATTACGGAGGCGAAGTAGGAAAGGGTTCACCAATTTCTCGAGCCCAATTGTGGACGATGGGCGACAACCGTAGTCGTGGCCGGGCCAGATCGTGACGTCGTCAGAGAACCTGTCCAGATTCCGGACAAGGCTCGCGTGTTCGGCTCGCGCGGCAGATTCGGTACCAGTTCCACCAATCTTCCCTACGAACAGGTGATCACCGGTCACTGCCACCTTCTGGCTCTCCAGGTACACCAGAATATGGTCATCGGTGTGACCTGGCACATGAATCATCTCGAGCGACAGTGCCCCGACTGCGATGATCTGGCCGTCTTTTACGCCAATATCGGGCGATATTGACGACCCGCCGAACGCCACGATCTTCGCCCCAGTGAGTTCCTTGACCTTGGCATTACCGTTGGTGTGATCGTAGTGACCATGAGTGTTGACCATATACTCGACCTGCAGGCCCTGCTCCTCCGCGCGATTCACCACAGCCTTGGGATTGTTGGACGGATCCACCACAGCGGCAACACGAGCCTCACGGTCACCGATTAGATAACCGAAGTTCCTGTCACCGCCGGTCCGGATCTGTTCGAAAATAAAGTTCATGTCACTTCCCCAAACGCTCTCGACCGATCTTGAGGCTCTTCTGGCCGTCGCACTCCACCGACCAGCCGGCCATGGCCGTGCGGTATCCCTCACGGATGGCATTGTACACCACGGCCTCCGCGGCAATGTGAGATCTCTTCTCCAGGAATACGTCGAAGACCGCGAGGGGATCGTAGCTCCACTCGATCGCCACATCACCGTTGATGGTGACCGGATCTGCCGTTTGCGCCTGCAGAGGGATGGGTTGCGAAGGATCGGCTGGGAAGTTCTGGACGATCAGGGGAAAGAAGGCAAAACCAGTTCCGAGGACACCAACTCCCATGAACTTGATACGGGACGTGGTTGCCATTTCTACCTCACTTTGACTGTTATTACCGCAATTATCTTAAGGTGGGGCTCTCCTGAGCCTGTTCTTTGAGCCAACGCTGGTATGATATCCAGCCCGGGCAGATCTTCGTATGGAGTCGCCACAGAAACGCAAGAATTGAACGAGGTTTCTTCTCAGCCCGTTTCCGCATAGGGCAGCTCTCACAACGTGGCGTCTTGGTGGGACTCATCCGGCGCTCCCTTCTCAACCAGCGCTTCGCAGTATCTGACCATCATGCCCCTACGACAAAGGTAGTACCGTAGGTTCAATCGGTTCGCATTTCTAAGGATGCCCAGTCGGTATCTGGTGAGGAAAAATCCTCTCTGTCCTTCTCGGTTGTCGGTCTCATCGCCAGTTCGCAACAGTTGTCCCCGTCCGGGATTGCCTTTGTATGAACGAACTTGCATCGTGGATCGAACCACATCGAACTCGCCGGGTCGACATAACAATAGATACGCCCAAGTGAGTCACCCCCATACTCCTGCCAGACACGACCCATGACGCACCCATATGCCCGATAGCGCCTCTCGCCGTCGACCTCGACTTCCTCGACTCCCTCATGCATCCCGATGCTCGGCAAATCCGTCACCGAGAAGAAACTCTCGGCTGTTGGCTCGACTCCCTCCGCCAGAAGTTTTTCGCGCTTCGCGCCGCCAATCTTTCTTCCGTACTCCTTAATAGCGCGCGCGACACACTTCTTACCTTTCTCCTCACCCAGTTCGCTCACCAACACCTCTGCGAAAGCAAGATGAAGCAACCCCAATCTTCGACTTGTGAGAGCCACCTGTCGTTTTGCTTCCTCGAGCGAAATCGCGTCTACCCAGTCTTCTTGATCAGCCATTCCCACCCTCGCTTTTCGCCAGCGGTTCACGTATCACCATCTCAGAAAGAGGTGGTCGCGCCGACTTGATGGAACCTATTGCCGTCCACCCGACAGCAATGTGAACATCGACTTTGTAGTAATCTGGCAGGCCGTAGCGTACCCTGAATTCCTCGCCCGTATCCTTCGTCTTTTCTGTTTCCTTGAGTTCAGACAGCCATACGCCACCAAGGCCCAGTGCATGAGCCATGAGCAGCATATGGTCCGCAGCAGCTGCGGCATCGAACCCTGGGTTCTGCGGGACCAGTCGGTCCTGGCACACCGCTTCAGCGATTCGTTCGTCATGACATACAACAATGATAACAGCGGCCTTCTTGGTGGAGATATCACTCCAAATCAACTTCTTTTCCTCTGGGTCCTTGAGCACGACGAATTTGAGGTGTCCGAGGTTACATCCGATAGGGGCAGCACGGCCCGCTTCGAGGATCTGCTCAATCCGTTCGTCAGGCACCTCCCTGTCTTCCCAGTCACGGATCGAGCGCCGGCCGTATATCAGCTTGCGGACAACTTGCATCTCGGCATCCGTGAATGGCTCCGGCAAGGGTTCTTTGAGATCGACCGGTTCTCCCAAGCGGATCTTCGCGGCGATGTCCAGGTAGCGCTTCACCCAAAGCATATCCGGCGTGTCTACCGGGAGACCCTTCTCTTGCCAAACATCGAACACCATTTGGGCCTGCAGGCCGAAGCCTTCGTTGGGTTTCTGCCGTTCCCTGACTAAGGTCGGATAAAGCGGCACCTCGATGTTATGGTGGACACGTTCGCGCAGAAGTCCACCAAGAGCCTCCGGCTCCATCGCTCGGAGTGCTTCCTTGTCGTACTCGGCAAACGCCATTTTGATCTTGGTTTTCGAAGCCATGATTATCCTCTCAGCGGCTCGGCTGAGCCAGAACGAGCACACAGGCCAGAGTGCACACGATTCCCACCGTCAGAAATACCAGGTGCGTACCGTCGCGCAGAAACCCGACCAATCCGTACAGAGCAAGTGCGTTTGCCGCCAGGTTGGCAATCAACCCCCATACGCGTCCGGAGAACGGTCCGTAACGTCGGTCGATATCGATCATCGAGTCCACCATCCCAGCCGATTGAATAGGTAAATGAGGGCCACGGCATTCAGTAGACATATGAGCGACAATATCCCCGCATTCCAGCCGTATGATTTGCAGCGGTCCTCGCCGAGCACCTTGCGATCGTTGAGCAGGAGGTAGAACGACCACCCGACGATATTGTTGGACAACGATAAAAACGCCGCAATTGCTATGACCAACCATACGGGACGGGGATACCACACCGCGAGGAAGCCAATCTGCGGCAGCAGAGCGCAGATGCGCCAACGCCAGGAACTCGTATCGGGCTCCCACCCGAACGCCTCATGGATGGCGATCGCACCTGCCAGGCTCATACCCACGGTGGTCGTGATTGGAACCGCAAGGAATGCTACGTAGAACAACACTTGTGACCATGTCGGCCCCAAAAGCGGTGCCAATGCTCCGGCGAGTTCGGTTGCCGACTCAGGGAAAGTTCCGCCAACCTGATGTAGCGTGCCCGCGAACACCGCCACAACCATGAAGTTGATCAACACGAACGGAAGGAACAGACCAAAGAAAATGTCGAACCGGGCGAGGGTGTCGTGCTTGCGTCCCCATCCGCGCGCAAGACCCGCGTATTGGAACAACACCCAATCCATCACGCCGATTGCGGCAGCAGACGAGGCTACGAACAAATCGACACCTTCAACACCCGAGGGCAGCCAAGGCACCAATGTCCCGCGCAGCATCGCTCCCCATTCCACGCCTACCAACATCAAGCAGATACCAAAACTCACCAACATGACAGTGATGCAGAGCTTCATGAAGCTCTCCACCAGCACTATTCCTCGCTTCCCGCGCTGGCCGTAGTTCAGCACAATGAAGCTGGTGATCGCCATGAACACGATCCAGTTGATCTGGCGTGGGAATTCGAACCCAACCATCGGAGCCAGCGATTCAATCAGGTGGGTTCCGAGGCTGTATTGGCCGTAGTTGAAGATGATGGCAACGACCGCCGTACCCACTAGGCCCGTCATCAGCGATCCTACGATCCAGCCGTGATGGCGGTTTTGCATAGCGATCACGCGAAAACCACCCCTACAGGTGAATCGTGCCGCTGCCGCCATCATGAAGATCCCCAATCCCATCGACACCCAAATGAGCCACAGTGTCTTGTATCCGAACATCGCGCCGGACAACATGGACGCAGTCAGAGTGCCCGCGCCTAGTGTGGTTGCGGCATCGATGAAACCAGGGCCACCCAGTCGCAGGTAACCCCAACTTCGTTTCAATGGTGGACTATGGCTCAACCGATCGAGTTCGGCGACCTCGGCATCGAGCTCTTCTTGGGAGACCGCTTCAGCAATGGGGTAACGTGGCAACTCACCAAGCCGAGTCTGCCCGTTTTCTGCGCCGTTCTTTGTCATGGGCCAACAAGATGCACGAGCGACCCATACAACGCCAGAGAGTACTAGACGTCTTCGATGACGTAGTTCCTCAGTTCCAGCCTGTTGGTTACTGGCACCATGTAGCAGTTCTGAATGGCCGGCTCGTACATAAATCGATACGATCCAGTTCCGCCCTGGTCAGACATAGCATCCCAGCCGAAGAGAAAGTATGGACACTCATCGAACAAACACACGCAGATGTGGTCACTGCTCCATTCGGTAAACGGGGTATCTGGAACCTCGATCCTCTTGAGTTCCCGACCACAATAGGGACATTCGAGCGTGTGCTTGACCGCGAGTTTGCGTGCGTTTACTTCGTCCCAATCGAAGGGACGATCGTGGTAGCCAGAAGAGATCACCGGGCGTCCCGGCCCGAAGCCACCCTTTTTGTCAGCGTATACGGCAAATACTGGGTCACTCGGAACGCCGAGTGGAGAATACTTGTCGTCGGCTGGCCGCGGCTTCCCTCGGGAAACGAACACAGTCGGCTCTTCAAACTGGAATGAACCCTCGAAGTAGCTCTCGACCAGGTGAATGCGCTGCTCACCTGTGGCATGCCGCCATATCTTGACGACCTTCTCTTGAAAGTACCGGTTCGAAAAGGTCACCAAGAACACTCCGCCCGGCTTGAGGATTCTGCCAACCTCGGAAAACACACGAAATGGCTCGGTCATGTAGTCGACCGACACCGTACACAGCACCGCGCCAAACGTGTTTTCCTCGAACGGAAGCTCTGGAGTTTTGTTCAGATCATGGAGAACAACATCGTTCAGTAAAGAGTTGGAAGCCATTTCACGCTCGTTGAGTCCGAGACCGACGACCCGTGACGGCTTCACCGAGTCCGGGATGTGCGAATCGCAGCTGGCCATCAGGTCGAGAACTACTGGGCCGTCCTCGATCAACAGTTGTCCGATGAGGTCCTCGATCGTGCATCGGGCAAGAGAGTCCAGATGATGTACCATTCGATCCGTGGCATAGAAAACGGCGTCGTCTGTATCATCAGCGCGGATGAACGAGTCCCGCGGGAGTTCAGTTAGAGTCGTACTCATGGAATCCTTCTGATATTCAATGGCATCCTGCAATTATGGTAATTACGTACCTAAAAAACACTATTAAAGATAGCTATGGCCAGAGAGGATGTGAAGCGAGGGGAACACCGAAAGATGACGCGCCTGCAGCTCTCCTGTTATTCGTCGTGCTGCTCCTGCGCCTGGTCGTGAAGGGTCAACAGCTTTTCGATGCGTAGCTCGCGCATGCCGATGGGCAAGCGCACGGTTACGACATCGTTCTCTTGACGATCCATGAATGCGCGCCCGAGTGGTGACGATACCGATATACATCCATCCATGACATCGACTGCGTCCGGAATGACCACCTCATAGTCTTCCCTTTCGCCGGTCTCGACGTCTACGACAGTGAGCTTGGATCCTAGCGCCACACGATCGTTGGGGAGCTCGGTCAGATCGATATCGGAGAGTTTGTGCAGCCGTGACCGGACGTGTTCGAGACGAGCTGCCGCCACTCCCTGGCGCTCAATGGCGGCCTGATAGTCGGCGTTTTCTCTTAGGTCGCCGTGCTCTAACGCCTTCTCCAATGCATCGGGCAAGGTGACCTGCAACTCGTAGTTGAGCGCCTCGGCCTCAGCCATGAGTTTTGCCCTGAGTTCTTCGATCATGATATGGTAACTCGGTATGGGGAACCTACGACATCCTGGTTTGTTACAGGAACGTTACCATCCATTGCACCCAATACAAGGCCGGAGGCTGCGCAGATCGGTCGTGGCCACGGCTGGAGCAGTGAATGTATCAGTCCATGACAGGCCCCGCTAGATCTCGCAACACCTCCGAAGTCCCCGTTATCACTCTCGTCATTCTATCGAAATCCAGCTTGTCAGGCGTGTCCGTGGGGAGATGGTAGTGTGGAAACCGAAATGGCGCCGTATCGGTAATCATGATCGCCTTGTATCCATGCGCCCAGAATGCAGAATGATCGGACCAGGTTATTCCGGGGATCTGCTCCACGGCAGCCACGCCCTCAGAAGGTAGCTCCGTGGTTTCGCGGAACACTCTGATACAACGCCGCACGAGCGAGCGAGATGCCAGGTTGCCGACGAACCCAATGAAGTCTCCACGATCAGGATAAAAGAGGCTGAAGAGAGGAGGATAATGCTGGCTACCAGGCTCGGTCTTGAAGTATCCGATTGTCTCCATCGAAATCATTGCAACAATGTTCTCACCACGATCCTTCGACCTCGATGCGTACTGTCTACTTCCCATCCACCTCGTGGTGAAATACGGAGGTTCTTCATTGACAAAGGCGACGAAACGGATCGTGCGGCTGAATCGCTCGTTGCGTAAAAGCCGAGCGAGTTCCAAAACGGCGACCGTGCCGCTCGCATTATCGTTGGCGCCCGGAGAGAATGGTACCGTGTCGTAATGGCCACCAACCACGACTATCTCGGCGGGTTGGCTGGCACCGGCAATCTCAACCTCGATGTTCCGGAATCGGTGTCCCGCATACTCGTACCATTGGACCGCGGGCTCGAAGCCGGCGGCCTTGAACTGGCCCTCTACGAAGCTGGCCGCTCTTTCCAAGGCCTCATACCTACCTTCGTGTCGATCACCGATCTCCATGGCAAGCGTCTGGACTTCGGTCTCTAGACGGTCACGGATCGCCTGTTCTTCGGAAGACAATGGAGGCACGGAACCAGAAAACGACGTACCCGGCATTGCCATCATGTAGGTGAACATCAACACGAACAGAACAACCGTTCCTATCGCAATCACCGCAACGCGCATTCCGACCGAGGTCCAGATCAACCCCATTGAGCGTCCGACGATCCAGACCGGCACCACAACATCCATCGCACCCACAACCAGGGAGGTTGGGACTTCTTGGCCAGCGAGCGGCGCTATCGGGAAGGCCGTATGGACAACCAGTACTAAGAGGATTATCGCGACCCAGAAAGCGAGCGGGATCCACACCTTTTTCCGCAGCGATCTGATGTCTCGTCTGTATACCAAGGCCGCGGTTCCGAGGTAGAGAAGGACACACACCAACGCCCACAGCATCAACCCTGGCGCGCGGAGTGTCACACCCCAGAATCGGAAGAACACGGCTACCACCAGGGCCCACACAAGCGTCAGCATCGCCGGTTTGAGTGACGTGTGTTTCATGGTCGCCTACTTGAGGTCCAGTCGACTGGTGAAAATCGCAGACGCGTGAAAACGCGAACATACGGCACTACTGCACGCGTATCAACCGGCAATCAATTCTT
This sequence comes from Gemmatimonadota bacterium, assembly GCA_039589395.1. Taxonomy (GTDB): domain Bacteria; phylum Gemmatimonadota; class Gemmatimonadetes; order Gemmatimonadales; family GWC2-71-9; genus JBDGYW01. Next base: position 20,933 of record JBDHHK010000013.1, read on the forward strand.
TCGTCTCTAGTACGTGGGTGATGCACCGACCGCGCACCCAACAGCAGGTGTTCGCTGGACACCACGCGATCATTTGTGGTACTATGGCGAGCATATCCGACCTCTTTGCCGATTTGCCTGCAGTAATCAACGATTGGAGCGTCACAGTCGATGACTAGAAAACTGGTATTCAGTGGCATACTTCTTTGCGCGACTGGCACGTTGGCCGGAGTGAACGCCCAACGCGCCACCTACCCACCCGAAGAGTTCGCAAGTCGCAGAGAGGCGCTTTGCGAGTCTTTGGGAGGCGATGGTCAGGTCCTTCTCTTCGGCAAGACGATGGTCCCAGCCGGTATTCGGTTTCGCCAAGACAACGATTTCTACTACTTCTCTGGAATCGAGGACCTAAACTCGATTCTTCACATTGACGCAGCGACCTGCCAATCGACTCTCTTCCTTCCGGCCCAGACTGCGCGGGAGGCGAGTCGCGACGGTTGGAACCTGCTCTATCAGGAAGGTGCCGTGGAGGCGCACGGATTCGAAGGGATACACCCTCTCACATATGTGCAAGAGTTCCTGTCGCGCCGCAGAAACGGCGGACCCCAGAAACTCTTCGTGCGACTCTCAGAACGAACTGAGGTGGATCAGTCCCGATCGGACGTAGCGATCTTCACGGCGCGGCGTTTGGCAAATCCGTTCGGCGTTTACCCTTCGGAAGATGCCTGGCGCGTAAAGACGATCAGGGAACGTTTTCCCTACTATGAGCTCGAGGACCTCACGCCGTTCATCGATCCGCTGCGGATGATCAAGACACCCCGCGAGATAGATGCGTTGCGGCGAAATGGCTGGGCCAGTGCCGAGGCTCACATTCGAGCAATAGAGGTGACGCGTGTCGGAGGCTGGGAGTACGAGATCGAAGCTGAAGCCACCCACACGATGCTCAAATATGGCACTGAGGGGGCTGGTTATCCTGCCATAGTCGGCGCCGGACCAAATGGGAACGTGTGGCACTACCAGGAGAACAGTCGTCAACTCCAGGACGGTGACGTCATTGTAATGGACTACGGTGCCTCGATGGGATACCTGACGATCGATATCACGAGAACGTGGCCGGCATCAGGTGTTTTCACGGAGCGGCAAGAAAAAGCATACCTATGCACGTTGGAGGCCGAGAAAGCCATCATCGCGGCCATGCGGCCGGGTGTGACTCGCCAAGAGACCCGTGAGATTGCCGCGGCTATCTTCGAGGAGTGCGGATTCCCCAACCAATATCCTGGTGGTGCCGGGCACTTCGTTGGCATGAGTGTGCACGACGTGGGTGACTACGGTATTCCTCTGCAAGCAGGGATGGTGATTGCTGTCGAGCCGATCATCGAATTCCCCGATGAGGACTTCCACATCCGCATTGAGGATACTGTCCTCATCACGGAAACCGGTCACGAGATCCTCACGGCACATGTTCCCAAGGAGCTGGACGAAGTGCTGGCGCTGGTAGGCAGGAGAGCGGACAGCTCGAGACACTGAGACGAACCACGGAAAATCGATTGCAGATCGCAGATTGTTGGTTGGCGATTGCGGACTGGGTGCGCCCGAGCACTCAGCCGCGTTTGACCCGTACAGTACCGAACCTCAATATTCCGGTGTCCAAGCTCACCGCCAGCAAGGAGATCTCCCGTGTCCAACCATAAAATCGATCGCCGCGAGTTTTTAGGCACGTGTGTAGTTGCTGCTGGTGTTGGCAGCCTGAGTTGCGCGGGAGAGGCCACTCCGCCGCACAACCCTTACGACGCCAAAGGACTACCAACACGTATGCTGGGAAACACTGGCCTCGCCATCCCGGTGATTGTATTCGGAGGCGGATCCCGATTCTGCTCGGTGACAGATCAGGATGAGAGCCTGGCAATACTCAACCGCGCGCTCGACAGCGGATTCTATCACTGGGACACCGCACATGACTACACGTATGAGGGTGTCATCAGCGAGGAGCGCTACGGTCTAATTCTCAAAGACCGTCGTGAAGAGGTCTTTCTATCGACCAAGACCATCGAGCGCACACGTGACGGGGCGCTGCGGCACGTGGAGGAGAGCCTGCAACGCCTTCAAACGGATCACGTCGATCTCCTGCAGCTCCACAGCATAGCGACGATGGAAGATGTAGACGCGATTGGGACCGCGGGCGGTGCGATAGAAGCGCTGTACGAACTCAAGGAACAGGGCGTGACTCGATTCATCGGATTCACCGGTCACAGCTCGGGGGAGGCTCTTGCCGCGGCGGCTCGGCGTTTCGATTTCGACACGATGCTCTTTGCCCTCAACCACTATGCGGAAGGCCAGCAAGACCGGCAGGAAACGGCGATCCCCGCCGCGGTCAGCAAAAACATGGGTATCCTGGTCATGAAGGTCATAAGACCCAAGGAAACCGACGAGAGTTTGAACCCTGCGGAGTTGGTGCGCTACGCGCTCAGTCTCGAGCACGTTACAGCGGCGGTGATCGGGACCGACAGCCTCGACGTGGTCACACAAAACGCCGAATTGGCCAGAAACTTCACACCGATGGACGCGCAAGAGATGGAGCAAGTCGCCGCCAAGCTAAGGCCCGTGTTTGACAGTGGACGGCTGGCGTGGATGCAACCGGGGTACACCGACGGCATACCGGCCTGATGGCAAGGGAATCACGCTGCAGCTCTGCGGCTCTGCTCCTTTGCAGCCTCGTAGTTTTCAGCTGCACCAACAGCACCGAAGGAGAACACCCCTTCCTCGCGAGCTACGACTTCGAGAACGGCAGCACTGATGGACTCTCGCCCAAGGTAGCTGAGAGCTGGCAGGTCGTAGAGGAAGGCGGCTCGATGGTCTATACCCTACTCGAGCCTGGTGAGTTTGGCGAGATACGTGCGCCGAGCGCCTGGTCGGTTATCGACGGATATCCAGTCAGCTCGTTCGAGTTCACGGGCAGACTCAAGTGCCACACTGAGCCCGAGACTCTCGCCCGCGACATGCTCGTTTTATTTCACTTCCAGGACCCGACACACTTCTACTACGTGCATTTCTCAGCCTCGAGCGACGGGCTGCACAACATCATCGGGCTGGTGAACGGAGCAGATCGGGTAAAAATCAACCGAGAGCCAGCGGGCGAGACGGTGTTCCGACTCACCGACCTGGAATGGCACAACTTCAAGGTGACGTACGACTCGGAAACCGGCGAAATCCGAGCATTCCTCGACGACATGGTGACTCCCATCATCACCGCCTCGGACTCCACGCTGCCTTCTGGTCTCATAGGCGTTGGCTCGTTCGACGATACGGGATCTTTCGACGACCTGAAGCTGCTCGGCGAGGTCGTCCGGCATTGAGCACTTTGGATCTCCAACGTGGCCTACCCATGGTCGAGGAACGCGACCCGGAGGCTCTCGGTCAAGAAGTAGCCCTCCTTCAGGAAATCAATGCACGTCCGTACTTCTGGCAGCGCTGGCAGGGCTACTGGGGGCTCTCCGGTCCCGGCTGGGTACAGAGCGCTCTAACACTGGGAGCGGGATCGGCGGGTTCGGCAATCTTCGCGGGCTCGGTGTTCGGCTACAAACTACTCTGGGTTCAACCGGTCGCGATGCTTTTGGGTGTGGTGATGTTCGCCGCAATCGGCCACCAACTGCTCGTCACGCAAGCGCGTCCGTACGATGTGTTCTGGAAGCGATTGCATCCCTCTGTCGCCCTGTTCTGGGGTTTCAACGTCCTGCTCGCCTCCATCGTTTGGCAACTACCTCAATACTCGCTCGGCACGGCAGTGGCCAAGGACATTCTCGACGTCATTGGTCTCGCAATCCCAAAGGGAATCGTAGCCCTCGTGCTCCTCGTCCTGGGCACCGCCGTATGCTGGAGCTACGGACGCGGCAGCCGAAACGCTATCCGACTGTTCGAGCGTTTGCTCAAGTACATGCTCCTGGTCATGGTGGGTTGCTTTTTGCTGGTCCTTTTCAAAACCGGCATCGACTGGGGCGAGATGTTCAAAGGGTACTTCACGTTTCACATCCCTCGCAGTCGTGAAGGCATCACTGTCATACTCGGCCAACTAGGCGCTGCCGTCGGCGTAAACATGACGTTCCTGTACCCATACACGCTCCTCGCGCGGGGATGGAAAGGCGAGCATAAGGGGCTCAAAAGCTTCGACCTGGGTACGTCGATGTTCCTACCCTTCGTTTTGGCTACGAGTTTCGTGACGATGGCGTGTGCCAACACGCTTTTCGTTCGCGGGATCGAAGTGAGCGGTCCGATAGACGTGGCGCACTCGCTCGAGCCGCTGGTCGGCCTCACGTTCGGGCGGCTGGTGTTTTCGTTCGGCGTGCTCAGCATGTGTTTCACCACGCTAGTAGTCGAGATGCTGATCTGCGGTTTTGTGCTGAGCGAGATGTTCCGATTCGAGCTACATGGGCGTGCATACAAGGCGAGCACAATGCTCGCCAACATCGGCATCGTGGGTGCGTTCTACCAGATGCCGTTCTGGCTCCCGGTGATCGTCTCGTCGTTCAACCTGCTGATGATGCCCGTGGCCTACATCTGCTTCTTCGTTTTGCAGAACAGCAAGAGCTACCTGGGATCAGAGGTGGTTCGAGGTTTCAAGGGTACTGTTTGGAACGCCGCCCTCGTGATCGCGATACTCGTGGTGGCGGCGGGTGCGGTGGTGAAAGTGCTGTCGCTGTTCTGAGAGCCAAATCCCAATCACATCAAACCCACTTGCCAATATAGTTGGCTTGATATACTATGCTAAACATAGTATGCGAAACAAGTGTCGCTTCACATCGGAACCTGAAACCGCGGTAGCGGAATAGAGGGTAGGCAGATGAGGGTCGAAAGAGAATTGATGCGGGGCGCGGGTCCGGTTGCTGTACTGACGCTGTTGGAGCAGAGGGAAATGTACGGTTACGAGCTGGCGGAAGCGCTGGCCCGCAGAACCGATGGAGTCCTAGACATGGGCCAGCCCACACTCTATCCCCTGCTCTACAATCTCGAACGCAAGAAGCTCATTCGTGCAACCTGGAGGGAAGCTGACTCCGGCCGGAAGCGGAAGTACTACGGCCTCACAAAAAAGGGAACGGCCTGGCTCCGTGCGCAGCAAAAGCAGTGGGAGAGCTTGATGGATGCGATGGCCAACCTAGGCCTCACCGGCGGATCGGCGAAGACCTGAGCCAATGTCGAGATTAAATCCGCACGAAGAACCGCTACTTCGAGAAGCCCGCATTCCCGACGAAGTCCGTGGTTACCTCAGGGCAGTGATCGACCATAGCAAGCTTCGCGGCACCACCCGCCACGACGTCCTGCACGAGTTGGTGGCGCACTTCGAAGACGGCCTGGAAGCAGGTCGATCCGCAGATGAACTTCTCCGTGAGTTCGGAGACGGCAGACTCGTTGGCGCGTTAATCCGGCGCTCCCGCGGCGAAAGCCTATGGGGTCCTCGGCGCATGACGAAGCTGTGGCGGGGTATGGCCCTGTCTGCAACAGAGCTGTATCGGGACCTCCGGATATCGTCTCGCGGCCTCCGGAGGAAGCCAGGTTATGCCGTCGTGGCAATACTAACGCTGGCTATTGGGATCGGCGCAAACACTGCGGTGTTTAGCGTCATCGACGGCGTCCTGCTTCATCCCCTCCCCTATCCCAACGCGCACGAGCTGGTACTTCCCGTACTAACGAACCCGGCCGAGGACGTGTGGGACGGCCCGGTGGGTTATGCAGACTATCTCAGATGGAGGGACCAACGAGATGTCTTCCAGAAAGTGGGCGTTTGGATCGACTGGAATCTAAACGTAACAGGTGACGATCGTCCGGAACGGATCAAGGGAGCGGTTGTGTCCCACAGGTATTTCGAGGTGTTCGGAGTACGCCCGATCCTGGGACGGTTTTTTGCCCCCGAGGAACACGAACGCGGTGGCGGCAAGGTCGCAATTCTGAGCGCGGCCCTATGGCGCAGAAGGTATGGCGGAGACCCCAACGTTCTAGGGGCCACCGTGGTTCTCGACGAAGAGCCGTACGAAATTGTGGGAGTCGTTCCTCCAGAGGCTCAGTGGCCGCGCAAGGCCGAAATCTGGATCCCACTCACATATGGGGCGCAAACACCTGACTGGGTGTTGGAGCGGGATGCACTGGGATTCGCGACTATCGCAAGGCTTCAGCCCGGAGTGGGGAATTCGCAAGCGACTCTGGTCGTTGACCAAATTGCACGAAGAGCCGCCTCTGAACGTCCCGATACCCGGGCTGGTACGGGCGCACGGGTAATCCCCATCAGATCCCGGGTCGTCGGTGCCAATACGCCGCGCACCCTATGGCTCCTCTTGGGAAGCGTAGGGTTTGTCCTTCTCATCGCCTGTGCCAATGTGGCCAACCTCGCACTGGAGCGTTCACTCGGTAAACGGAAAGAAATCTCAATACGCGCAGCCATCGGAGCGGGCCGGCACCGATCGGTTCGGCCGTTGGTTTTCGAGGGTCTGCTCGTAGCGATGGCGGGAGGTTTCTTGGGTGTTGTGGTTGCTTTCTGGGGAACTGGTATCCTAACAACGATCGCCCCGGCGGCTCTCGTTGAGATTCACGAGCCGCGGGTAAACGTTCGAATCCTGATGTTTGGCCTGGCAGTATCGTTGGGAACGGGCCTGATGTTCACCCTAACACCCGCTTACTTGGCGGCCAAGCTCGACATCCGTCAGGCACTCACAGATGGGAGCGCACGCGCCGGTTTCGGGCCCGCTGGACGACGCGTGCGAAACACTATGAGCGTTCTGCAGTTGGCGCTCTCGGCAGTGCTGGTGCTTGGAGCGAGCCTGACCGCGAAGAGCACCATGAGGCTTCTTGCGACCGATCCCGGCTTTCAGGAAGAAGACGTCCTCTCCATGAAGATCTTCGTGCCCCACTATGCGCCAGGATCGCCCGAGGACAGGAAAATCGGCCAGAAGTACCGCGACTTTACCGAACGGATCAAGTCACTTCCGGGTGTGGTGTCCGCTGCTACGGTGTCGGGCTTGCCTCTCTCGCCAGACGGGCTTTTTGATAACGTCCCAGTTTGGGCAGACGGTGGAGCCGATCAGTTCGACGCAGCTAACCACCACGCCAATTGGAACATTGTAGGTCGAGATTTCTTCAGCACGATGGGGATCCCGCTCCAGCGCGGACGGACCTTCAATGAAACCGAGATTCCCACAGGTCCCGGTGTCGCGATCATCAACGAATCGTTCGCTCGAGAGCTGTTCCCGAATCAAGATCCGATTGGCAGTCGAATCCGATCCCACGACCGCATCACGGAGAGCCCCCTCGAGGTAATCGGCGTGGTGGGGGATGTGTCTTACACCGATCTGACAGATTCAGGGAGAAATGTCGTCTACGTCTCCCAATCCCAAACGTACTGGCGGGCAATGGCAATGGTCGTGCGCTTCGACGGAGATCCAAGAGGACGCGCATCCGAAGTGCGTGAGGCGATCTGGGCCGTTGACCCTTCGGCGCCAATCACGGAAGTCCGAATGATGACCGATCTGACGGCCGAATCCCTGGCTGCACCTCGGCTCGTCACGGCACTGGTGAATACCTTTGCGGCTCTGGCTTTGACTTTGGCAGCTATAGGGGTATACGGGGTAATCAGTGTCTCGGTCAGACAACGCTACCACGAGCTGGGGGTACGCAAGGCGCTCGGTGCCGGTGGCGGCGACATCGGCCGGCTGCTGCTCGGCCAGGGAACAAAACTGGCAATACTCGGCATCGGGATTGGCCTACCGGTCGGGCTCGCTCTTTCTCGGCTCCTATCAGGTTTGTTATTCGATGTGCGCGCCACCGATCCCGTGGTCCTCTTCGGCGTGCCACTCCTGCTTGCCGCCTGCGCGATTCTCGCCGCTGCGATACCGGCGCGGCGTGCCGCGCGGATCGATCCTGTTGAAGCGTTGAGAGGGGAGTAGGGGGCACACCATCTAGGCGCCGGAGCAGACAGTCGGAACTACAACTCTATCCGCTCAGAACCAGCCCCTTGATGACGTTCCGCCCTAATGGCCCGCGCGCGGCTCGGCATGTACGCGTCGCATTCCCTCCAGAATCATCACCGATATGTCTGCCTTCGGTTGGTCCGATCTCAGCGAAATATCGGTTACAACCTCGCCGGTGGGTTGAGCCACGTAGCGTGGAGACAAACGGTTCAGCGCATACACGAAGACATCGTCGCAGCACATGTCACACGCACAGAACTCGGGCATGGTCTGCTTCAACTCCTCGAATTCCCTTCTAACAGCATCTTCCTGCAGGTTCTTTATCCCACTTTGGATTTCTCCTGTCGACAGACACCGTAATGTTGTGTCCCATTGACTATAAGAGCAAATCTGCGGAACAACTCCGAAGGTGTCCCACCCGTAGTTGGAACTTGATTTAGGAATAGAGAAGAAGGTGATGGCTCCGGGGTATCCCGATCCGGTGTGATCGGGTGTCCAGTAATAACCATTAGAAAGGAGCCATCACCGATGAGACGAAGTTATCAGGTGGCGGAACGGAAGGCAGAAGAAAACCCCCGAGCGCCGCGTGACGCTCGGGGCTAGGCTGTGCAGGAATCACCACGGAGGGCGATTCGTCGGACGGTCGGTCGCTATCGCCTACATCGTACGACTCATCTGTACGACGTAGATCTCGTCGCTGTGTTTTGAGTAGTATTTGATGAACGTCGCAAAGATGTCGTCCCACACCTCGGCCTCTGGCGTTCCTTCTTCGGGCTCGTTCTCGGCGAACCACGTGTCGCATGGCTCGCAAGGGGCTGCGATCGCATCCCAGCTCGCGTACTCCGCAATGATCACGATGTCCCCTGCGCTACTGCCATAGTAGTGCTCCCCAATACGATACGAGAGAACGTTTGGATTGAGGCGCTGGTACGGGACCATCACTGAGTCGATCCACATATCAACCTGCTGCCTTGTCTCGCCGTATGGAGCATTGAACGTGTTAACGACGATGTAGCGGACCTCCGGCTCTTCCGGCTCGGCTTGTGCTCGAACCGCGTGTGTCGGGACGACGAGTGCCATGCCAACGATTAGTAGGAAGGTAAGGCGTTTCACGATGACCTCCACAGGATAGTAGATGAGTGCTGCATGTCTGGCGGTGACTTGGTCTCGTCGTCGGGCGGGCGTCTACTGCGGCGTCTAATGCGCCGTCCCGAAGGGCGGCGTCTACAGCGGCGTCTACTACGGCGTCTGTCAGGCGGCGGGGCCACGACGGCCACCGGCGCAACACTCTGTTTTGGTGCTGATGAGGACTGAGCACGCAAATGTGATGCGCGGTGCAGGAACTGGTTATCAGGCTCATGGGAAACCGATTGTCAGCCACAAACCTACATAGGCACCACCGCGTAGATTCGCACCACACTACATGATTTTGGTACAGGACTTCGCCACGCTCGATGCTATCGTGAGTCGATTCAAACCGAGAGGCTACACGGCGGTGATGGTTGATTGCGGCTGATGTGAAGTTGATGTTGGGCTAGAACGACACCGACAACCGGAACGCAATCTGCCCTTCCCGCTGCGGCGCAAAGCTCACGCGTAATGGGTCGAGCGGGACTTCCTCCCAGCGTTCGATCTTGATAAGTGCGCCGACAATTGCACCTGCCGCAACGCCGATGCCAGCACCGATGCCAACTCCGATGAGTGTTCGCTGTGTTCCTCCCCCGACTGTACTCGCGCAGATGGCCTGCCAATTACAGCTCTCCGTATCGTATGTAAGCGCACCAACCACTCCGCCAGTGACCGACCCCACAAACAGGCCGAGTTCAACGCCCTTGACTGTATTGCGTCTCTGGCCCCTGCTCATATCGAGCCTCGTCACGGAGGACAGCGGGCATTTCATCGTGCCCAGAACCAGGGAATCACCGCGTGACGGCTCAAGCGTTCCAGCCTGTTGTTCAAGGCCGCAGTCGGGTGCAGTCACCCGCACCCGCGCACCGGGTTCGATGGGTGGTTGTTGTTGGGCAGAGAGGACGGACGGAATCACGAACAGCGACACAACTAGAAGGACGGTGAAGCCGCGCATGGCGCCTCCATCTGGGGATACTCACAAATAGGCACCCAAAACCAAGCGGTCGTCAAGAGTATCGAGTCCCGCTCAATGTGAAGCGTCACGCCCCAACCTCTCGAGCTCGCAACTGAAAAACCATTTTCATTAATAGTGCTTCAATGGGGGCAGCCTGAATCGAGTGCGTTCGGGCCTATTCTGCGGAGGCGACGACTCTGGCCGTCCTCTGGATCTGGCCGTGCTGGCCTGTCACTCCGAATTGGCTGTTGGCGACGGTGCGCTCATTGACAGTTGATCGCACGGGGATACGTTTGCCGCGATCACAATTCCTCTCCAAAGGAGGTAGTCATGCGTTCGTTAGTGCCGAAAGTTCTGGCCTTCACCATTGCGGTCTTTATCCCGTGTACCGCACTAGCTCAAGGCAGCGCAGACGAAGACGCCATCAACCGACTCATCGACCAGTATACTCAGCTTGACGATGCTTTTGACATGACGGCGCAAGCTGCGTTGATGACCGTTGATCGCATCTGGATCGGGCAGGCAAACGGTCGAAGAACCAACCAAGCCATGAACATGCAGATTCAGCAGGCGGCTTTTGATCGTAGTAATGAGATCCTGCCTGGAATCCAGCAGTTCACCGATGCCCGTGACCGAATCATCCGATTCTACGGTCGTGGGGATGTGGCCGTCGCGAGTTTCTATTGGTACAGGACGTTCGTATTGCCTGCTAATGCACCTGATGACGTGGTGCAGAATTTTGTCCAACCCCAGCCAATGGTCTTCACTACGGTGCTCGAAAAGCAGAGTGGCGAATGGAAGATCGTGCATACTCATGTTTCTGCTTTGGGGCCCCCGGTTGGGCAGTGATAGCGCGTATCGCTTTCGTCTTACTCTAAGAGGAATCCATGCGCCGTTTCATTCTCGCAGCATTCGCCCTGACCCTGCTGGCTGCGTGTCAGCCCGCTACTACCGAACTCACCGAAGAACAGAGGGCCGCAATTACGGACACGATCCAACAGGTGCACACCGAACTCGGCGAAGCCTTGAACGCCCGCGATCTCGACAGTTGGCTGTCGGGCCTGTCCGACGACATTCGGTGGGCGATCCCGTACGGCTACGGTTCCCATTCTCAGATAGAGAATGCAGTCCGATCTGGTTTGGACGCGGCTACAGATACAACAGAATGGGGCATGGATTGGGAGGAGACGTTCGTTCGGGTCTTGGGACCAGATGTAGCAGTGCTCTGGGGAACTTACGCTGCGCGGGGAACTGACGGTGAGCGGGTACACACAACTCTTGTCTACGCCCGCGTCGATGGCGAGTGGAAAGTCGTTCACGGACATTCGACGGACGCGGTGCCGCCGCCCGAGACTGGGTGACCAGCCACCGAGTCGCACACCGCCCGGCCTTCCGCCGGGCGTGAGTACAACGGACTCTAGCCACCCCTCGCTCAAAGGCGTATTGTAGGCTGGCTGACTCCTGAGGTCGTCGATGACCGACGTTCTGGACCGTTTGAAGACTGCGCTGGCCGACCGCTACGCGATTGAGCGTGAGCTTGGCGCTGGCGGTATGGCTACGGTGTATTTGGCCCACGACATCAAGCATGATCGCAAGGTCGCCATCAAGGTCATGCGTCCCGAACTCTCGGCGATCTTGGGAGGCGAGAGGTTCCTCCGTGAAGTCAGCATCGCTGCGAAACTGAACCATCCCCATATCTTGGCTCTCCACGACTCGGGCGAGGCCGAGCGGTTCCTCTACTACGTGATGCCCTACGTGGAGGGCGAGTCGTTGCGGGACAAACTCAACCGCGAAAAGCAACTCTCCGTGGACGAGGCGATTGCGATCATCAAGCAAGTTGGTGCTGCACTCGACTACGCTCACGAACAAGGAGTGATCCACCGCGACATCAAGCCCGAGAACATCCTGATGTATCAGGGTGAGGCCCTTGTTGCCGACTTCGGGATTGCGTTGGCCGTGAGTGCTGCGGGTGGCACGAGGCTCACCGATACTGGCCTTTCGCTAGGCACACCCGAGTACATGAGTCCAGAGCAGGCGACGGGTGAACGCGAACTCGATGCTCGAAGCGACGTGTACTCGCTCGGTGCGATCACATACGAGATGCTGGTGGGTGAGCCGCCGCATACTGGCAAAACGGTGCAAGCGATCATCGCCAAGGTGGTGTCGGCGGAACCGCAACCAGTATCCAGAGTCCGTCACTCGGTGCCGAGCAATGTTGATGCTGCAGTGATGTGCGCGTTGGCGAAGACTCCAGCTGATCGGTTTGGGAGTGGGGTGGAGTTTGTGGGGGCGCTCAACAATCCGGCGTTTGTGGTGCCGAGCATGACTGCATTCGCTTCACCAACGCAGCGTGAGGGGCTGTGGCAGCGAGTGGCGATTGGGCTCGCTGCTCTCGCAGCACTGCTTGCTGTCTCCACTCTTTGGGCCTTGCTGCGGTCACGAACGCAAGACGTGGAAAGCGTTACTCGCTTCAACATCGAGATGCCGGAGGGTGAGGAGATCATAAGTACGTACGGTCGGGAGATTGCACTGTCACCTGACGGCAGACGATTGGTATACGTTGGTCAGGGGCAGCGACTTTGGACGCGGCCCCTCGATTCATTACATGCGAGGCTACTTACGGGGACGGACGGTGCACGCGGACCATTCTTCTCGAGCGACGGTCAGACTGTCGGTTTCATCCACTCGGACAACAATAGTCTACAGGTAGTACCAGTAGCAGGAGGCCCGCCACAGACAATCGTAGACCGCGCATCGGTTCATGCCGGTGGGTGGGGACGTGACGGGATGGTCTACTTCGGTTCTACTGGTGGAGGTATCAGCAGAGTGTCACCGACGGGCGGAGAGCCCGAGGTATTAACTATGCCAGACACATCTGCTGATGAGGTGCACTATGGTGCGCAAACGCTACCGAACGGCAAGGGGGCGCTTTTCGTTGTCTGGCGAGGCCAATTGGAGGATGCTTACATCGCTGTGGTGGAGTTCGGAACAGGTGAGGTGCGCGAACTCGTACGTGGATTTCACCCACTATATGCGATGTCAGGACATTTGGTTTTTGTACGTTCGGACTCAATGCTGATGGCTGCGCCGTTCGATCAGAACGAGATGCAACTCACTGGTCCGGCAACGACTCTGTCGGAGAAGGTGATGGTAGATAGAGAGGGAGCGGCGGAAGTCGCGCTGTCAGAGACGGGGACGTTGCTTTATCGGACAGGTGGTTTTCGGAATCCGACTCAGCCAATGTGGGTAGATCGAGACGGTGTGGAGCGTGAGATGGACCCTGACTGGATAGGCAATATGTGGTACCCATCGCTTTCTCCGGACGGCACACACCTCACGATGTCCATTGATGGACCGAACAACCAGCGGGATATCTGGATCAAGACGTTGGATCGTGGCCCGCTCAGAAGGTTCACTTTCAGCGGCTTCAATCAGCCATCAGTTTGGACACCGGACGGGCGGTTCGTGACCTATGGGCATTCGGATGTTGCCTCAGGACGGAATAGTGATATTTGGCAAAAGCGTGCGGACGGATTGGGGCCTGCCACGCTAATTCTTGATTTGGACGAGTCTATTCAAGGCATCACTTGGTCCACCGACGGACGATGGTTGATCTTCACGACACATATCGCGGGTGATGGCTGGGATGTCCATGCCATTCGCCCAGACATCGCCAGTATACCGACTCCGCTCGTGACGACTGATTTCAATGAACGTTCACCAGCATTGTCGCCGGATGGGCGGTGGCTGACCTACACATCGGATCGCTCTGGACAATACGAAGTGTATGTTCGGCCTTTTCCGGACGTTGCCGCTGGGATTTGGCAAGTTTCGACTTCAGGTGGTAGAGCACCAATTTGGGCACGCAACGGACGCGAGTTGTTCTACGTCAACGGGAACCGAGATTTGGTGGTAGTCGAATTGCGGGCAGATTCGACGTTCGCTTGGGGACCTGAGAAAGTGCTGTTCTCAGGGACGGGCTATCGACTTCATACTTTGTGGAATCAAGACTTCGCGGTGAGCCACGACGATCAATGGTTCGTGATACATAAGAGCGTTGATGTTGGCAATCAGGGAACAACAATCGTGTTCAATTTCTTCGAGGAATTAAGGCAGCGGGTGGGGAACGGCGATGACTGACATCCTCGACCGTCTGATAGCCGCTCTGCAAGACCGTTATACCATCGAGCGGGAACTCGGCAGCGGTGGCATGGCGACCGTCTACCTTGCGGAGGACCTGAAACTCCACCGCAAGGTGGCGCTCAAAGTACTCAGGCCAGAACTCGCCTCGGCACTCGGTCCTGATCGGTTCCTGCAAGAGATCGACATCGCGGCAAAGCTCGCTCACCCACACATCCTTCCGCTTCATGACTGTGGCGAAGCAGACGGCTTCCTCTATTACGTGATGACGTATGTCGAGGGACAGTCGCTCAGGGACAAGCTCGCGAAGGAAGGCGAGTTGCCTATCGCCGAGGCAGTCAGAATCCTTCGAGACGTTGTTGACGCACTATCCGAGGCCCACGAGAAGGGCGTGGTCCATCGCGACATCAAGCCCGACAATGTGCTCCTAACCAAGCATCATGCACTTGTCACGGACTTTGGAGTCGCCAAAGCAGTGAGCGAGGCAACAGGGGCGCACAAGCTCACCACCGAAGGAGTCGCGCTCGGCACTCCTGCTTACATGGCGCCCGAACAAGCCGCTGCGGACCCTCACATTGACCACCGTGCCGACATCTACGCCGTTGGCGTAATCGCTTACGAGCTGCTGACTGGAAGAACTCCATTCGTTGGCAATACTCAGCAGGCGTTACTTGCGGCACATGTCACGGAGACACCCGATCCCGTGACGAAATACAGAGAATCAGTGCCGCCTTCGTTGGCTGAGTTGGTGATGAAGTGTTTGGAGAAGAAGGCGGCTGACAGATGGCAAACCGCCGAGGAGTTGTTGCCGCAGTTGGAGGCACTGGCGACGCCGAGCGGCGGTACTACTCCGGTTGGCAAGCTGCCGGTGAATGCGGTCGCCCGAACCAAGAAGATCGCGATTGGCGCGGCAGCCGTTGCGGTGGTTCTGGCCGCACTAGTGGTCGTGATGTTGCTGCCGCGCGCCCGCGGTGCGACACTCGATCCTGATCGTGTGCTGGTGGCCGTACTAGAGAACGAGACGGGCGAAACCTCGCTTGATCTGTACGGTGCGATGGCGGGGCACTGGATAACGCAAGGGCTCCAGAAGTCGGGAGTTGTTCAGGTTGTTCCATGGCTGGAGGCGCAGCAGGCATCGCAGTACGTAGCCTCTGAGGCAGCAGCAGGGAATGTGAGAAACCGTACCACGGCATTGGCCGAAGAGACAGGTGCTGGCACCGTGATCTCTGGCGCATACTATCGTCGAGGAGAGACGGTTCAGTATCGAGTCGATGTGACGGATGCTATGCGTGGGCGGAGTCTAGGCGCTCTTGATCCCGTGATCGCTCCGCTCGACTCACCCGACGATGCCATTGAAACGCTGATGGAGCGGGTGATCGGTTTCCTCGCCATTTCGTTGGATGAGCGAATCAGCGATCAGGCCGGCAGCGTGGCTGACCCGCCGTCGTTTGAAGCTTACCGAGAGTTCGACCGAGGCCTCGAGCTTTACCTGAGCTACAGAAGGAGTGATGACGAAGACCCGATTCCCAACCTCTACCGAGCGTTCGAGATCGACAGCACGTTCCTGACGCCTCTTATCTACGCGGGTATCGTGCATCTCAACCTGGGTCATTGGGCGCAGTTGGACTCGATGGTGGTCATCCTTGAACGTCATAGAGACGGGCTGAGCGCCTACGACCGACACTGGCTGGACTACTTGAACGCGCGAGCGGACGGTGACCACCCGCGAGCCCTCAGAGCCATGCGCGGAGCAGCGGCGCTGGCACCTGGTTCCAAGGCAGTGTACAACCGGGGAATCGAAGCCCTCAACACCAACCGACCTCAGGAGGCCGTGGATGCGTTCTTGAGTCTCAATCCAAGCGGTGGTCCGATGCGAGGGTGGGTACCGTACTACCTCAACTTGTGTTGGGCGCTGCACATGGCGGGCCAACATGGTCGGGAGCTGGAAGAGGCGAGACGCTCCTTCCAACTCAATCCCGATGCGGGAAGTTATTGGGTTTTGTTTCCCCTGGTGCAGGCGCTCGCTGAATCGGACCGCGTAGCAGAGCTCCACGACGTCTTCGCCGAAGTGGCGGCGGTCAGAGATGATCCAAACCAAGGGTTTGTGCTGGTCCATGGTGTTCAAGTGCTCGACGCACACGGACACACTGAAAATGCACACAGGTTCCTGAATACTGCGCTCGAATGGCTGGAGTCATTGCCATCGGAGGAAGCGGTGGCGGCACCCAATCGAATGTGGTACGGTCACGCGTTGACCTTAGCTGGGCGTTACGAGGATGCTCAGCGCGTGTTTGACTCCACTGTTCTGGAGTTCCCGGAGTTTTCCAGGTTTAGTTACTTGACCACGGGGAGTCTGCCAGGATATGCCCCCCGAGGAGCTCGAGCCGTGATTGCCGCGTTGCGAGGCGATACAGCTCAGGCGAGGACCGACGCAGAGTGGTTTGAGCAGCTCGATCCATCGTCGTTTCAGGGGGAACATACGCTCCAACTCGCGCGAATCGCTGCGATCCTCGGAGAACGTGAGCGTGCAGTCCGATTGTACCGACAGAGCATTGACGAAGGACTGACGTATTTCCCCTGGTACGTGTACTGGGAACCCGGATCGATCCGCGGCTACCCGCCTTTCCAAGAGTTGATGAGGCCGAAGGGGTAGCGAGCGAGGTCGCGTTTTCAAGAATATGGCGGCCACATTTGGCCAGCCGTACCTGATGGGACCCATTCAAAGCCAAAAGGGGATCAGGCCCTCAACGACATTTTTCGTCAGCTCGTTACACCTCCAAATCAACGTCTCTCGGGTCTCTCTTGTCTTTCATCCTGGCCAGGGGTAGGCAGATGGTTTTGCGGTTGGTCTTACGCTGATTGGGGGAGTGTTTTAGGATGAACCACCCAAAATACCGCCAAAGGCACCACTAGCGGAGGGATACGATAAGAGCCCCAACCACCCGTATGTGATTAGGGCTCAATGAGTAGCGGAGGAGGGACTCGAACCCCCGACACGCGGATTATGATTCCGCTGCTCTAACCAGCTGAGCTACTCCGCCATGTGGTCGGACGGTCGGACCGGCAGACGGTCGGACTGTCTGGGCCATATATTTTAATCACTCCCAGCCGCTTCGTCACCTCTCCACCGGCTCGATTCGGTACACGATCTCGCCGTCCCGAATCATGCCGAACCGCTCCCGCGCCACCCGCTCCTGCGTCTGTCGATTGGTCTCCAGCGACTCGGCGTAGGCGCGGAGGCTGTCGATCTCGATCCGGAGTGCCTCTATGGCCATCTGCTCATCACGCACCTGGCGCTTCAGCTTCCACCAGTCGATAGCGCGGTACTCGCCTCCGAACAATCCGAATGCGAGCCCACCGATCAAGAAGATTGCGGCTAAGATGCGTCCGGTTCTCACAAGCCGTAGACGTCCGGTCCCGGGTACATAGCTAGATCCCCTAGCTCCTCGGCAATGCGGAGCAGCTGATTGTACTTGCAGATTCTGTCGGTACGTGACGCGCTTCCGGTCTTGATCTGCCCTGCCCCTGTGGCTACGGCGAGGTCGGCGATAAAGGTGTCTTCGGTCTCGCCCGACCT
>JBDHHK010000014.1:0-37904 GCA_039589395.1 Gemmatimonadota bacterium
CTGGACAATGACGGTCGGGAGGTTCCTGAGGGAGGTGGATCGCTTGGGAAACTCGCGCGAATCGATATGTCGGGGAGATTGTCGGCACTGAGACGGGTTAAGATCGAAGTCGCGTGTGACGTCGACAATCCGCTCACAGGTCCGACAGGTGCTGCTCGAGTCTACGGCAAACAGAAGGGCGCGACTTCAGAGCAGATCCGTTCGCTCGACCAGAACTTGAAGCACTTCGCGCGGATTGTGCACAGGGATCTGGGAGTCGATATGGAGCCTGTGCCGGGTGCCGGTGCGGCGGGCGGGCTGGGTGCGGGGTTGATGGCGTTCCTGGATGCCGAATTGCGCCCGGGGATAGATGTTGTGGCCACCGCGATCGGCCTACCCAGGAGGCTCCGGGGCTGCGACCTGGTGATCACAGGTGAAGGGCGATCTGACGGGCAGACACTCCATGGCAAAGCACCAATGGGAGTGATACGCGAGGCGTGCAAGCAGGGAATTCCCGTGGTCGTGATCTCGGGCTCCTTGGGGCCCGGCGCCGAGGCGCTACTCGAGCACGGTGTTGAGGCTTGCTACGGGACGATATCAAATCCTTTGGATGACGAAGAGCTTCGGCGAAACGCGCCGAGGTTGTTGGAGGATTGTGCGGAGGAGGTGGGGAGGGAGATGGCTGCTGGTTCTACCGGATCCGCGCTCTTAACGCATTAGGATCTGTTTGCGTGATTTTGCCCCTGGCTGCATGCGAGGACCCACTTCGCTGAGTTCTACCCCGCGCACAACGGCAACGGCTACCAAGGCACAATCTGGGTACAACGAATCCAACCCCTGGCAGGCTCTCGGATGAAGAATTGGAACGCTACAACTTCCTAGAGGAGTTCGGTTCTAGAATCTCAGATGTATACGACCGCGACGGACGCTACCTCGGCGTCGTCCAAATGCCAGAACGCTTCCAACCACGAACATTCCGCGGCGACAAGATCTACGGAGTGTGGCGCGACGAGCTGGATGTGCAGTATGTGATGCGGGTGAGAATTGAGGCCGAAACCTCTGGTTGGCGCTAACCTAGACCTCATACAGGGCATCGCCCAACTGCCTGGACACAGCCTGGACCGAAGCCAATACTTGAGATGAAGGGAGCCAAGTACCCGTTCCGCGGTGAGGCATCGGATGATCTCAGCACCCCAACCCATATCGCTACGAATGGATGCGTGCACCAGCTGCCAGCTGCGTTGCCCCGCATGCCCAACGGCGAAAGGGATTATCCAAGAGCGGATTGGGGCAGGGTATATGAAGCCGGAGCAGCTTGGCGCGTTGCTCGATCAAAACCCGTCAGTCATCCACGTGGAGATGTCGAATTGGGGTGAGATATTCCTCAACCCACATTTGCCGGAGATTTTGAAATGCGCCCACGAGCGACGCGTGGCAGTGACCGCAAGCAACGGCGTCAACTTGAATCATGCGAAACACAGCGCATTGGAGGCGCTCGTCAAGTATCGGTGCCGACACATCACAGTCTCGCTCGATGGTTCGAGCCAAAAGACCTACAGCCTATATCGAGCAAGAGGGAACTTCAAGCGAGTCATTGAGCACATTGAGATCATCAATGAGTACAAGCGGCGGTATCGGTCGGCATTTCCTCTCCTTCTCTGGCAGTTTATTGCGTTCGGACACAATGAGCACGAAATCGTATCTGCGAGAGCATTGGCACAGCGCCTCGGCATGCAGTTCTATGTGAAGCTCGCGTGGGACGATTTCTCGCCTGTTAAGGACAAAGAACTCATACGTTCGGTGACGAAAGGCGGCTCCGCTAGTCGCAGCGAATACCTGGAGACGCATGAGGACAACTACATGCAAAAGAGCATCTGCAGACAGCTCTGGGATCAGCCTCAGATCAACTGGGACGGTGCCGTGCTTGGCTGCTGTGCGAACCTCTGGGGCGACTTCGGCAACGCGTTTGAAGACGGGTTGATGTGGACGCTCAACAACGAGAAGATGCGCAACGCAAAGGGAATGGTGATGGGGCGGGTGGAGCCCGGTGAGGGTGTCCCATGCACTTCCTGCCATCACTACAAGAGCATGCGAGAAAGGGGCGAGTTCCTCAGCGCGGTCGATCTGAAGACTCCGCTCATTCAGGGCGTGCCTTACCGCATATTGCGCCGCCACGGCAGGACCATTGTCGGTACGTTGAACAAGTGGACTCTGGTGTCCAACTGCGTATTGAAACCTCTCGCGAACGCGATCGCCAATCGTATGGCCAAGTAGGGTGTTCTGTGTCGATTCTTGGCCTTCCGCGCGAACAAGCACTCCGAGCTCTAACGCTTAACCCAGCTCAGATCTTTGGTGTGGCCGACAAACTGGGATCGTTGGAGGCTCGCAAATGCTGCGCTCTCGCTCCACGCAGGAGCCTTACTCGCTCCGAACCACTCCTTTCCGCGCCTTCCCATCCACTAACACATGAACTGGATTGTCCAGCCGGAGATGGCGAACAACCCCGTCGAGTTCCTCGGACGTGGATGGTTGTTGGTCTAACCAATCCCAGTTCACATGGCCCAACCCTCGGCTGTCGTGAACCGTCATGTAGGCGATACCGAAACAGGTGATGTTTTGGAAGAAATGGGAGCCGTACGACGGCTCTACCTCGAGGTCGGGGAAGTCCGTCTCTACGATCGCTCTCGCGGCGGAGATCTGCGACCATTTCACCGGCATGCCGAGCCAAGGATCCTGAGATCCCCACCGGCCCGGGCCAATGAGTATGTACTCCCTCCCCTCCTCGGCAATGATCCTGTTTACACGCTCAACTGCCGTTGCCACCTGACGGGTTGACGAGCGGTCAATCCGCTTCGGGGAGACAATCACGAGATCGGCCACCGACATTCTGCGCCCATGTCCGAGAGCGTCCTCGGAATACACGATAGTGTTTTTCGACTCGCCGATATCGACGTCGACGTCTCCCGAAATCTGTTCGACCATCAGCGGTCTAACCTGCAACAGATTGAGCACGGGTCGTCCCACTCCACCTTCCCCTGCTTGCAGTGCGAACTCGATCTCGACGGGGCATTCCATAGCGGCATGCGCCATCTGTAGAACGAGCTGCAAGATCTCGGGCAGTGGATATGAGTGGCCCTTCAGCAGTGGCGCGAAGGTGACGATCGGCGTTCCGCGCGGATCTTTTCCCAACACGATTGCGTCGTCATCGCGGATATAACTCGACAGCAGCATGTCGGCGCCGCCGTGCTTAACGGCTTCCCCAACGTCGATATGAGGTAGGTTGGAGTCCGGTGGCATCGTGGAGATGATATCGTTTCTAAGCATGTCTAGCGCGTAGAAGCGACGCTGAGCCGTGCGGAGCGTGTCCTTGACGCTCGAGAATTGCGGTAGCACATCTGGGTACCGCGGACAGAACCGGAAGGCCTCAAACCCTTCCACTACTGATTTTCCGAGACCTAATGCAACCTGCGCGACACCGTCCTCGGGGCTCATCTCGCCAAATGGGTAGAAGTTGTATGACGAGGCGAGGCCTGACAGCGTCGGGTAGAAAAGATCGCCGTGTTGCGATCCCACCAACCTCTGCAACAACACGGCCATGCGCTCCTCTTCTATGCGGTGGGGAGTGCCCACTAAATAATCGCGGGCTGCCTTCAAGAACGTGGATGCGTAAACCAGCTTGATAGCCTCGAGCACCTGAGCGAGTCTCACATCCAGGGAAGGATGGTTGTTGGGCAGCATCACCGTGGCGTATACGCCGGCAAACGGTTGGTATAAGGAATCCTCCAGAATGCTGGAAGACCTGATCGCCAGCGGTTCGTTGAGTTCCTCCAGAAATCCCGCCAGCTCAGTACGGCGTTCGTGGTTGAAGCGGCCCGATCGAAACCGCCGGTGAATCTCCTCGTCGGTTAGCGCGTCAACCTCACGCGGCAGGCGGCGCATTCCATTTTCTGCCAAGAACTCCTCGAATATGTCGCTGGCGACCGCAACCGTCTGAGGTACGTCGATATCCACATCGGGTCTATCGTGCCATTCTTTCGTTAGCAGCTTCTGGACGAAAGCGAGGCCTCTGCCTTTTCCTCCGAGGGAGCCCGAGCCGATCTTGGCGAACGCGACATATTCGTCGAATGTCTCGGTCTTGTAATCGATGATTACCTGTCGCTGGATCTGTCTCAGGTAATCGGTAATCGAGACTATCAGGAACTGTCTCATTTCCTGTATTGACGTGAAATCGTCGACCTGTCGAGGGCGCACCAGCGAAGCAAGCTCGAATTCGGTACGCGCTTTCAACCATGACGAGAAGTGATTGCGCATGGCGTGATGGCGAATTGATTCTTCGGGCACTTCGTGCAAAGCTCGTATCATCTCGCGCAAATCACGGGCTCTCGCCACCTCATTCCCGTTGCTGTCTTTGAACACAAAATCGCCGAAGCCGAAATGGTCGATGATGAAATGGGCGAGCTCGTCGAGCATGTGCGAGGAGCGCTTGTGAAGGAACATCGCGCCGAGTTCATTGCAGACTTCCTTGTGCACTTTGTTTGTGGACTGCACGAGCAGAGCGAGGTCCGGTACCTGCTCGCGAACTTTGCGCGCGAGGTCCAGACCAGCGTTATCGACTAGCTGCCCACCAACAGGGAAGCGGACGTCCGTAATGAGTCCAAGAACGTTGTCGCGGTATTTCTCGAAGAGATCCCACGCCTCCTCATAGTTTTGAGCTAGCAGAATCTTCGGCCGAGCCCGGATACGCAGCAGCCGGTGAGAGAGATTCAGCCCCTCGGCCATGAGCCGACCGGTTTGGCGCGTGACTTCGGTGTAGATGTGAGGCAGGTATGCGGAGTAGTAGCGGACTTCGTCCTCAACGAGAATGATTACCTGCACTCCTCCGCCGAGCACATCCTTTTCCGCATTTCGGTGGTCTTCCACCTGCTTGATCATTGCCACCAATGCTTTGACGTGCCCTTGCCAAAGGAAAAGGAAGTCGACGTTGCCGGAATCTCGGAGATTGTCGAGTTCCGGAAGGTTCCAGGCATGGGCTGCCAGCACGCAAAAGGAAATGTCAGGGCGCAGTTCCTTCACGCGACGTGCGAATTCGCCCACATTCATGTCGGGTAGCCGCGGGCTGGCGACCACCATCTGAAAGTTCCGGGCTTCGCTTTCAATCAGGTGCAGCGCCTCTGTCGCGCTGGTGGTTGGCGAAATGTGCGGTGTGAAGCGGAGGCTCAAGGCAAGGTGTCGATACTCTTCGAGCAGAAGTTCGGTGAGCTGGCCATCCTCCTCGAGCACGAATGTGTCGTAGTGCGAGGCCACGAGCAGGACTTCCTGAACTCTAAACTCCATCAGGTTCCTGAACTCGTCAGCACGAGTCGTGTACCGTGTAATGAGGTCCGATTGATCTGTCATACGCGTCCCAGGCGATGGTAACACAGGTGGGGAACTACGCAAGAAACCTCAGGGACGGAGCGGACAGACAAAGCGCAACTGCCCTCGACGTCTCTAAAGCTCCGTTGCGGGGAAAAAGAAACCCTCTTGGATGCACGCGACCATGTCGTTCAGATACTCGATGAACCGCGGGCGCGTTACGCCCTCGTGGACCTTCACCACCACCGGCCAACGCGAGGCAGCGTAATCTTCGTCGACCGAGCCGGATATGGCTGTGTTGCCGCAGATCTTTCCATAGAAATGGTCGCCCGCCCAATTCTTCGCCTCGTCTGCAAGGTAGATCCCACAGCGAGGTCCGTGACCGGGAAAGGAGCGCTCCCCGGTGCCACGGGCTTGGTCAGCGCTCCGCCTCGTTTCATCGGGTGCGAAATCTCTGTCCGCCGGAGTCACACCGGGCAGACGTGTTCCGGTCCATCGCCAGTAGATTGCGGCGCCGATAGCGGGGTCCATGTAGAATCCCTCCGCAACCGCATCGGCAAGCCTGCTCAGGTATTGCGTGAGTTCTTCCGCTGATACATACGCCTGCGCTTTGACGGTGACGGGCCAACGGCATTCCGCGAAGTCCTCGCCGATTGAAGCGGTGAGTATCGGGAGGTCCGCGTTCACGAGGGATTCTTGGTCCTTTTGGTACGGATCTTCTGTGCCGAGCGTGTATATACCACAGATCTGACCCATGCCGCTGAGCGAGCGTCGTGCCATTGGACTGCTGCCTCCCTTACAAGGCGGCGCTGATGGAGCCAGGTACTACAACACAATAATCCACGCCGCGGCGTCGTGCAAAACCGCTACGGGCTACCGCCCGCGCGCAGATCCAGATCCTCGGGGGTCTGCACCTCCAAAGAAGCGAATGGGCCTACCGACGGCGTCATACTCGATGACCAGACCGTGCGCCACGCCGAGGCCACGCGTGAGCCCGATCTTATGACCCATGGCGCTCAGTTCATTGCGCACATGCTCCGGTATCGCGGTTTCGACCGCCAGTGAATCCGGCTCGTAGAAGCTGATTCGCGGTGCGGTGATTGCTGTCTGTATGTCCATGCCGAAGTCGACGGCGTTCATGACTATTTGCGGTATCGTCTGGCCGATCGTATGGCCTCCGGGAGTTCCGATAACAAACCACGGTTTACCGTCTCTCATCACGAAAAGCGGCACGTCGCCGGACAGCTTGTGCCTGCCCGGAAACGCGTCCATCGGGTTGCCTTTCGGCTCGAACGTGCAGTATGCGAGCGAGTTGTTGAGCCAGATCCCGGTTCCTTCAGGCATGATCCTCGATCCGAACGCGTTTCCCAGCGTCTGCGTGGCGGATACGACGTTTCCCCACTGATCTGCTACCACAAAGTGAGTGGTGTGAAAATCTCCGTTAGAAAACGAGGTCGGAGGCTCGAACGGCTTGGCACGATTCGGGTCTATCTTCGCCACTTCGTCGCGCCAATAGACTTCGGAAAATAGTGTCTCGAGCGGCGGAGGCTTCACTTCGGGGTCGCCGGCCCACCTCAGCCGAGTCCAGAATCCATGTTTCGTGACTTCGGCGAAGGCGTGCAGGTATTCGGTGGTGTTGTGCCCCAGCTCCGTGGGGTCATACATGCTCATCATGCCCAACCGTACGAGCGCGGGAAACGAATTGGCCGGCGGGGCCGCGGTCAGGACCTCGTAGCCGCGGTAGGTGATGCCGATTGGTTCCCACCACTCAGCCTCATTCCCCGCAAGGTCGTCTATGGATAGGAATCCCTCGGCTTCCCGCATTGCATCGTGGATCGCAAGTCCAAGCCCCCCACCATGCACCACCGCCGCTCCGTAGGTTGCGAGCAGCTGGAACGACCGAGCGAGGTCCCGCTGCACCAACAAATCCCCGGCTTCGAGTGGAGATCCGTCTTTTCCGTAGAACTCTTGGGCGTGCGGAGGGAAGCTGCTGTATGCTCGCGAAATTGAGCGTGCCGTCCGTTCATCGAGCGCAAACCCATCTCGCGCCGTTTTGATTGCGGAGTTGAACAGAACTCGCCAGTCGAGTCGGCCATACCGTTCCCACATGGCCTCCCATGCGTTCGCGTTGCCGGGAGTGGAGACTGCCTTTGCGCCACGTCGATTCTGCCTGTACCCTGGTGTGGGCTCCCTGTATACGTCGGAATCCACGGCGGCAGGGATCCGCCCGCTAGGGTTGAGAAACCATGTCTCGCTAGGCGCCGCATCGTAAACCAGGATGGTCCCGTACCCACCTATGCCCGACATCATCGGCTCCACCACGTTGAGCATTGCCGCTACCGCCACAGCCGCATCGAATGCATTGCCGCCAGATTCCAGAACGTCGAGCCCCGCATCTGTCGCCAATGGGTGTCCAGAGCTCACCATTCCCGCCGTTCCAACCGCCGGAGAATCCTCCGTATTGGCAGTCGCTTGTGCATGTGCCGAAACCTGAGCGGGCGCAATAACAATGAATGTGGTGATCAACAGCAGTTGAAAACTCTGTATCATCATAGTCCCTCTTGAGAAAGCGTACTTCCAAAGTGTACGCGCGGTCTCTGTCAATGCCAGTGCGGCGACAATGTCGAAGTTACTTGCTGCATCGACATGGCTATCAGCATACCAACCGATCGGCTACATTGTGAGGTTCTAGGAACAGACATCATGCAAAAAACGGCAATCCCCCGGCGGCAGAATTGACTCGATCGGGAACGAGGAGTGAGTAGCAATGAGCGGTGAATTTCAGAGCCCAATTCCTATCAATGAGCCCGTGCGTTCTTACGCACCCGGTACTCCCGAGCGAACCGCGCTCAAGGCCAAACTGAAGGAGATGGCCTCGGAGGAGATCGAGATCCCCATCCTAATCGGTGGCAAAGAAGTCACAACCAAGAAGGTGACCAGCAACGTAATGCCGCATGACCATGCGCACTCGCTTGCGAAATGGCACTGGGCAGGATCGAAGGAAGTAATGACCGCCATCAAGGCAGCAGCTGATGCCCACGCTGAGTGGTCGAATTGGACCTTCGAGCAGCGAGCAAGCGTTCTGCTCAGGGCTGCAGAGCTACTCGCCACTACATGGAGAGACACCGTCAACGCCGCCACGATGCTATGCCAGAGCAAAACTGCGCATCAGGCAGAGATCGATGCTGCGTGCGAGCTGATCGATTTCTTCAGGTTCAACGTTTACTTCGCAGAGCGGCTCTACCAAGACCAGCCAATTTCCGGACCGGGCATGTGGAACCGCGTGGATTACCGCCCATTGGAGGGCTTCATATACGCCATTACGCCCTTCAACTTCACATCGATAGCAGGAAACCTGCCGACATCGCCGGCGTTGATGGGCAACACCGTCATCTGGAAACCGGGCAGAACCACGATCCTGAGTGGGTACTATCTGGCCAAGATGTTTGAAGAAGCCGGAATGCCTCCGGGCGTGATAAACTTCGTGCCGGGTGAGTCGGGCGACATCACGGACGTGGTACTGAATCACCGGGACTTCGCCGGCGTGCACTTCACCGGGTCCACTCCGGTCTTTCAGAGTTTTTGGAAGACCATTGGCGCGAACACTCCGAACTACAAGTCATATCCGCGAATCGTGGGTGAAACCGGTGGTAAGGACTTCATCATCGCCCACCCGAGTGCTGACGCAGATGCGCTGACAACGGCAATCGTGCGTGGTGCCTTCGAGTATCAGGGCCAGAAGTGCAGCGCGGCGTCTCGGGTGTATATCCCAGAATCGCTGTGGAAGAGGATGAAAGATCAGTTGCTGTCGCAGGTGGAAGGAATCCAGATGGGCGATGTGACAGATTTCCGCAACTTCATGGGAGCCGTCATCGACAAGAAGGCCTTTGAGAAGATCACGAGCTACATCAATGACGCTCAGAAAACGTCCGACGCCGCTGTGCTCGTAGGCGGTGAATCAGACGGCACCGAAGGATATTTCATTCGTCCCACCGTCATTCAGGCCCACAAGCCCGATTACATAACGATGGTCGACGAAATCTTTGGACCAGTGGTCACGCTTTACATCTATCCTGACAAGAGATGGGAAGAGACCCTGCAGCTGGTTGATTCTACCTCTCCGTACGCACTGACCGGAGCGGTGTTCTCCACTGACAGGAAGGCAGTGCACGAAGCCCATGCGGCGCTGAGGCATTCGGCGGGCAACTTCTACGTGAACGACAAGCCGACCGGTGCCGTGGTGGGGCAGCAGCCGTTTGGCGGCTCACGCGCCAGCGGAACCAACGACAAAGCTGGGTCGATGTTGAACCTGGTGCGCTGGGTGTCGGCGCGCACAATCAAAGAGACTTTTGTGCCACCAACCGACTATAAGTATCCGTATATGGGCGGGGAGTAGATGTAACCCAAGACACTGTAGACACAGCCATAAGAAAGTAGAATGTTGGGCCGGCAGTTAGTGTCGGCCCAATTTCGTTTCTCAAAAAGCTTGAGTCGCGGAACGGTTTTTGCCAATTTGGTCACCAACTCCGGAAGGAATTGCCGAATGACCCTCGGAAATTGCAGGTCTTTTGCGGGATTGATCGGGCTCCTTGCCCTCGCCACCGCTTGCGAACCGGCATCGATCCTCGAAGCGCGGGATCAACTGGCACGAGGCGGTGAACGCACTGTTGTGTATGTACTGCCGATCATCGACACTGTCTTCAAAATCGAGACACTGCTGGAAGATTCGGATATCGACACGATTGCAGGCGGTCTGCTTGCGGTTGAAATCGAGGAACAGACGGTGCCGGTTGATTTCGGCGAAGCCCTCGAGTTCCAGAATATCAATTTGGACCCTCCTCTGGTAGTGAGCTTCCCGCCGGCAGCGCTGTCGGTGCCGCCAGGCACCCCAGTCACATTCTCCGAGACCTATATCGGGGGGGGGTTGGCTAACGACACGATCCTCGACGACGTCGATACAGTTGAGGTCTTCAGTGGCGTGCTCTCGGTAACAACCAGGAACCGTCTGACAATTCCAATTAATTACACCGCCACCCTGGGTGGATTCACGCAGAGTGGAGGTGCCTCGCTGGTTGGAAGCGGTACGATAGCCGCTGCGGCGGGTGATGGTTCCTATTCGAGCAATACGCTCAACTTCGACCTGGCCAACGTAACGATAGTTCCTGAGTCGGTGAGCGTGTCAGTGGTTGGAACCGGGACGGTTGGGGGCACGCCCATTCCTGCCGGCCTAGGGGACAGTGCAATCGTCCAGACTGGTGGGATTGCCACACTCGTGGTACAGGCTGTAGCAGGAACTCTTGACCCGACTACGACACCAGAATTGACCGTTAGCATTGAAGAGGTCGAGGAGGTCGAGAGTGATGACTTCGATCTAGGAGATCTCGAAGACGCAGTTGATTCCTCTACAATCAACAATGCCATGATCTCGCTCCGCGTCGATAATGGCGCCAGCGTCCAAGCGGTGTTGTCAGCCTTTAACCTCGGTGTTGTGAACCTCGATGCGGCGGGCAACGTCCCGCGCGACGGCTTGGGTAATCCCGATTTCGAGGAAGACGTAGGAGGGACTCCAATCCTCGTGCCGGTCGTCGACCCGGGTGAAACGACCCTCACCTTGGCCGCATCAGGCACGAGCAGCGTGGATCTCGATGCTGCACCGCTGGTGGACCGTCTAGTCCATCTCCTGCTTGACGACGAACGCGCCGCGATCGTGGCTGTCGGAGATGTGGTTATCGGTGACGGGTCCCAAGCCCGCGTCACTCGAACCGATGCCGTGAGTGTCCAGATGGGAGTGACGGTCGGCTTGGACATCACGATCCCGCCTACAGGGGTGAGTTTCACCCGGAACACGACTCAAACGGGGCTCGAAATGGACCCCGAAGACGCAGATCAGCTCGTGGAGCGTCTCGATAGTGCCGCGGTCGTGGCAGACGCTGAGAACAATACGCCATTCGGTGTGGAATTGGACATTGCGTTCGTTGATGGTTATTTGGCAGATGATGTCGATATCTTCGGCTATCCCGGTAGAGTGGTACTGGACCCTATCACCCTCGATGCACCGACCGTTGACGCGCAAGGGCTGGTGACTTCGCCGAGCACTACTATGGTATCGATAGTGCTGAGCGGGGAGCAGGCGCGCCAACTCACCGGCGATACTCTCTCGGCAACCGTGAGGGCTCGACTGATTCCCGGAACCGGAGGCAGTGGGCGGGGAGCGATTCGCGCCTCCGACGAGATTGTCTTGGACGTCCAAGCCCGAATAGTGCTGCGGTCGGGAGGAGGTGGACAGTGAACCGGGCCACAGCTGTACTGGCATGTGCCAGCGTGATTTTGGGTGCCGAACTGTCGGCTCAGGCGATCCCAGAGGGCTCGCAGGCGGCGCGCATTGACATTGGGTATCTGAGAAGCCCGCATTTTCGAGTAGACCCGTTTCGGCACGTCTTCATCCCGCATTGGGGGTTCGTGACTTCAGTGGGAGCCTCCGGGCAGAACAACTCGCTCAACTTCAAGGATGTTCGTGCGTTGATGTACTTAGGCGATGAAGACAACAATCCCGACGGCCTACTGTATGGCGATATTCTGGATGTGCTTGGCCTGATACCGAGAGGAGCCGGGTTTGCGGCGAACGCACAGGCAGAGAGTGGCCTTTATCTGGGAGGACCATTTGGCCAACATTTCAGCCTCGGTCTGACGGCTCAAGTCCGGGGCTACGGAGGAGCGTCCGTCGACGATGACTTCGTCGCGCTGCTGCGTGATGGGAACGGTAGCCGGCAGGACTTCACCATCGGCGATTCTCGCGCTGACGCATTGCTCACCAGTGAGATAGGTGGTCACATCCTGATTCGCACCAATCCGATCGGCTCGGTCGACGGTGCATTTCTGACATTTGGAATCGGTGGCCGGTATGTGACCCCGCACTTTTACGCACGTGGCGCATCGTCAATCGCCAACGGTGGGACGATTAGTGTTTCAGGTGAAGGCGTGTCGGCAAACGTGGGCCTTGAAAAGTCGGTGGCCATTACGGGGAATCCTGGAGGGTGGGAAGATTTCGAGTTTGACGATTTGATCTCGAGGAAAGGCAGGGGCATCGCAGCCGACTTTCTCGTGCGAGCTGTCTGGCCAACATCAGGACTCTCGTTGGAGGCTATGGTCGCAAACATTGGGAAGCTGACCGTCTGGAACGTCGAACAAGCCGACTGGAGCTTCAACGTGGAGACCACAGACCTAGAGGAGGTTTTCGATTCGCTGAGCGCGGACCCGCTTGATACGATTCCCGGCGACCTCGAAGAAAGCGAGTTCAGGGACTTCGAAGTGAGCGACACCACGGATCTCAAGATCACCCTGCCGCGAATCGTGCGTTTCTCGGCAAGCGCATGGGCGAACCGGATTCTCCAGCTGGACGTGAGCACTACGCTTCCAGTGACGGGTGACTTTGAGTCGCCACTAACGGTCGACTTGGGTTCAACATGGCGATTCTCCCGAACACTCCCGATTCGGTTTGGCCTCATGTACGGTGTGAACCAAGGCCTGGGTTACACCGGCGGCATTGCGGTCGAAGGCCGAAATTTCCTGATGCGGTTTGCCGCGGGTTCCCTAGGAGGATTCGTCCAGAACGCTTCTGGGGTGGCAGCCCGGTTCGAGTGGGGGTTCTTCTTCTAAACACAAGATGTTTTGGCGGCTCGATAGGCCCACTAACGCTACTCTCAGCCTCAGTGCGGCCCGTCAATGTCTATTCTGGTAATGGATTGCCTGAAGTTGGGGCTGGCAACAGCTATCTTGTTATGCGCGGCCGGCCAAGCAACAGCGGCCGCGAATAATGCTATCGTCGAGAGAAACGAGGTGGATCAGCCGTGCCCGGTTGCTGAACGAATCCTGCCGGGGCCGGCCTGTCCGTGCTCTAAACTAGCTCCCGGTGCGAAGGTTGTGTCACGCTTCTCGGCACATACATGGCCTGTCGGCCACATTCGCTGCACCTCAGTACTACCTGGCGGTGCGAGCTCCACCGAGTCCCACTCAAACGCCTCTTTGGGGTTCTTTCAATTGTTGGATGTCCGCACGATGGGCACCCAAGAGTTACACGGTCGCGATCAGCGAGGATCAACTGAAGCGCTTCCGCCGGTCGGTATTCCTTGATCCCGCGACGTCCCACTCTCATGACTCCCGAGCAAAAAAAGAATTTGGGGGGACGGAGAATCTAGCCCGATTGTTGCATCCTGGCAATTGGTGGACCCTTGACGGATGTCCATATGGGGTTATATCCAGCGGAAAGTAGCAAAGGAGTACGTGATGAACCGAGAAAAAGACACCGGAAATGGCTTTCTGCCGGTCTCGGATATCGAAGTGGATGTTGTGCGGCCCGAACGGTCTGGATTCGTTCTGCAGGGACGTGGCGCCGACCGCGCAGAATACCGGATAGAGATGCGGCTTGGACTGCCGGTCGATCAACAAACCCAGACAGTGCTGGGCGAGATCCTGGCCCAATCGGAGCTAAAGGTATTCCGCAAGGCACCAGCCTCGATGCGACGACCTGCGACGCTGCGCAAGCGGAAAACGGCGCAATCATAGATCGGCCAAGCCGAACTCGATAGCGTACCGCGCCGGATGTTGGAAAAGTGGATTCAAAATCCACAATTATGTTTTAAGTTGTTGTATTTAAATGCTTTAGGTGGTAACGGCTCATAATGGGCCGGCTTGACGAAAGCCTGCATGGCTACTAGTTTGCCGGGCCCATTTTATTGTTGAAGGGAATTCTCCATATGCTGGGCGACCTTGGCAAGTCACAGCTATCGACACTTCTGGAGACGGTTCCCGGGCTAGCAAGCGTGCTGCGCAGCCCGGTGGCAGATGCGATTGTGAACATGGTGCGGGCTGGAGCGGGCCTGCGCGATTTTGATATCAGCGACGCAAAGGAATTGGTTCAGTATGCCACCCGCAGAGGGCTGATCCCGTCGGCCGAGGGTGCACGGCTACTCGAGGAGGTCAAGGGCATCGGCAAGAAGGGTCGGGCAAAGCCGAAAGCGGCCAAGAAAAGAGCGGCAAAGAAGCCCGTTGTGAAGAAAGCGGCAAAAAAGAGTCCGGCAAAAAACGCCGCTAAGAAGGCAGCAAAGAAGAAGGCCGTTACGAAAAAAGCCGTCAAAAAGGTGGTAAAGAAGAAAGCGCTGCCCAAGAAAGCCGTAAAAAAGCCTGTGAAGAAGAAGACGCCGGGAAGACCGGCGAAACGTAAGCGCTAGGTCCGCAGCGCTCCAACCAGTTTCTGCAACCGCTCCGCCACCTTGCTGAGTTCGGCAGCGCGAGCGGCTACCTCCTGAGTCGAAACACCCTGTTGGTCGACAGTGGCAGCGACGTCCTGACTCGCGAAGGCGTGCGAGTGGGCTGCCTCCGACGCACTTCGCAGTTCCCTCTTAATCTCATCTACGGCATTGAGGTTGTTGGTCGCCTCACCAGCCACACGTTTTGCCTCAGATTCGACCTCTCGGACGGCCTGTACGATCTGCTCCAGTGCCTTGGCTGCCCCCTCCGACACCGAACCGATTCCGCGAACTTGAGACCTTCCCCTAGACATTGTGGATGCCATCTCAGCCACATGATCTCTGATCGTCTGGATCGTCCCAGAGACTTCCTCTGCCGCGCGTGAGCTCGAATCTGCTAGCTGTCGAACTTCTTCGGCCACAACGGAGAAACCAACACCGCGTTCACCGGCACGGGCAGCTTCTATCGCCGCGTTCAGGGCCAGGAGGTTCGTCTGTGAGGATATTCGCTTGATGAGATCGATGAAGTCGTAGATGGGCTCCGATAGCCTGTCGAGATCGTCGACCTGGCGAGCCGCCTCCTGGACTACATC
Source organism: Gemmatimonadota bacterium (assembly GCA_039589395.1). Lineage (GTDB taxonomy): Bacteria > Gemmatimonadota > Gemmatimonadetes > Gemmatimonadales > GWC2-71-9 > JBDGYW01. Next base: position 15,173 of record JBDHHK010000014.1, read on the forward strand.
GCCGAGTGCAAGCAGCGACTCTCTGGCTGCGGAAACATCGCGCCCGTAGGTCTCGGCCAACCGGTGAATGTCGCCACCGAGGTTCACGACGCGGTTCGATGCGTCACCGGATGCAGTTACAGCGCCAACCAACTGCTCGGCCGCAGTCGTACTCTTCTCAATGCTTTCGACCTGGCCATGTGCACCCTCGGAAATCTCTAGCACAGCCGCCGACACTTCCCCGGCACTGGTCGCCAGCTGCCCACTGCCTGTGGAAAGCTCGTCTGCTGTTGTCGTAATCGATTCTGCTGCCGCTATTACTTCTGCAACCAGGCCGCGTAGGGTCGTTCCAAGCTTGTCCATCGCTCCGCCGAGTCCGGCCAGCTCCTCAGGTAGTCGTCCTATGGAAACAGGCCTGAGGTCACCGTCGCCAAAATGCTCTGCTGCAGCGGCCAATCGCGCCATTGGACGCTCCACCGAGCGCAGAGTAGCGACTCCGATCGCAGTGCCAATACAGATTGACGCGACCAGGACTGCCCAAACCAACAGCTTGCGATCGGCCGCTGTCTGCTGCAAAGAGCCGGACGTCGTTCGAGCGCGAGTGACCTGCGTGACAGAGTACTCCCGTACCAGGCGCATCAGTTCCGTCGCGCGGGCGCGAGCCACGACGGCGCTTGCCTCAGCCCTGGTTCGCCGATTGAGGTCCCGCTCGGCGTGCGCGTAGCTGTAGAGCACTTCGGTCTCACTCTGTAGCGTGGCGATACGCTGAATGGAAGCCTGGTCGGCGACTGTTAGTTCGGGGAGTTCGGCGAGCCGTAGCTGTGAGGCGTAGGCTATCTCACCATTTGCCAGGAACCTATCGCGCGCCTCGGTCGACCCATCGACGAGGTACTGCTCCGCCGCCAGCATCTCCTCAAATACCGCTGCGGTGAAATCGTTGGTTTCCTCCGATACTGTCGTAAGGGAGGCCAACTCAGTACTCACAGTGTCTTGAACGGTGCTGAGCGCCGTAATACCGATCAGAGCAACGACTATTAGCCCCACCACGAGGGAGGCCTCGCTCAGAGCTATCCTCATCCACAAGGTGTTGAGTTTGAACTTCATGATCAGCGCTCGGGAAGCGGCACTATCGTGCCCTCGCGCACTAGGCCCACATCGACCGAGATGCGTCGGACATTGCCATCTGCGTCAAACGCTATGGAACCGGTTGCTCCCTCAAACGGCTCTGTCACTGTACCTACCCCCGACAGGTACCTTCGAACGCTTGCTCTGTTGGGTCCCCGGTTCTCGAACGCATTCGCGAGAAGGTGGACGATGTCGTAAGAACCCGCGGCTGTTTGGTCGGGGCGTTGACCTCCGTGCGCCTGCAGATATGCTGTGACGAACGCAACGTTCTCTGGCGCGGTCCGCTCCGAAAGGTATGCTGTGGACAGTAGGGAGCCCTCGAGGTCGCGGCCCACCGTTTGCGCATGTCGCAACAGGTCCATGTTGCCCAATATGGTGGATCTGGAGCCAAGGCTGTCGAGTGCGGCTAGGATAGGGCCGATGATCGTGCCTCCACCGATGATCAGCAATCCGTCCACTCTACCCCTCGTTGCCGCGCGAGTTAGGTATGGCTCGAAGCTGGGCAACGCCAGTGAGAACGGATCCTCGGCGAGGAGTGTGCCTCCGAGTTCAGTGAAGGCTCTTCGAAATACTGCGGCATATGTACGACTGTCTCTATCGTTGTGATAGAGTGTGGCGACCCGCCGAATTCCGAGTTGTGCACGCGCCCGTTCTGCCAACGCTTGTGCGTGCGCTACGTCGTCTGGACAGACTCTGAAATTGTACGGGCCTGCGCGTCTGAGATCGACCGACGAAGCGGATGGTGAAATGGCAACAACGGGATTGGGTTCCGAGTTGTACACAGGAGCGGCAGCCATAGTCGTAATGCTCTGAGCGTGACCGACAACCGCCAGGACTGAGTTGTTGTCACGAAACCGTCGTGCCATTTGCACAGCAGTTGCAGCCTGACCGCGGTCATCGTACGAAAGCAACTCTAATCTGCGGCCCCGTACACCACCACGTTCGTTTATTTCCGACACGGCTAGTTCGGCGCCAAGTCGCATTGATCGGCCGGCCGGTTCGGAAAACGGACCGGCAAGTCCTATTAGAATGGAGTTATCTGGCTGTAAGCAGGCCGCTAGGACAACCGTTATCAAGCAAGCGAGAATTCCTCGATTTGCTGGCACCTTCGCTGCCTAGTTGCGACGCGGTCGGCGAAAGAAGCGCCTCAGTATGGTGACACCGCTTTCAGAAAAGGTCGAGTCGAACAACAACTGGCTTCTGGCCGGGTTGTACATGCCCACCCACTCTGTGGAATCGGGACGACCCGCCGCGGAGTCAGGCAGCCATGTGAAGGTTATCTCTCGGCTGAAACGGTCCCATTCACCTTCGATCCACGCACCACGAGGGAGTGTCCTCCAGTACGCTGCTCCGCTTGCGTTCATCTGGAGCTCGATCAACGAATCCCTCATGCGACCGGGCGTTCCAAACCAGTTTCCTCTGAGTGGTCGCGCAAGTGATCCCTGGGCGGACATTGTGATTACGGAGCCCGAATCAGTCCTTACGATCATCCGATCCAACGCGAACCTGTAGTGGACGGCAAACGTTGTATCCCCGAAGATGACGATAGAATCTCGTGTCGCTTCGTAGTCGCACACGAATCTGTCCTGTACGACAACCATCGTATCTGCGTAGAAGTCTATGTGAAGTGGTCGGCCCAAATGTGTTCCGACCCATCGGGTCTGAAGTGAGTCTCTCCAGGTGAGTTGAACCGTATCTGCTGGTAGTTGCTGAGCAACGGCAAGAGTTGGCCAATACAACCCTATTGCCATGGCGAGAGCCAATCCGCTGGCCGCTAAATGCAAGTGTCTTCGGTCTCTCAAGAATAAACCTCCATGCAAAACTTGTGTCGCTCCCGTTATCAACGCAATGCCGAGCTGTCTCGTGGATTACTCGCGAACATCTATCCTACACCTATGGGAGGTTGGTTGAGCCGGTTATCTTGTTGGCCATGTCCGAATCAACCCTTTCTCGTACCACCTCGACTTTCACAGATCGCGCTGAAGCGCTGGAACATTTCTTCCAACGCGCCGGGGAAGCTCCGCGCTTCATTGCTTACGACGAGGAAATGGGGTGTCCGCTCCACAACGCTCTCGCAACACTCGAGTGGACGGTGGGGGTTGGGATTCTGAATGACACAGACCTCATGCACGCGGCTCGACTCAGTGGCGAGACCGGCGCCACAGTGGTGGAACGCATGCGCGAGGACCAAAGGATCTTCGTATATATGGGCCCGCGCATGGATGCGCCTCCGGCAGACCCATATGAAGGATCGTTGCTGTACGATGAGCCTGGAGTGCGGGCATATGAGTTTGCCCAGCGAGTTCACGCTGTTGCGCATTTCTTGAGAGCCACGCAAGGGGTCGGGAGCGTGATATCGATGTTGTCGCGCCGTGCACCCGAGTTGAAACATGTGCGCCGTTGGCTCGCTGCACTTTTCAAAACTCCCGCCACCGATATTTCTCACATGCTTCTCGCCGGGTGGTTCGCCACAAGTGGCGGTGGCATGCTGTTCGTTCCTCGCCCGGGCAAAGATGCGTTCGTATACCACGAAGTCGCGCAGACAGGCTAATAGGCCCGATTTGGCCTTGAATCTCACGGTGAATTCACTGTGGAATCTCTATGGAAAACACCTTTACACAGTTCCACAATGCGTGGATAATCGTCTGTGAAGGCAAAAGAAAGGCCATTTGATATTCCACACTGACTGCACACATGGTCTCGAATGCCGAAGAAAAATCGGCGCTTGCGGCAGTTTGGCTCGTTCCTACATTATCGATTACCTCTCAGGGGAAGGGTCAAAACCCCGGCGTTGCGACCACGCCCTGAAAGGTTCGCCCAGCGGGAATTCCGGGGAGGCCGCCGATGCAATCAAGGGCTCAGGCGTCCGGCGATCCGGGTGATCACCTCGACTGGGGTTGGCAAGGCCAGTCGCGTGCCTTGCCCACACCGATCTGGCGCCTCGGTGTGCAGTGTAAGGAGTCGATCCGCGACTCGACTGACTTACAGCGCTAGCGCTGGTGAACCTCGCGGCTCGGCCAGGTCGCTTGGGGATGGAGGCCGGAGCTCCCAATAAGCCCTACCGCGGGCGCAACAGTCCATGCGGTGGCTGCGGGAAGAAGAACAGCGGGAGTGAATCCCCTGGCTCCGGGTAACCAGTGCGTAGACGGCGGGCCGCTCATCTAGAGCGCGCCCGCCGTCTCAGCTTTTAGACCCTTTTACTCCCCAATCACATTCCGTACGGCATACACGACGATGGTCGAGTGTCCATTGAGGTTTTGATACCGGTCCATCCGGGAAATTCTCGTCAGATTCGAGTGCATCTCCGACGCTGGCGGTTTTTGCGCTTGCGTTGTCTGCCCAATGGAGAACCTCGGCCTCGAGCGTCATTGGTGTCACCGGGCTACCGTACTCCAACCTACCGTGGTGAGATAGAATCATATGAAGCAAAACCTGTCGCTCCTCCTCGGTGCACGGCAGGTCTTCTTCCTCATCGAGTCTGCGGTCCAGCATCAAAGCGCCAAGCGTTACATGACCGACCAATGAGCCCGCCGTCGTAAAATCGAAGACGCCATGCCAAGAGTAGCTCTCGAGCTTTCCGATATCGTGCAGTAACACTCCTGCGAATACGAGATCGAGATCTGCTCCGCACGATCGAGCAACTGCTCGAGCTATTGCCGCCACCTCGGTGGTGTGCTTCAGGAGACCGCCGAGCTGTGCGTGGTGTCCGCGCGTGCTGGCCGGGCATCGCTCATAGGCCATTCTGAATTCATCGTCGTCGAAAAAGATCTCGAGCACCTTCTTCAGTCGCGGTTTCGTGATCTCTCTGCGCCAGCCGTCCAACGTTTCCCAATATCGATCTACCGGTCCTACCGACGGCAATAGACCCGACAATTCCACCGAGTCCTCTGGAAGAACTCGTATCGATGTGACTTTCAACTGTTTCCGTTTGCGATAGAGTTGAATCTCGCCGACCACCTGGACCGGGTGTCCCTTTCGGATACCGGCGACCTCCTTCTGTCGGGTGGGCCAGAATGGTTCGGTGGATAACTCACCCGATTTATTACCCAGGGTGAGGAGAGTGTAAGGATCTCCCGAGTCGAGGGTCCGAGTATCGACCTCGAGCACCAGGAATGTGTCTTGAACGGCGTCGCCGACCTGTGTAGCCGGAATGTGGATTGGGGTCATGTCGCAAGCTAGATAATAAAGTACGGAAGGGGCAGAGGTCAGAGACGCGGCAAGGACTCGTCCGGGTCCAGAGCCGGCGACATTGCTGATAGACGCTCATGAACAGGCAAAAGGTGACTGACAGAATTAGCGTAAAACTCTAGCAAGGGACGTTGCTTCGGCAGCACGACGATCGCATCTCCTTCCTGCATCGCCAAGCGCCTCATGGTGAGCATGCGCCATGCTCTGTCGAGGATCCCTTCCGAATCCGAATCGTGTGGCGACAGACTCCGGTTGGTGGCCACGAGATGCTCACAGTATTCGTCTAGTCGCCCTAGAAGATCAGTCCTCCTCACAAACGTCTCTTCAAATGAGAGCAATGCAGCGGCAACCAACGGGACCGGAGTCACCGGCATTATATCCGCCATCCTGCCAAGCACTGCGTCCGCCAGTATAACGAGCTTTGGGGTCCGCTCTTCGCGTTTTTGTTCGAGGACTCCCGGATTCGTTTTCGCCCACTCTCTGACGGAGATAGGAGTTCCAAAGTTCACTGCCGCTCTACCGTACCGTTTCAAGTTGCCGGTGAGAAATCGAATTACGTTGAAAAACACGTAGTGTGACACCGTTGAGAGCTGTCGGAATCGGCCTGGTCTCTCCCTTTCGTCGGTACGTTCCCGGATTAAAGTTCGGTCCTCCAACACGCGATCGTAGTTGATCGCGACGGGCACGAGCCATATGTCCCGTTGGAAAGCCGGGTCACAGATGGTGCACAGGCAATAGTCCAGCAATCCCACCTTTGCCGGACGCAGTTTTCCCGTCCTCGTCAGCCCTCCCTCAATGAAAATTCCCTGTGTCACGCCGTGTTGTGTGATGAGCTGTACGTAACGTTCGAGGACCGTGTGATATAGTGGTTCGCGATATCCGCGGCGTACGAAATAAGCACCGAACGACTTGAAGACTCGTTCGAGCGGCCAAACTCGCGCCCATTCTCCGACAGCGTAGCTGATACTCACTCCGTGTGCAAGCACGTACGTCACCACTATATAGTCTGCGTTAGACCGATGATTCATTAGATATAGGACGACGTCATCCCGTGGAATCGCATTCAGTGCTTCATGATCCTGATATGCCGAACTGACGCGAAACAGGATCTTCACGAACAAGCGCGCGACATTGTATCCGAACTTGTAGTACGACAGAACATTGAATACGGGGACAATTTCGTTTACGTACTCTTCGACCGATCTCCTGGCCTCGGCTTCGCTGACGGAACTGGCAATACAGTGTTCGGTGATCGCGTCGTTTATGATAGGGTCGTTTATCAGTTGGTCGTGAACGCTTTCTTTGCCTGCGAGCGCGTGGCGATTGAGACGAAGGTGAAAGCGATGTACGACCCTTATGGCTGCGCGTGACAGGCGCTTGCGGATGATTGACCTTGCGCCACGAAATGCCCAGACGACAACCACTGCGAGAACAACAACAGCACCACCAAACAGAACCCAACTGCCTGCCGACAGCGTCAGATCTCCTCTGGAATCGTGCCAGTCTTCTCGTGTGCGTATGCCATAGCCCGGAGCCGAGCGATACGAACTCCCATTGGTGGGTGTGTGCCAAACAGATTTGCGACCACTCCTTGTTTGTGCGTGAGCTGACGGCCCATTGGATCGGCAATGCAGAGATGGGCTGTACCTCTCTTCACGGACTTGGTAGGAGCTGACGCATCTTCGATTGTTCGGAGTGCAGACGCTAGCGCCGCCGGGTTTCTAGTGAATTGAGCGGCCGTCGCATCCGCCAGGAACTCTCTCTTGCGACTTACCGCAAGCGCTAGCAGCCTGGAGACAACGGGTGCGAGAATGATGCTAATGACCCAAAGAACGAGCAATATGGCGACCAATGGTGCGCCGCCGCCCTTCTTGCCTCCGCCGCCTCTGCCGCGCCGCCCGCCTCCTCCAAACCAGAGCACCCGCCATGTGCCGTCCGCAATCAACGCTAACACGCCCACGAGTGCCGCCAACAACGTCATGAGCTTGACGTCATGATTCCTTATGTGCGCCATTTCATGAGCCACGACGGCTTGCAGTTCGTCGCGACTGAGTGTGGTCAGAAGCCCTTCGGTGACAGCAACGTGAGCACTCTTTTCGTCTGTGCCAGTGGCAAATGCGTTGGGATCCTTGTCCGGCACTATCCAGACGGTTGGCCGCGGCAATCCTGAGGCGATCGCCATCTCCTCGACGACGTTCACATACGTCTTTTCTTCTGGACTGGCGGGCTCTACCAGCTCCCATGCGCCAGTGGCCCACAGAATTTCTTTGGGTCCTTTTCGCCAGCTATACCATGCCATTCCTGCTGCCACCAACGTCGCCGCAATGCCGAAAAACGGTAATACATGGCGATAACCGGTGCCGCCGCCCGAGGAGGCTGACGTTGTCTGGAGGTAAAAGATGAGATCTCCGCCGAATCCGATCCAGGCGAAGAAGAGCAAGAATACGATTACCAAGATCGCCGATCGACGGCGGTTAGCCGCCTGTTGTTCGAATAGGTTGGAGTCGCTCACTGCTTCGATTTCATGGAGAGGTCGACTTTGGGCACTTCACGTTCGGTCTCGTCAGTGATCTCCCAGAGCTCCACCTTTGCAGCCTTCGCCATGCCTGCTACCATGTTCCACGGGAACTGCTGCTGTTTGACGTTGTATGTCGTGGCCGTGTCATTGTAGAGCTGGCGCGCGAACGACACGCGGTTCTCGGTTGACGTCAGTTCTTCCTGCAGCTGCCCGACGTTAGTCGTCGCTTTCAACTCGGGATATCGTTCCACTACCACATTGAGGCGCGAGAGTGCCGACGACAGCGCTGCCTCGGCCGCCGCAAGTTGTTGAACCCCGCCGGTAGGCAAAGCGCCGGCCTGAATGTTGACCGCTTGATTGCGCGCCTCGATCACCGCCTCCAACGTCTCCTTCTCGAACTCCATTGCTCCCTTCACCGATTCAACGAGGTTCGGAATGAGATCGTGACGTCTCTTGAGCTGAACGTCGATCTGCTTCCATGCGTTTTCCGTATCACCCTTGAGCGCGATCAGTTTGTTGTATGCCGAGATGACCCATCCGATGATCACCACCACAACTACCAGGAAAAAGATGCTTCCAAACATCAGCTCACCTCGTTGGCTGTGTTACCGTGACGGAGCCAACACGACAATGTCGACGGTCCGGTACCGGGGATGTGATTGAAAACAAGATGCACCACGAGCGTCCCGCAAGAGAATTTACGACAAACGCTGCTCGGAGTCAGATTCGGTCGAAGGTGGGGTGCTGTTCGACGACGGATGCTCGGGGGCCATGCCCATTATCCGTGTGACGGCCAGTCTCACCGCATCAGCCAGGTCACTGTCGCGGTCGCCCATCTGTGCGAGGGGATGATTGTCGTGCACGTGCAGTTCTACTCCCCGGGAGATGGGCAAACGACGCCATGTGGTGGCAGGGTTCGGAGCTCCCTCCTGGTCGACGTCCTCGGGAGTGTTGTCCGACAACCACGCACGCAGCGCGCGTCCTGCTCGGCCCCAGGCTGGTCGATCGTTGCTGGTAAGAGGAAGTTGGTCGGGCGTCGGTAGGCCAGGTCCCAATGCTGATGCCACTCTCCGCTCGAGAACGTCACCGGTCATGTCGCCCAGCTCCTGACCGATCGAATCCAATGTGAACCCTTCCATCTGGCGGAGTTTGATGTGAAGCACATGCAGGATGTGACGGTACGTGTATACGGCAGCCGTACCCCGGCCGCTTGGAGGTGTCACCAGCCCTCGGGCCACATAGAACCGTATGGTGCGTTCGCTCGGAAGTGCGCTCGCCGCGGCGTTCAGTGGTCTCACTCCCGACGATTCGAGGATCGCACCTGCCAGAGTTGCCATGTCCCGCAGGCTCCATGGTGCCAGGTGTCGGTATTCTCGCAGCGCTGATAGGGGATCGTCGGATCGATTTTCGATAGAACTCATCTAGGGCCCGTTCGCCACCCGCCGCTGATCACCTGTCAACACGTCGATGAGCGTGAGAACCTCGTCGAGAGCAAACGGCTTCTTCACAACCGGCAGGTCGTAGAGCTTCAGCCATGCCTCTTTCTCTTCCACCCTAGCATCTCCGGTCATTATGAGAACCCTTGTCTTGAGCGCAGGCCAGGTACCGATGATCAGATGGAACAGCGTTTGCCCCGACATCACCGGCATGTGTAGATCCAGCACAACCGCGTCTACGTGATGCTCTTTGAGGATTCCCAACGCTTCGTCGCCCGATGCTGCCAGGAACACGGTATATCCAACGCTTCTTAGTGCGCGCTCTAGGGTCTTACGCACGTTCCGGTAGTCATCGACAACGAGGACAGATGCTTCCTTCATGATACGTTTGCTATCTCCCCATCGGTCCTGCCTAGGTATCTCTCGCGCACGATGGATAAGGCGTCGTCTTGACTCAATGCAATGCGCAGTTCGCCCGGTGTGACTCCGAACACTTCTTTTACGTTCTGTGCGAGTGTTCGGGTTTGAGCATAGCCGAGCTTAGACGCTACATCTTCTACCGTATAGCCCGGGTCTTGAAGCAACCGATGCGCGTATAACACCCGCAGCACCATCAGCATTACGCTGGGCGGCGGCAGCCCCACGCGCACGAACCAACGCCCGCACGTTCGACGGTCCATACGTGCCCGGTCGGCCAAATCTTGCACCGACTGTACGGCACCCGGCTCCCTGATGATGGTTTCGATGGCCCACCTCAACTCGCCAGGACACCATTCCAACGATTTCAATATCGTGGCGACGAGTTCTCCTGACACCGCCCGTGTGGCTTCCATCATCAGCAGGTTTCCAAGCCGGTCAGGATGGTCATCAAAGCCTGCTATTACCGCTTCTTCAATCCCAGCGTTGCCGAGCTTCAGAAGGATCCGCGCAATCGTGGGCGAAAGCTCGCCGTAGAGAATCAGTGGCAGCGACGGGAACAGCACGCGAATGCGCTCGATCTCCTGTGTCCTTGGCTCGCCAGAAAGGCCTGGATCTACCACGGCCATTTCGACTGGCAGGCTAAGGATCGTCTCGACAGCCTCATCCCAAGAGTGTGCCGTCACAAACCTGAACTTGTGACCGGCCGCTCTCCTGAGCCTTGGCTCGAGCGACTCGCTAACTGCGGCAAGTACTAGCACAAATGTCCCAAAAACGACATACGATGCCCCAAAAACGCACTAACGAAACGGCGTTTCTTCCGCAATGTTCACCGTTGCAGAACGAACATGCCATCAATTCCGATCAGGAGAGAAAACATGTCACGCCCTGTTCGCCTACTCGCTATTGCTTTGCTTGCCTCCTTTGCACTTGGTACCGCAGCTTGCGGAAACCTCACGGCCCCTGAGGGAGATTCGTGTTCTGTACAAGGATCCCACACCTGCGGCGATCTGAGCGTTCAAGGATCTCATACGTAGAGCACAATTGCCGCGGGGTTGAGCTTTGGAATCAGCCCCGCGCACTGGCTGCAAGTACCTCCAGGCGGTCGATCGTGTTTTGAACACCGTTCGACTGGCCGCGTCGTGTCTTCGATTGCTCGAAGGCCTTGTTTGGCATGGCTCGGCGTTCTCGTACTTCAGCTAGCTGTCCTTCGGCAAAGAAAACGCGCTCAGCCATTCCGTACTGTTCCGCGATCTTGATCGCTCGCTGGATCGGGGCTTCCGCACGGTCATGTTCCTCGAACAACGACAAACCTGTACCCACCTGGAGCTCAAAGTCCATCTGAACATCCGGAGGCAGCTTTTCGTACTTCTCGTTCACAGCTTGCCGCCAGCGTTCAAAAGAGAGACGGTCACCAATCAAAGCGCTCACCTCGAGGCACTCCAGTTCTGTCCGCGCTCGCACGTCAGGTGTCAAATCCCCTGAGAGCACGAGATCGAATGCGTTTCGTGCCGCACTATAGTGGCCGAGCGCTTTCAACATCACTCCTGTATCGCTCAAGCTCCTGACCTTGTCTGCCGTCGCTTCAAAAAGCTCATACGCCTGGAATGCTAGTGGGGCCGCTTCCTGAATCCTGCCAGCATGGTATAGGGTGCAGGCCAAGTCCTGACATCCACGAGCCTGGGCGTCTCGGTCGCCAAGTGCTTTCGCATCCTCAATCACTTTTTCAAGGAGCTGCTCGGATTCGGGTAGGTTTCCAACCTGCCTAGCAACGATGCCGCAGCCGATTCGGCCGAGCATTGTTGAGCGTTCGTCTCCCAACCGCTGTGCCATCGCTCCGGCGTGCTCGTATGCCGATCGCGCCGCCGGATAACGGCTGGCAGTTCTGAGAATGCGTGCCTTGAGGAGGAAAGCGGCAACCTCATCTTCGGCGTCGCGCCCGTCGCTCAGTTGGAGCGCGGTCTCAATGACGTCGAGGCCCTCGTCGAAACTCAGCCTATCCTCGAAGTGGCACGCCAGCGCCAACAGGGGGGGGAACAGCAAGCGACGGTCGTCCGATTCGATTGCCACTTGCGCCACACGAGTGACTTCGTACAGCATGGCGGACGTTTCACACTGCGGCCGGATATCAGCTATGTAAGAACGCGTGGAAAAGCACTGGTAATTGAGGGCATTACGGCCGGAGTTAGCGGTGTCGACACGGAACTGGTCTACCAACCGCATCACTAGAAACGCACCGAGCCCAATACCTCGGTTGGTGCCATCTCCGCCTGCAGCCCGCTCCAAAAACGGCCCGTGCAATCCCCGATTCTGCTCCGTTTGAGGTGCGATCATGGTGTCTGTTGCGTCCACCTTAGGCTCTCCTCGCGGCTGCATATATGCTCAACCTGGCAAGTATGGCGTACGGGTAGCCACACGGCAAGGGTAGGTTCGGGAATAGGGCATAAGGCGTGCCAGATCGGCTGCGGCAATCTTCGGTTAATGTGCGCGTTTTTCCGGTCATCAGTCACATCCACGTGCAACATATGGTGTCTGAATGCGACGAGGCTTCACTGTGATCGAGATGGCTATCGTCTTGGTCGTGATAGGCATTCTGGCGTGTTTGGCCGCTCCGCGGATGGCTGGGTACGCCGACCGGCTCGCGGTCCGCAAGGCTGGAGACGAAACTGCGGCATTCTTTTACAGAGCCCGAGTAGCCGCTGTATATCGGGCGGTGCGTTTGACGGTGAGGTTTTCGGGCGATTCGTTGCTTGCTGTAGCCGAGGGAGCTTCTGACTCAATCGTGTGGCGATCTCCGGGGCCGGCCCGGTATGGTGTAACACTGACTGCGTCGCGATCGGTTGTCAGGCTCTATCCAAATGGCTTGGGGTTGGGAGCGGCCAACACGAAGTTGGTGTTCCGACGAGGTATTGCAGCTGATTCGCTGACCATATCTCGGCTCGGACGGCTTCGGAGAAAGCGGTTTTGACGTCTCCTTACTCGTCGATGAAGATCAGAGTCCTGCGGCCGTCGACAGCTGAGACCATGCCCTTGAGAACCACCGGGTCAATCACTCTGCCCGCAAGATGTCCCATTCTATCTACGGCATCTTCTGGAGACAGCTTTTCCTGGTAAGGCCGGGCGGTCGTGAGTGCGTCATAAACCTCGGTGGCGCAAAGTATCCGTGCACCGAGCGGAATTTCCTCGGCCGTGAGCCCATCGGGGTAACCGCTTCCGTCCCAATGCTCATGGTGGCTTCTCACGTACGAGACAATTGGACCCAAGTGTTGAAGCGGCGACAGAATCTGCCAGCCGATTAGGACGTGCTGTTTGACATGAACATATTCTTCATCTGTTAGAGGTCCCTTCTTATTCAACACTGATTCCTGAACGCCGATCTTTCCCAAATCATGAAGGCGCCCCGCCATTCGTACGTCTTCCACTGCGTCGTCACTCAAGTCCATATGATGCGCGACCGACGCAGCAAAGGCCGCGACGCGGGCTGAATGACCGCTGAGGTACACGTTCTTCGCTTCCAGAGCGTTTACCAATGCTTCGAGAGTTGCCAGTGTGAGTTGCTGCTGCTTTGCCCGTTCCCGTTCAACCTCCTGAGTGCGGCGCTGGACTTCTTCCTTGAGCCACGACGAGATCTCCCGATTCTGCATTAGCGTATCGCGCCGCTTCAGCGCTCGCTCGATCGCCTTGCTCAGGTCGGTGAGTTCAATGGGTTTGGTTAGATAGTCGTATGCACCTCGCTGCATGCATGTGGCGGCAGTGGTAGCATCGCTGATCGCGCTGAGCATGAGGATCGCCAGATCTGGTTCTTGATCGAGCATCTCCGGCACGAGGTCCACCCCGCCCATACCCGGCATGCGCACATCCAGCAGCACGAGCGAATACGGTTCTGACCTAATCGCATGTAATGCATCTTCCCCGTTAGCGGCGTCGCCCACCGCGTAGCCTTGAGCCGAGAGATAACGGGTGAGAGCACTGCGTACCGAATCTTCATCGTCCACCACTAGCAGCTTCTGGACTTGTTGTTGTTCGTTTGGTGAATTCACTAAACGGATTCTCCGCGATTCGAAGCGATGATGAACTATCCCCAGCCGAGCGTTCTCGCACCGGCTCGACAGTAAAATAGAATAATCGCGATTATCTGCTTTGCAACGCACTCCAGCCCGAGCTGGCCTTCAATGCTGCCATCGGAACCGGTCCAAACACGCTGAGCCTCGTGTCAATATAGAGCAAACGTGCTTCGCGAGTGTCCTATCTCAGTTGCCTTCTCCTGCGGTCGCTCTTCGAGCCTCTGCTAAAAACGCCTCGATAGACCTCTGGTGCAACATGTACTCTCGTCGGTCTGTTGTGGCTTCGGCACCGTAGTCCCGGAGGAAACTCCGATACGCTGCTCGCACCGCGGCGGAATCACCCTTCGCCTCGGCGGCAGCTTTCCGGAGGGTGGTAGCCAGAAGATGGCCTGGAACGATGGCCTGCAGGGTGTCTGCCATCGCTAGCATGCCGTCGTGGTCGCCCAGCGCACCGCGCAACAGACCCACGTGATATAAAGCGTCCGCGTCCAGGCTGTCGAGGTTGCCATAGGCTCCAAGTGCCATTGGTGCATGGAAACCAACCTGAGACGTGTCGCCGCGTTCCAAGGCAATCATCACTACCTCGAATAGGGCGTCCGCTTGCTCGATCGGTGTCATGTCGCTGATATCAGGCGCGCCTATGCTAGAACTACTGGGGGTCGACCCCGGAGCCGAGCTCACAGGAGCAGAGGGACCACCGGTTGCGGCAACCACCACTATGGAAACGACGACTGCGGCACCCGCAATCACCCACGGTAAGCTGAAGGAACCCTTCGAGCGCGAGAGTGAGCTCGTTGGGGCACCACATACATGGCAAAATCGTGCTCCGGGTGACAGGGCGACCTGGCAGTTCGCGCATTCGTTTTCACTAATCGCCGCGCCGCACCTGTGACAGAATTTCGCTGTGCTCTTTGTCCCGCATTTGGGGCATTTCCGTGGAGGTTGGTCCGTGCTCATGTTCATGTTCCTTATTAGTCTTCTCGTGCGACTTCCTGAACCTGCAATATAGACCTGCGAACCCGGAGTGTGGATGAAAGAGATGTTGATGTGAGCGTCAGTCCGAAGCTCCGGCTAGCGCCTTCGCGCTGCGAAGGTTACTCTAGCCTGATGCCAGTGGATTCTGAAGGAAAGAACTCTTCAAAACACTTCGAGCCCTCCTGGAGCGAGATCAAGGCGCGCCAAGCTGGCGAGTTGACGCGCGGATCGAGCCATTGGGACGTTCTGCTGGAAACTGCTGTGGATGCCGAGCTCCAGGCCATCCGTGGCCGCATTCACTTCATATCCGGTAATCTCCACAGGTTGTCGGGTTGGATCTTCCTCGAGTGGTCCGAGCAGGAGATCGAATCGCGCTTTTCTGGGTTCTCGGCTCAGGATCTTTGGAATCTGCTCAAATCCCTTGGCGGCGACTAGGCTCAGAAAACAGGCCTTCCACTAGCGTCACCCAAATTCTGCGTTTTGCCCCAGCATTTCCTAGAATTGGCATGTAATGTGCCAATACCCTGCAAGAGTGCAGATCACTATTGGCATATTGTGCACATTTTAGTTGACACTCTGCAAGTTTGCCGGTATAGTGGTGTGGTGTGAACGCCACATTTCACTTCGAGGTGGTCTGAAAGGATGCCATTTGGGAGATACCAAGATGTCAGCACGAAAGTCACTGATCGTACCTGGGCCCACAAAAAATACGGCGATAAGGGGCCGTGTCGTGGACACAAAGGGTGCCTCTGAGACAGATATTCTCAAGCTTGCCGATGAACTCGAGGTTGATTTCCTGCGGCTCCAGTTCACTGACGTGACCGGCATCAACAAAAACGTCGAGGTGCCCCGCAGCCAGTTCCCCAAAGCTGTAGCGGGAGACATCATGTTTGACGGATCGTCGATCGAGGGGTTTGTGCGGATCGAGGAGAGCGACATGGTGCTGAAACCCGACCTCGACACGTTCAAGGTCTTCCCGTACGACGACGAGGGTGGCAGGGTAGCTCGTTTGATCTGCGACATCTACAACCCCGATGGCTCTCCATTTCCAGGTTGTCCACGACTCACGCTCAAGAGACAGATTGAACGCGCAAAGGCACTTGGCTATGAAATGATGGCTGGTTGTGAGGCAGAGTTTTTCATTTTTCATCTGGATGAGAGCGGGAACCCTTTGTTGGAAACCCAGGATGCCGGCGGGTATTTCGATCTGGCACCAGTGGACAAGGCAGAGCCGATCCGCCGCCTGATGATTCATGACCTCGACCACTTGGGTTTCCAGGTCGAGGCTGGTCACCATGAGGTCGCTCGCGGCCAGCACGAGGTAGATTTTCGCTACGCCGATGCGCTGACTACGGCCGATAACCTGGCAACTTTCAAGTTCATCGTTCGGACAATCGCTTACCGGAACGGATTTTTGGCCACCT
This sequence comes from Gemmatimonadota bacterium, assembly GCA_039589395.1. Taxonomy (GTDB): domain Bacteria; phylum Gemmatimonadota; class Gemmatimonadetes; order Gemmatimonadales; family GWC2-71-9; genus JBDGYW01. The sequence goes on from JBDHHK010000014.1 coordinate 31,299, forward strand.
TTATGCCCAAGCCCATCGAAGGCCAGAATGGCTCCGGCATGCACACGCACCAATCTCTCTTCAAAGACGGTAAGAATGCTTTTGCCGATCCTGAGGCCCGGTGGGGGATTTCCGACGTGGGCCTCGGCTATATTGCCGGGCTCTTGAGGCACGCCCGCGGCTTTTGTGCGGTCACCAATCCACTCGTGAACAGTTTCAAGCGTCTAGTGCCCGGCTATGAGGCACCGACAAACGTTGCCTGGAGCATGCGTAATCGTTCGCCATTGGTGCGCATTCCTGATCGAAGGGGCCAGAGCACTCGGTGCGAAGTGAGAATGCCCGACCCCTCGGCTAACCCGTACCTGGCCCTGACAGTGCAGCTTGCCGCCGGCCTCGAGGGTGTGGAGCGAGCGCTAACGCCGCCGGAACCGGTCAACAAGAACATCTTCACGATGAGCCATAGAGAGCGTCGTCGGTACCGTATCGATGAACTGCCGCGCGACCTTCATGAAGCCCTCGACTGCTTGGAGAAAGACAAAGCAATCAGATCTGCTCTGGGTGAGCACGTATACGAGCGGTTCATGGAAGCGAAGCGCATTGAATGGCTTGAATACTCCGCGATGGTCAGCGAATGGGAAGTGGATAGGTATTTGGGGGCGTTCTGATATAGAACTTCGCAGAGTCGTTCTTTGTTCAGTGTCTATGCTAGCCCCGAGGCCACCATGCGGTCTCGGGGCGTTCCTTATAGGTTTGATTTCGGTCAAGACATGAAATGTTTCTTCTTTCTCGTAGCGGTCCTTGCGCTGCTATGCCCCGCTTTCGTTTTGGCGCAAGACGCTCAACGTGCCGCTGTGCCGGTTGTGGATACGGTCGTTGTCGTCACTCGGAATGTGTTTGGAGAGGAGGAAGCGCGTTCCAATGTGCTGTTTCAGGCCGCAAACTCAATTCATTTCACAACTCGGGTATCTGTCGTAAGGCGTGAACTTCTGTTCCGTGCCGGCGAGCCGTACGACTCGGCTCTCGTGGCGGAGACCGAACGAAACTTGCGTAGACTGGGGATCTTTCGCGACGTAACGATCGATAGCGTGCGAGTAGGGTCGAAACTGGCCGTAGTTGTCGCGACAGCAGACGGATGGTCGACACAGATTCATCTATCCGCGTACTCGACCGGGGAAACGATCAGCTGGTCTGTGGGGATGGCCGAGAAGAACTTGCTCGGGACGGCCACGCGAGCTGGTGCATATTATCGCGATGAACCAGACCGGACCGCTACAACATTCAATCTTGGTATGGATAGAGCGTTCGGTACGCCCGTTACGGTCGGGGGCGCCTACGATCGTCTCAGTGATGGCGACGTTGGGATCTGGAACGTCGGTGTTCCATGGCGGGCGCTTTCAGACAGACAGTCCTGGGGATTGGTGGGCGCTACTGGGCGCGAGAGAATATTACGCTACCGAGATGGAGTCTTGTCTGACTCGGTTCAGCGTCGATCCTTCCTGCAGACGATCAACTACGGTCGTGCCCTCAAGGCGAGCGCGGCAGGGTATGTGCGTGTTGGTGTGCTGGGGCAGATCCATCGTGCTGAACATGTCTTTTATGCAGATACGGGATTGGCGATTCCGGACAGTGTCAAAGGGGTGGTGGGTGTTTTCGGGGAGGTGAACCGCGCTAGATATAAGGTCGTCAACCACTACAACGGTTTTGCTAGGGATTTCGATGTTGACTTGAGCTCCCGCCTTTCAATGACTGCGTGGTTGGCGCCCGCGGCGTTTGGATACGCAGAAACGGGTGTAGGTGCAGCGGTGGGGATTCATACCGGAATCCCTCTCGGCCGCGGGTTCGCAGCTCTGCAGGCAACCGCAAACGCACTTTTCAACTCAGCCGGGCTAGATTCCGGGCAGGTGTGGGGTGGGCTGACTATCGCGACAATGCCGTTTCCGCGTAATGCCACCGTATTTCATATCGAGGCGGGAGCGCAACGCGGTATCGCATTCGGCGCCGAATACGACATCGGTCATGGAGTCGGTCCGAGAGCGTTTGGTCCTCACTCCTTCACTGGCACGCGGATGATCTGGGGCTCACTGGAACACCGTGCGTTCGTCATCGACGAGGTGTTGGGGAATTTTGGGATCGGCTTCGCCGCCTTTTTAGACTATGGAGGTGCGTGGTTCCGCGACGAACCAAAACGGTTGGGGGGGGACGTGGGAGTTGGACTCCGCTTGGGAACCACAAGAGCGGCCGGGTCTAACGTAGGACGGATAGATCTGGCCTATAAGTTCGGTGAGGGCTTTGACGGCAAACGATGGGTGGTGAGCTTCGGAAGAGGTTTCGCGTTCTGATTTGACACGCCTCGTGGAATGCAGATGAGCGAACAATTCGAGAAGAATGGTTCGGAGGCGAAACTCCAATCCTCCAGGCTCCTTGGTGCTGTGCTCGGTGCCTCGAACGATGGGATAGTGATCACAGATGCGAGCGGCACCATCGTAGACGCCAGTGAGTCTTTCTTGGAAATCCTCGGTCTAAGTCGAAGCGAAGCCATAGGGGCTAGTCCGGATTCACTTTTTCCCCACTCCGATACTGACGCAAGGCAGCGCTGGGTCGAATTGCTGCAAAGTGTGAACTCTGACGCTTCCAGCGGTGATTGCGAACTGGAGATATTCACGCCGAACGGCACCCGTTGGTTGAGCGTTACCGCGACGGCGCTCGACCCGATCGATGGTGGCGGCGCCGTAAGCATTTGGCGGGATGAGACCGAACGCGAACGCGACAAGATGGACCTTCGGCTCACGCGGCATGCGGTGGATCGAGCCACGGAATGCATTCTCCTCATGCGGTCCGACGCAAAGCTCTTCTATGTCAACAAGGCCGCTTGCAGAACACTGGGCTACTCCGAAGACGAACTGCTGTCGCTCACCATCCACGACATCGATACGGGCTTGGGTGCGGAGAACTGGTCCCAACAATGGGCCGATATCAAGAGCAAGGGATCCTTAACAAACGAGTCGCTATTCCGCACCAGCTCTGGAGCGATGCTGCCTGTGGAAGTCTCAATCAGCTACCGAAAGCTGGGCTCGGAGGCGTTTGCGTATTCGGTTGCACGAGACATTTCGAAACGTCGGCAGGCCGAGGAGGCGTTACGCCTTATCGAGGATCGTTATGCGATGGCGACTAGGGCGGCGCGCACTGGGGTATGGGATTGGGATCTCTTGTCTGGAAGGTTCTTTGTCGATCCAATCATCATGCAACTTCTTGGATATGAGGACGACGAATTCCCCACTGACGTGGAAGGATGGAGTCGACTCATACATCCAGGAGATCGGCGGGCAGCCGATGAGGCCGCAGCCGCCTGTATGTCCGGTACGACCGAGGAGTATTCCTTAGAACACCGCATGCTACACAGGGACGAATCTATCAGGTGGATTCTGGCTCGAGGTAGGGTTGTACGTGATGCGGCCGGGAATCCCATCAGGGCAGTCGGAACAAACACTGACATCACTGAGCGACGGCAAGCCGAGGAAGAGCTACGTGAATTCCGGGAGATTGCCGACCACGCAAACTATGGTATGGCGGTGGCTGATTTGGCTGGCAACCTGCTGTATCTGAATACCAATTTCGCGAATGTGCACGGGTACACCGTCGACGAACTCCTCGGAGAGAAGTTGTCTGTGTTTCACTCTGAGGACCAGCTGGAAGTCGTCAAGGAGGTGAACGCAATTCTGCTGCGGGATGGAAAATACGGTCCAACCGAGGTGTGGCACACACATAGGGACGGTACAGCCTTCCCGATGCTCATGAACGGCATCATGATTCCCGACGACCAAGGTGCGCCGATGATCCTGGCGACAACGGCAGTCGATATTAGTCCTCGCGTACGTGCTGAAAGAGCACTCAAGGTCAGGGAGCGGCAGCAGGCGGTGATTGCGAAGCTTGGGCGTCAGGCGCTAGCAGGCGGCGATCTAGACACGCTGTTGACCGAGACTGTCAACTTAGTAACCGCTACACTCGAAATTGGGCTATGCGGGGTAGTCGAGCTTGCCGCCGATGGTAAGGCTTTCATTATGCGTGAGGCGGTTGGTTGTGATGAGGAGAAGGTAGGAACCGCCGTGATGGACGCAGCTACGGAGTGGCAGGGTGCTCTCGCACTCCGTCGGTCCCAGACTATCGTTGTAGAGGACGCCACAGTGGAGGAACGCTTCGAGCAACCGCCCCTTTTCCGCGATCATGGAGTGGTTAGTTCAGTGACGGTACCAATACGTGGATGGGGACGTCCTTTTGGTGTCTTGATGGCGTGCGAAAATCAACAGAGGGCATTCGACACTGACGATGTCAACTTCCTAGAGGGCGTCGCAAACATTCTCGCGCATGCGTTGGAGCGTCGGCAAGCAGAGGAAGCTCTTGCAGCTTCACAGGAGAGGCTTCGAAACCTAGCCGCCCGCCTGCACGCCGTTCGTGAGGAAGAGAGAACGGTGATCGCACGGGAGATACATGACCAGTTAGGCCAAGCGCTCACGGGCTTGAAGATGGACCTCTCGTGGCTGATGCGGAGGTTGCCCGAGGACGAACCGGTTCGCGAAAGGGCAGAATCGATGCAGGCACTGCTCGACTCGACCGTCGATTCGGTGCGCACGATATCGACGCAGTTGAGGCCGCCGATTCTGGACGATCTTGGCCTCGAAGCCGCGGTAGAGTGGCAGACCACTGAGTTCTGTAGGCAATCCGGCATCAATTGTCAGTTGGAGCTTCGCATCGGCGATAGATTCGTTCAGAACGAGCATGCAACTGCTGCGTTTCGAATCTTGCAGGAAGCACTTGTCAACGTAGCGCGACACTCAGAAGCAGATAATGTTACGGTTGAAATCCGATTCGTTGGCGATACGCTGCTTCTAGCCGTCAGCGACGACGGTTGTGGTATTGGAGACGCCACCCTCTCGAGCTCGGATTCGATAGGGCTGATCGGCATGCGCGAACGAGCTGCCGCTCTTGGTGGCGAGGTCAGCATCTGTCGTTTGCCCGCAGGCGGGACACACGTTAAGCTCGAACTGCCTCACGAGCGGAGACTTATCGGAGATTTATCGTGATTCGTTTGCTCATTGCTGATGACCATCCAATCGTGCGAGAGGGCTTGAAGCGCATCATCGCCGAATGCCCGGACATGGAATTGGTTGGTGAGGCGGTGGACGGCGACGGCGCGCTGGGAAAATGTGCTGAAGCGAGTGTAGACGTCCTTCTTTTGGATGTTTCCATGCCTGGTCCGGGCTTCCTCGAGACGATGCATCGCCTACGAAAGGAGCACCCGGGAGTCCGGATTCTGGTGCTGAGTGTGCACTCGGAGGATCAATATGCGGTCAGAGCTCTCCGGCTAGGTGCGTCCGGATATCTGACCAAGGACCACTCACCGGATGAACTCGCCGGGGCGATTCGCAGGGCCTATCGCGGTGGCAAGTATGTCACGGAATCCTTGGCTGAGCGCCTGGCTTTCGAGCTGGAATCAGATCGCGAGTTGACGCCCCATTCCATGCTTTCGGATAGAGAGTATCAGGTACTCTGCAAGCTAGGATCCGGTACGAGCGTGAAAGAAACGGCGGCCGAGCTCGGCCTGAGTCCGAAGACCGTGAGCACCTATAGGACGCGGGTATTGTCGAAGATGAACCTGAAGTCGAACGCCGAGTTGATACGCTATGTGTTGCGGCACGGGTTGGTTGACTAGGCGTATGACATCAACCACAAAGAGATTCGTGATTCAGTAGTCCGAGTTCCTACTTGAGTCAGCCTTCACCTACAGAGCGGCGCCACACGGGCCTACCAGGATCGGTCGCTGTGGCTGATAGCACTGAACGAGACCAAGATCTACTCCTTATGCATGAATTTGCCTTCAGCGACTGCAATGGGAGCCGGTGGCTTGGCCGCGGCAACGGACAGAGCACGCACCTTTTTGATCGTGGACGACTCGGCGGTAATTCGCCGCCGGCTTGTTAGCCTGTTGTCTGAGATCGGAGGGGTACGACTCGTTGGTGAGGCCTCCGACGCGATCGAAGGAGCGGATCTGATCCGGAAACTGAATCCTGACGTGGTGATTCTCGACATACGGATGCCACATCGGAGTGGCATCGGATTGCTCGAGTCCATCAGGGATAGTGCGGATCTACCCGTGGTGATTATTCTCACCAACTATCCTTACGCCGCATATCGAAAACGCTGTATGGAGTTGGGAGCGAGACACTTCTTCGACAAATCGACCGAATTCGACGAGTTGGAGACGGTTGTGCGAGAATTGGCGGAGGTTGGCGGCTAGCACGAGCTCTACTGCTCACACTCGGGCAGACGCTTGAGTAATAACCCCTCTCATGCGAAGTTGTGTTGCTAAGGCGCCGTAGCCAAGTGGTAAGGCGGGGGTCTGCAAAACCCCTATTCGGCGGTTCGAATCCGCCCGGCGCCTCTGGGATTTCGGCCTCTGTTCCGGAGAGTTGGGAAGGCTTCTGGGAAGGAAGTGCCGCGCGGTTTCGGTAGGTGTTGTGTGCCTATCCCTCCTCAGAGCCACGGTTCAGGTCAGCCGTTGGTGGTGAGTCAGTAACGCCGGTCCAAGTCCGTAGCCTACTGTATCCTGTCCGTTCGATGTACGGCCGCGAC
>JBDHHK010000015.1:0-35969 GCA_039589395.1 Gemmatimonadota bacterium
ATCATCGCCTCGCGCTCTTTGAGCACGGTTTCACACTGCGCAAGATACGCTGCTTCGTCTATGCGCCCGTTGTTGAGGCCGGTATGTTCCTCAACCATCCCAGTCGTGTAGTAGGTGCCGAGTTCGCCCGCGAGTTCGCCCGCGTAGTCCCAGGGAGAGCTAATCGGGAAGACCGGTGATTTGGGATCGAAGTTGACTGGCGATGCATACAACTCGAATCGAGTGTCGACAGTCATGAGATAGAAGCGCACCATCCCCACAACAGACTGCAGCCTGCCCAGCTTGAACTTCACCTTCAGCCAGTCACTCCAGTGCCCCTCGCGCACCTCGAGCACGTTGGGCTCACCGCGTGAGAAAACAGTTGCCGTCTTGTTGAAACGGTCGACTTTCAATTCGATCGGGTACTTGGCATCCTTTCCGCTCTTCGGATCGCGCGGTCCGATCAAGTCGGTTTCGCCGTTGCCGTTTACATCTACGTGTACTGGAACGACGAACTCGCTCTCGTGTGCGGTGGCGCCGTGATCCGATGTGTAGAAGGTGGGCGTTCCGAAACTACCCCTCACGTCCGGTACGCCCATTCCCGAAAGCATTCGGCCTTTCAGGTTGTCTGGGGGGTAGGTGCAAGGGAAGCGTAAAACTGACGAGGGGATCCCCGCATCAGAAAGCAGCTCCCAAAACGGCGTGCCGCGCCTCAGGTTTTCTGCCTTTGGAGGAAGAAACGCACTCTTCTGCACGTAACGGTTGAGCGCAACCTCCGGCAGGTACGTCGTGGGGTCACGGCGGATGAAGTCGAAGATGCCGTGTCCGCCCGGATTGGTGCCGGTGGCGAAAGTAGACCACGCGACAGGCGTCTGAGCAGGATACGTCGTCGTTATGCGAGAGTAGCCCCCGCCATCGGCGAGCAATTTCAGATGCGGCAGGGCACCTGTGGCGAGTAACGACTCGACGATCTTGGGCTCCAGCCCATCCAATCCAATGGCAATGACTGTACGTGCGGATTTCATCGGCACGGTAAGGTTACCAACGGACCGTTTCAGGGCGAAAGGGGCACTATAGCCTCAGCCGCCGGTATCGCTCAGTGGAGTACCCTATATGAGTCCCATCGCTGCGGCGTCGGTAACGCCCATCCCACGCACAATTTACATAGACCGGTGTAGGCGTTTAGTCGCGGCTTCGACTACCGTGAAAGAGCCTCGATGCGGTGCGGGATATGAACCTGATGCTCGCACGACACATTCCAACGGTCTTCCGCCAAAACATGAGCATCACTCCTGCAACGGCGGCAAGGGCGGATGCAAGCGGCATCAGGGTTTCAGGTCCAACGTACATCGGGCGCCTTTCATTCAGTTGGGAAGTAAGCTAGCGGATAACATCCCGATTCGCCTCGGTATCCAGGCTACACTGGCCCGGATCTCGATTTAGCCGCGGAACAACGCCGAGATACGCTGATGGTGTTTTGGGGTTGGGTGGGGCAATCAAATCCCGCCGTTTTCCGCGTTCGTCCGCGTCAATCAGCGGCCAATTACTCATTCTGGGGCAGCCGCTCCCACAAGGCAGCATCGTTCCTTATGTGCGGAGCAATCATACGCCGCATGCTATTGACCAGTTCCAGGTTCTCAGGCGTCAGAATGCTGGTCAATTCTCCGGGATCCGACTGGAGATCGAACAGTGCCTCGGTCCGGTTCTCTCCCCAGATGTAGTGGTAACGTCCAACAACGAGAGATTTAGTAGTAGGCGCGCCACGAATGTCGGTCAGCTCCGAAAAGACTGGTTCAACCACTCGTTCGGAATCCTCTTCCACCGGTTCCCAGAAGCGCTCGAGGGATCGGCCAGGAAATGGCGCTCCACCTGACAAGCTAGTGAGACTCATGACCGTCGCCGGAATGTCCCTGATGGACACCGGTGTTGCCACGCGTCCGCCAGCCGGCAGGTTGTTCCCGTATGCAACCAACAAAGGCACGTGCAGGTTGGGCAGGTACAGGCTATTGCCATGTACGTGGAGTCCGTGTTCGCCGAACTGTTCACCGTGATCGGAGACCACGACAACGACAGTCTTCTGCAACAGGCCGTCTTCCCTGAGTTTGTCGAGCAGAATCCCGATCTGCTCGTCAACATAAGCGATGGTACCGTCGTAGGCGGCGACCTCAGCAGCCAACTCCTCGGTGCGCATCTGAGCTCTGCCAGCTCGCGCTGCCCAGCGGATAAAGTACGTGTTCAGATCGTTGCTTCGTTCCCAGCCCGATCCAAACTGTTGCTGAAACCGTTCTGGTGGCAGATAGGGCTCATGTGCATCCATGTAGTTGAGGAAGGCGAAAAACGGTCGATTGTCCGGCCGGTTGTCTACCCAACTCAGAAACTCGTCCGTGACCTCCGCCGCGTCCTTGTCTCCAAACACGTCGTAGTGGGAGAGCAGCCTGTGAAGGAGGGGGTTTTGCTCCAGTCGCCTACCCAAAGCAAAGCTCTTCACGAACTCACTCGGCTCCATTTTGTGGTCTTCGTAATGAGTGAAACCGGTAGTTATGCCGGATTCCTCGGTGCAATAAACCAGGTTGCCAACGAACCCGGCCGTGACGTAACCACGCTCTGTGAAGAACTCGGCGAGAGTGGTGTGTTCACCGCCGTAGGGAATCAAGAAATTCGAGGTGAATTCATAGGGCAGACGACCTGTGAACATCGAAACATGTGACGGCAGCGTCCACGGAGACGTGGCAATCGCCATATCAAAAGTGACGCCATCAGCCGCTAGCCGCTCGAGGCGGGGAGTTGTCTCTCTCGAGTATCCGTAGAGACTCATGTTGGATGCGCGGACTGTGTCCAGAATCAGGAGCAGAACGTTCGGGACACCATCCAACGATGCGGCCAACGCCGCGACGCGCATCCTCTCGCGCAACACTCCACCGATGTTCATCGTGACGGCCAATAGGAGCAATGCACCCACCAACCACCTTGTCGTACGTCTCACCAATCCCAAAAACTGTGTCCTTCTGGCGTCTGCGAGGCGGCCGAGCTGCACCGCCAGTCCAGCGCCCAAAACCAGCACTGCAACGATGTAGAGCCTTGGGTAGATGTTTAGCAGGGAGAGGCAGCAGAAAAACGCCAGCACTACGGAAGCGTTGCGGATCGAGAGAATACCCCTGCTGACTCGACCTGCAAACGCCAGCAGAGCGGCAGGGAACGCAAGGCACACCGACAGTGTCAGGGGAGCCATCCATATTATGTGCGGGCTCAGCCATACATAACTATGGCGGAGGCGTACATCGGGACTCGCCCATCCCGCCGGCGCTGAAGCGAGAGAAGCGAACTTGATGACCGCAACGAGGATAACCTCTGCAAAGCCGGTGAGAATTCCAAAGAACAACACGAGGCGCACGAGATCGAGCATCTCAACGGAAACGACGCTCTCGGTTTTCTCGCTCGGTGCTATGGGATGCCCGCCCTTTCAAGGGATATCGAGTCGCACGCCAGCGCTGCCACCTCACCAGGCTCCATGCTACGGTCGATAAACCATGCCACGCGATTGGGCGTGTTGTGCCGGGAGATCCACCGGGAAGACCGTCGACTGGTTGAACATTGCGCCACGAAGGTTTGCGCGCGTCAGATCCGCATAACTCAGGTCGGCACCCCTGAAATCGGCGCGTCGTAGGTCTGAACGGGCCAGGTTGGCATCTCGAAGTAACGCGCCTTCAAAATTGGCCCTATCCAGTTTCACCTCAAAGAGAATAGCACCAGAGAGGTCTGCGATTCGCAAGTTCGCCCGGTCCATGCGCGCATTCGTCAGGTCCGCCCCTCTCAGGTCGGCGCCCTCCAATTCCGCGCTTCTCAGGTTCGCGCCCACTAGCACGGCATCTCTGAGTTTCGCCGCTCTGGCCCTAACATTGTGCATATCGGCACCGGAGAAATCAACAGTGTTGAGAGTTGCTTCGCGCAGATCGTGAGCACGCAGCTCTCCGCACTCTCCTACGTAGCCGGGATTGAGCCCTTCTTCACCTGCTTCGTTCACGCACTTCCCGTTTTCGTACCTAAACCCTGCGAATTCTTGACCAGCAGCATTCCCCGGTACGAGGGACGATGCCATCACAACGACTCCAATAAACGCACCGAGCCGCAGTGCATATTGCCGTTTTTCGTGGCGGAACGATTCAAACACAGTATCCACCTCCATTCGGGACAGACGTGACCCTTCATGGCCTGGCAGGGTATTGCAATTGATCCCGATCGATGATTACTCTACTGCCTGAAGCGGTCTAATGTTCCTAAGGTACCGGAGATAACCCACGGTGGCCAGCACCCAGACGATGCTACTCCGCATCGTGGTAGGTGTTTGTTTGTTGACCGCGTGCTCCGAAGCCGCGGACCTGGGCCTCGGTCCCGACCCTGAAGCCCCATTTGAGTCCGTGCGCCGGCCTCATGCACACTTGCGCTCTCACCACAGCCGGCCGGGCATACTGCTGGGGTTGGGGTGAGCGCGGCCAGTTAGGCAACGGCGCAAGTCTACACCGCGAACGCTAGTGAACGTAGTGCGTTCCGGTTTCGCCTGACTGGCCATGGAGACTGATTCTGAGTACTCATGGTATACGGACAACATCGCCAACGGCCTCAAAATGGAGTGAGGATCAAATGAGAAAGATCTTCTGCCTCAGTGTCCTTCTTGCAACCACGACCTTTCCGGGATCACTGCACGCCCAGGGAGGAATCGGGGTGGCCGGGCACGTTGGCACTCTGGGAGTGGGTGTGGACGTTGCGGTGGCAGCGGCACCCAAAATCGGGTTGAGGGCAGGCGCCAATATCATGCCTCTGGAAATCGACGGAACGTTTTCAGATGTGGACTTCACTGTCGAGCTGCAGACCCCGCAATTTATGGCGCTTGTGGACCTGTATCCCGCCGGTGGTTTTCGATTGAGCGGAGGCCTCCGCTACTCGAGTTCGAACATAGTGCTTACGGGTGACGTAACGCAGACCGTTGATCTCGGCGGTACCAGCTATAGTCTGGACAGCCTCGCCGGAACGATCGTCACACCTGACATCGCGCCTTACGTGGGCATAGGCTTCGGCAATCCCGCTGCCAGCAGGTTCGGTTTCTTCCTCGATCTTGGCGTCGCGTACCAGGGGGAACCTGAACTCGATCTCGAGGCTTTCGGCAACGCAACCACTCTGCCGGGTTTCGACGCGGATCTCCAGGCGGAGACCGTCGAGGTAGAGGACGCGCTCAAGAAGTACTTCAAGTTCTATCCGGTGATCTCGTTGGGTTTCTCGATCGGCTTCTGAACTCGACTCTCCCCGGGGCCTGAAACTCAGTCAGTGATTCAGCCGCGGAGGAACGCTGAAATACGCGGATTCTTTTGTGGGGTTGGGTGGGGCAATCTAGTACCGCTGTTTTCCGCATTCGTCCGCGTACATCAGCGGCTAAACCAGTACACAGACAACAGTATTGGCCGCGGAGGGACGCAGAAAAACGCGGATGGTTCTGTTGGGTTGGGTGGTGCATTCAAGTCCTGTTGTTCTCCGCGCTCGTCCGCGTTTCTCAGCGGCTGATTCGCTCTTGATACCGCGGTCCCCTTGCCACCCCCCCCAACCGAAACGTAGTCTTCTAGTAGAAGCATGGATCAGGACACCTTGTCTGTGGCCCTCTGCTTTCCCGCCCACGGCAAGGACCCAAGTATCTCCACGTATGAGGACGGTCATATGACACGAAACAAAGATGGCCCCAACGATGGTGTTTCGCGGCGAGGTTTCCTATCGAGGATGGGTGTCGGAGCTGCCTCAGTTGCGGCAGCCGGAAAGCTCTCCGCGGAGACGTCGGCCAAAACAAACGTATTGGTTGCGGACGAGAAGGTGTCGGTAACCCTGCGAATCAACGGTCGCTCCTACCAACATCTCGTCGAGCCACGCTGGTCGCTCGCGTACGTGCTCAGAGAGGAACTGCACATCACCGGAACGAAAATCGGATGCGAGAGGGGTGAATGCGGAGCCTGCACGGTATTGATGGATGATCAGCCACGGTATTCGTGCATGACGCTGGCGGTGGAAGCCCAGGACGCGGAGATCGTCACCGTCGAGGGGCTCATGACCGGTGAGGAAATTGGAGAGGTGCAGCAGGCTTTTGTCGAAGAAGACGCCATGCAGTGCGGCTACTGTACGTCGGGGCAGATAATGTCCGTGGAAGGTCTTCTACGTGCGAACCCTAACCCCACGCGCGGGGACGTCGCCAAGCAGGTGAGCGGCAATCTGTGCCGCTGCGGAGCATACCCGCACATTTTGAATAGCGGCGAACGGGCCGCTGAGCTCAAGCGGGCCGGCGGAGGTGCGTCATGAAAAACGAAGAAGTCGCACGGTATTACACCGAAGGAATCGACGTACCGGAGACAGCCGACCCAGCGTTCGATCAAGAGCCTTGGCCGAGCACTCGGGTTGTTGGCCAACCAGTACCGAAAGTCGACGGATACGAACGTGTGAGTGGTACTGCAGTGTATCCGGCGGACATAGTTCTTCCGGGCATGCTACACGGCGCGTTACTGCGCTGCCCGCACGCACATGCGATGGTCACCGCAGTGGACGTCAGTGAGGCAGAGGGCATGCCCGGCGTAAGAGGTGTTTTGAGCGCGTTTACTCCGGATGATCCGGCAACGCGGGCGCACTCCGAGTACATCCGTACGCAGTTGTTCGACTCCCATTGCCGGTTCGAGGGGGAGGCGGTCGCTGCGGTCGTGGCCGACACACCTTATCAGGCAAGGGACGCCCTGCGCGCCATCAGGGTTGAGTATGACGTCCGCCCGCACCTATCCGACGAGCGCCAAGCCCTCGAGCCCAACGCCCATCAGGTTCACGACGACGGCAACCAGTCTGGGAGTCCACAGCAGTATGAGCGAGGCGACGTCGAGGCGGGCTTCGCCGAGGCTGATGTAGTGCTGGAGGAAGAGTACAGAACCGAGACCCAGATGCACGCTCCCATGGAACCGCACGGATGTGTTGCCAGCTGGGATGGCGACAGCTTGACCGTATGGGAGTCTACACAAGGCGTATACAACATCCAGCCCGCGGTTGCGGCGGCGCTCGGTATGCCGTTATCCCGAGTGCGGGTCGTGGGCCATTACATGGGTGGTGGCTTCGGGAGCAAGCTACAGGCAGGGAAGTACACCATCCTGGCAGCACTGTTTGCCAAGAAGACAGCGCGACCAGTCAAGATAACGCTCAGCCGCGAAGAGACTTTTCTCGCCACCGGGAACCGGCCGCCGGCTAACATGCGGATCAAGGCCGGCATCAAGAGAGACGGCACCCTCACAGCGCTCGAGTACGTGGCGACCGCAACCGGAGGAGCCTATGGGAATGGTGGACCTTCTGCACTCGCCTGGCTCACCCAAAACTGCTATACCTGCCCGAACGTCCGCACCGAGCTGCAAGGTTTTTACACGAATGCCGGTCCCTCGCGACCGATGCGAGGTCCTGGACATCCCCAAAACACCTGGTCACTCGAACAGATGCTAGACGCTTTGGCTGCAGCAATCGACATGGATCCGATCGAGCTGCGGTTGAAGAACATTCCCACTGTCAGCCAGACCATTCCAGGGAATCCGCCTTACACAAGCACGGGATTCGCAGAGTGTCTCACGGAGGGAGCCAGCACGTTCCAGTGGAGGGAGAAGAGGGAGGAGATCAGGGCTGCCGGGACCGACAGTCACATCCGCCGGGGAGTTGGCGTCTCGGGTGGTTCGTGGGCGGCAGGCGGAGGAGGGCCGCCATCTACGTCAATCATCACGCTCTATTCCGACGGCAGTGTCGTCCTCAACATGGGAGCCAGCGATATCGGATGCGGCACCAAGACCGTGATGGCGATGATTGTGGCTGAGGAATTGGGGGTGGATCCCAACGACGTAAGAATCGAACATGCGGACACCGGCACGACCCGGTTTGCGTGCGCCAGGGGCGGCAGCTAGACGATTCCCACTGAGTCTCCCGCAGTTCGGGCAGCAGCACTGGAGGTTAAACGCCAGTTGTTTGAGATCGCGGCTGAGGAGATGGAAGTGGATGCCTCGACACTGAGTCTTCAGGATGGCGCGATCGTATCGAGTGAGAGTCCGAGTGAGCCCCGAGAGTTTTCTTCGATCACGGGCCTGAGGCGCAGGAGAACGCTAACTGGTATCGGGTACCGCGGACCAAACCCTGCAGACAAAGCAATTAACCCCTGGTGCGCGCAGTTCTGCGAGGTCGAGGTCAACATGAAGACCGGGGCTATCAAGATTCTCAGATTTCTTGCTGCGCACGATAGCGGCCGCGTAATGAACGCACTTACATATCGCAATCAGGTCTTTGGCGGAATCGCGATGGGTATCGGCCTGGGCAAGACCGAGCGGCGAGTGTTGGACGGAGTGCAGACTGGCAAGATGCTCAACAGGAATTCGCTCGACTACGGCGTGCCCACGGTATTGGATGTGGCAGACGAGTTCGAGTGCGTACCCATAGACCCAGGAGACACGGAGGCGAACACAGTCGGCTGCAAAGGCATCGGCGAGCCGGCAACCATACCGACCGCTGCGGCGTTCGCCAACGCGGTCTATGACGCGACCGGGGTGCGAGTAACAGGTGCTCCGATCAATCGAGTGAACCTTTTGAACGCGCTTGCCGCAAGCGAACAGGGGGACTGAGCCATGTTGCCGAAATTCGCATACGTACGCGCAAGCACAGTCGAGGAAGCCGCTCAGAATCTCGCCGCAGACGGAGCCCGGGTGCACGCCGGAGGGTCAGACCTTTTGGGCTGCCTCCGTGACGGAGTGTTCGAGACACCCTTGATCGTGAGTCTTTCGGGAATCTCTTCCCTTCAGGGCATCAGCAGGGCACGTAACGGCGGTCTCAGCATTGGCTCGATGACAAAGGTTGCAGAGGTCGCAGCCGACGCAAACGTCACAGAAATGTATCCCGGCCTTGCCCAAGCAGCTGGTGTCGTTGCGAGCCCGCAGCTTCGTAACCAAGGGACGATAGGTGGGAACCTCTGCCAGAAACCCAGATGCTGGTATTACCGCGGGGAGTTCAATTGCCGGCGTAAGGGCGGCAGCACCTGTTACGCGATGGTCGGGGAGAACGAATACCATTGCATCTTTGGTGGAGCGCTTTGTTACATCGTTCACCCGTCGGACACCGCACCGATGCTGACGGCGCTCGGAGCAACTCTCAATATTGCTGGCCCGCGCGGAACGCGCAGTGTTTCGCTCGAGGAGTTTTATGTTCTCCCGGCGGATGACGTCATGCGCGAGAACGTACTGGAGCAGGGCGAGTTCGTAACAGAAGTGATGATACCCGAACCCGCGAGCGGACTACGCACTTCGTATAGAAAGGAACGCGACCGTGGAGCATGGGACTTCGCTCTGGCTGGCGTAGCCTTGGCCATCCACTTCGACGGAGACCGTGTCGCCGACGCTAACGTCGTACTGAGTGGCGCGGCACCTGTGCCATGGCGTTCAAGAGAGGCAGAGCAAGCAATCGAAGGTAGAGAAATCACCGCGGCGGTAGCTGCTGAAGCAGCGGATGCCGCAATGGCCAACGCAAGGCCGCTCGGTAAAAACAGATACAAGGTTCAGTTGTTCAAAGGATTGATTGAAGAGGAGCTGCTGGCGATCGGGCTTAGCTAAGCGCAAACAACCCGCCCGATGCCGAGCTTCGTTTCTCAGCATCGGGCGTTGTTCTTGTTTTGCCGCGGATGTACGCGGCGTGACGCGGAATGGGCGTGAACGTTCCACCCCGCACCACCACAATCACTCATCCGCGTTCGTCCGCGTTATTCCGCGGCTAAGCCAATCACTCCTACCGAGTTCGCATTCTCACCCCCCCACCAATCACATCCGCCACGCATACTGCACCTTCACCAGCAGCTGATTCGACTCCAATGCCCAGCGGTCGAACATATCCACGATGTTGTGGTTGTACACGACGAATAGATCGCCGAGCGGATCGAACGTCCAACGCATCCGGGTGTTGGCTCCGAACTCCCGGCTCTCGTTGTCATACTGCACGAAGCTGTTGACTTGGAGATCGGGCGAGAAGTTGACGCGTAACCGGCCGCTGATCAGATCCTGCGTGAACTCCCCAGCCGGCAGGTCTCCGATGTTCCGTTCGCCGGCCAGCTCGAAAGACGCGAACGCTGAAGGTTTGAATGCCACGCGTGTAGTGATTTGGTGCAGATGGCCGCCGTAGAATCCGCCGAACCACCACGACACTCGCCCACTCACTAGTCGCCGAGCCGCAAAATCTTGCTCGAAGCGGTATCGGACCCAATGGTACGCGCCTGCGGGAATTTCAACGCCGTCTGCAATCTCGAACGGCTCCACTAGCTGTTCACCTTCGGGCACAATGTTGAATTCAAACCGATCACCGCTCTCGAACCGCCAGTTGATTGGTGCCGTGAATACGCTATAACTCTCCCAATCGCCGTCCAGGTCCAGCACCAGCTTCGGCAAGAGCTCATAAAACATCATCCGGAGCCATGGCCAAGACGGTCGATAACGGAAGTTGATTCCGCCATTCCAGATCTGCACCGATGATCGAGGAACGAAACCGAGTGACGGATCGAAGTCATCGCCAATCCGTTTGTAGATCAGTGCGATGTCCCAGGTGTCGTTGGGGTAGTCGAGCTTGGCCCCGAACGCGGACCTGTCGCCGTCCAGCCCATCTCTATGCGACAAAAGGCCCCACACGCCTGCGAGGAAGTTCTTGTCGCCCCAGAGTCGCGACGTTTGGTAGGTGAAGTCGGCACCGACCATCCAGCTTCCCGGCCGACCTTGCGGATCGCCGAATGTCGCCAGTATGCCCCCGGTCGACTGCTCCAAAACGTTCTGTTTGACTCGGACCACACCCATGGAAGTCGCGGGCACGAGGCCATCGACCTCACCAGTACGCACGGCCAGCGCCCCAAAATTGGTGTTACCAACTCGACCGTTGATCTTGCCACCCGCTTGAAGCGGCACCTCCACGCCTTCAAACAGCCCAATGCGCCGGCTGAAGAACGGCACCAGGTCCGTGCTATGCATCGCACGTAGCCCGATGCCAAAGTTGAAGATGTCCGCTCCTTCGAGGAAGAACGTTCGTTTCTCGGGAAAGAAGAGTGAGAAGCGCGTGAGGTTGGTCCGTCTGGTGTCTACCTCCGTCTCGCCGAAATCGGTGTTCGCGGTACCGGAAAGAATCACATTCGGCCCGATCCTCTGTGTCACGTCGAGGCTTGGCTCAAACACGTCATCGATTCTGTTTATGTCAGTGTCGGGGCCTTCGATCCTGCCCACCAATCCGGGGCGTACAGTCAATCCAATGCCGAAGTTGAAATCGGGGAGATTCGTGAGACGCCCTGCGCGGCTCGACTGTGAGATCTTTGCATCCCTCGTCGGGCTCGCCCAGCGGCCGGTTTCTTGGACATGCTCGAGTCGGCGTTCGATATTGAACCCCCACTCGGTCAGTCCTTTTCGAAAACTCAGGCTTTGAATGGGAATCCGAATCTCGGCCGTCCACCCGGAGGGCCCACGCGCTGTCTCGGCCTCCCAAGCCGCATCCCATTCAGGACTTTCACCCTCACCGTTCCGATCTACCAGGGCATCGTATCTCGAACCCGATGGGTTGACAGCGAATATGTATCCGGTGCGACCATCTAAGAACGTGTCGAATATGAACTTGATGTGGTCTTCGCTGCGCAGCTCCGAGTCTCTCGCCTTGGAGAAACTCACTATTCCCGACCCTGCGGGGTCCTCGCAGATCACCCCAATGACCAGGTTCCGCGCGTCTGCAAGTACTCGGATTATTGTGCGCCCAGAGAGAGGGTCGCCCTCCGTGGGCTCGAACATCGTCAGACTGCTGATGGCATCCGCCGCCGTCCAGGCGGACTCATCCAATACTCCATCCAGGCGCAGGTCCGTCGGGAGATCGCTAACGCGAAGATCCGGCCGATTCCCGTTCTGCGCGACTACGGTGGACAAAAAAACCAACAGTCCTATCGATGCTGCAAGAAACGTCTTCACACACTCCCGCCCTCGCCGCGTCCCACCACCCTTCTTTATCATCAACCCTCCAACAATATTCAGATTCTTGACCGTACAAATACAAAGTAGACTACGAGCAATGCGGCGAGCAGCCACATCGACCAGTGTACTTCTCGCGCTTTGCCACCAAGTGACTTGACCACTGGATACGTCACCATCCCGAAGGCGATTCCATCTCCGATGGAGTACAGGAAGGGTATCCCCATCAGCGTGAGCACAGCTGGTATCGCCTCACTGCGGTCCGACCACTCAATGTATCCAACGTTACGCACCATCATTATCCCAACCAACACAAGCGCCGGAGCAGTGATCGGTGGATAGCTACCGATCATCGCTACCAACGGGGAAAAGAAAAGCGCGATCAGGAAGAGGAACGAAACCACAACCGCCGTGAGCCCGGTGCGTCCACCCGCCTCTACACCCGCCGCGCTTTCGATGTAACTGGTCACGGTACTGGTGCCTAAACAGGCACCCACAGAAGTCCCGACAGCGTCGGCCATCATCGCGCGACCCGCTCGTGCCAACTTACCATCTTCCATCAATTCGGCCTGCTCCCCAACCGCAATCAGCGTTCCGGCAGTGTCAAAGACGTCAATGAAAAGGAAGATCAGAATGACTGGCAGCATCGATATCGAGAGTGCCGAAATGACGTCCATCTTGAGAAAGGTCGGTGCAACAGATGGTGGGAGCGAGAAGACTCCATCAGCCATAAAGAACTGCGTGAACAGCATCGAGCCGGTCACGGCCTCTGAGCTTGATACCGAGATTGGTAGCGCCGGCAAGCAGAATCTGAGAGCCAGCGCGGTCACCAGGCCAGCCACGATCCCCCAGATGATCGAACCAACAACGCGGCGCGCGTGGAGAGACGCCGCCACGAGCAGCCCGACGAAAAAGACAAGAAGATCGGGAGACAAGAACTCAGGGTTCAGCGTAACCGCAGCACCGGGATCAGCCACGACGATCCTCGCGTTCGAGAGCCCGATGAAAGCGATATATAGCCCTATACCGACAGCGATTCCACGTTTCATGCTGGGGCTCACGATGTCGAGCAGCTTTTCCCGCACCCCCACCACTGAAAGGAGCAGGAACAGCAAGCCCGCAATAAAGACTGCACCGAGAGTTACACGCCAAGGCTCAACGAACCCTGCAGCTGCGGCAGCCGGAAGGGCGCTCAACACGAAGAAGAGATTCACGCCCATCCCTGGAGCCAACGCGATTGGGTAGCGGGCGTAGAAGCCCATGATCAAGGTGGCAGTTGCAGCTGCGAGGCAGGTAGCTGTGGTGATTGCTCCGAAGTCGATTCCCGTTTCGATGTCGAACATCGCCCCGGAGAGGATGGCCGGCTGAACAAAGATGATGTAGGCCATCGTGAGGAACGTCGTGAGGCCAGCGGTCACCTCGGTGCGAACCGAGGTGCCGTGTCTCTCCAGCTGGAACAGCGAGTTTAGCAACCCGCCAGCCCTTTAGTCGCCACGTATCCGCTTGACCACCATGTCGCCCATGTCGGATGTCGAGATGCCACTCTTCGCATCCGCTGAAGGGATCTCGCCGCTCGCCAGGAGATCGCCGATCGATTTGTCGATACGTTTGGCTGCCGACGGTTCTCCCAAGAAGTCGAGCATCATCGCTGTAGCAGAGATTGCTCCTAGCGGACAGGCAACGTTCTTACCTGCATACTTTGGAGCAGACCCGTGGATAGGCTCGAACATCGACGTCTGACCAGGATGAATGTTGCCTGACGCCGCGATTCCCATGCCGCCCTGAAGCATTGCACCGAGATCGGTGATGATATCACCGAAGAGGTTGGTGGTGACGATCACGTCGAACCACTCGGGATTCTTGACCATCCACATGCATGCGGCGTCAACGTACGCATGATCGGTGTCTACGTCGGGGAAATCGTTGGCGACGTGAGCAAACGCGCGAGTCCAAACATCCTGGGGTCTCACCGCGTTGGCTTTGTCGACCAATGTCACAGTTGGTTTTTTGCCGTCGCCTCGCTCTGCAGCTCTCTTTTGAGCGATCTCGAAGGCATACCTCGACGCACGCTCACAACCCTTCCACGTATACACACCATTCACGAGCGCAATCTCGTCAGGTGTGTTCTTCCTCAAATGGCCGCCGATTTGGGAGTAGATGCCCTCAGTGTTCTCACGCACCACCGTGAAGTCGATATCCGCAGGCCCTTTGTCTTTAAGGGGGCACAGGTGATCGGCATACAGTTTGATCGGACGCAGGTTGATGTACATGTCGAGCCCAAATCGCAGACCGAGGATGACCGAGCGCTCCACAAGGCCAACCTCTACATCGGGATGCCCGATTGCACCCAGAAGAAATGCATCGAGTGTGCGCCATTCGTCGAGCAGTGCATCGGTGACGAGTTCCTTCGTCTTGAGATAATGCTCACCGCTGTGCGGGTAGTCGACCAGCTTGTATTGGAATCCTTCGAGCTCCGCAACAGCCTCGAGGGCCTTCAAACCTTCATTGGCAACCTCGGGACCGATCCCGTCGCCGCCGAGGACACCGATGTTGTACGAATTCATCCCACCTCCGTTTATCTCATCAATTGCCACCCAAGTCCATGTCGCCCTCCGGCGAATGGCGATAGGAATTGTAATCTCGCCGCACGGTAGACGCGATTGCCGACTCTGGTCTTTGCCGGTCACGCACCTGGTACTCTCGAAAAAAAGAGAGCCCCTGCCGGATGCCGGGGCCCCCATAGAATCCTGGATTTGCGAGCAGCGTAAAGCTATGCCGCTAAGGTGTGATCTCCGTGTGTAGCGCCACCCTGAACCCCTGGAAATCCACCAGGGTACGGTTCATGTCGGACACGGCCCCCATGATTCCTCCGCCTTGCAGGACCACTGCAAACTGCTGGCTCATTTGCCTACGCAAGTCCATACCAACTCTGACCGAGTGTCCCGCCCTTCGCATTGTCACGTCGGTTTCGCTGGTCGCAGTGATCGAACTGCGAAACTCGGCGCGAGGCCCAAGCGTCGTGCCGGGTGCGAGCGGGAAAGTCCAACGCATTCCGGCGGCGAAGAGGTTCCCTCGCGGCAGCACAGCCGCACCGGTGGCGGTAGGTTCGATTTGTGGATCGCTGCGGAACACATCGAAGGTATAAAGAATCAACGTCGATGACCCCAACCCTTGATTCACCGACAGATACCCGACGACCCGGTTGCCCACAGCGTTCTGTGGGTCGGTGTTGATCTCGTCGTTGGACCGCATCGCAAAGATGCCGGCAAACCGAACGTAAGTACGACGGCCAATTGGACCTTCGAGTCCAGCCCTGAATCTGAATTCCTGGCCCGGCTTTAGTTCTTGGTCGCGACCTAGGACCGGCTCATACGAAAGTGGCAGCTTGTAGGTGCCGCCAATGCCCAATGCGAACCGTCCCACTGGAATGGCGCCCGCAAAGCCTCCACCAACACTTCCTCCGCTTCCCATCTGCGGTGCCGCAAATCCGATCACATCGCTCGACAGCGCACCAAGCACCGCGAGCTCGTCTTCATCAACGGTTTTTATGCCTGTCGGGGCTGCACCGTTCACGAGCAACAGGAGTCTGCTGGGAATCACGTTCACACTCAACCGCGCCTCGGTATCGAGAATGCCCGAAATCGTCTGATCAGTCAGAGGCCCGCCGCTTTTGGCCGCGAGTCGAACGTTGGCAAATCCTGAGGAAATGGTTAGATCGGCGAGATCCCCGAAATGCACGTCAATCCCGACCGGGACAGAAAGTTCGGATATGCTCTCGAGTTGGAGCGAACCCACGTCGGTGTCGAACGTGTAGCTCTCGTAAAAACCGGCGGCGCGGAAGTTGACGGTGTTCTGCGCTTGGAGCGGCATGCCCGCAACGAGCAGCAACGAAGCCGTGACTGCGATATGGGAGCTCTTCATGGCAACCTGAAGACGATGCGGATTACTCCGATGGTGGTCTGAGTGATCACCTCCACCGGATCGTTTACGGCGATGGTACTGCCTGTCGCCCTCGTGTTCGTCTCAGTTTGGTCGCTCAACTGAGACGCATGTTCCGACTGTGTGGCTGCGATATCCCCTAACGTCGAACTGATCGCCGATCCCGTAACATCGGGAGGTATCGACCCACCCAGCAATGCGTCCGGCTCTGCCGTTGGCGCCTCAGCCGTCACGGTGATCTCGGTTGCCGTTGCTGCCTCCACTGCAGGCGCAACTTCATTGGCCTGAAAACCGTCTCGCGCCGCCTGGAAATTGGGGTCTGCACGAACCGCCTCGCCAAAATGGGCCGCTGCGGCCGAATAGTCACCCATGTCTTCCGCAACGAGTCCTCTGGAGTATGCCAGGAAAGCGGCGAGGTTTCGCGTACCGTTCTCTAGAATCAACTGCCGCTCGGCTTCCGATAGTGTGTACCCGAGCTGGCTCGCGATACCAACGACCACTTCCTTCTCCAGGTCCAAAAGATCTCGAAGGCGTCCCGTGCGCGATGTCGGGCTCGTGATCTCACCGTCGGACAGAACGACCGACGCCTCCAGTCGCGTATCCCCATCATCGGGAATCGCCGCTGTGCCCTGGACCATCCGTCCCGCCTGTAGCAACCGCCCAACACGTGCGGCGGTATTTTGGTCCACATTCTCCATCTGGCCCAGTCGCATCTCGTCTAGTAGGGCACCCAGCTGGAGGCGTTCTACCATTCGAAATGTTCGCAGCAAACCCAAATCCGAAGTGAGCATCTGCGCCAACCCACGCGACAGCGGCTGGTATTGCGAATCGCCTACAATCTGCAGCGGAAGCACCGCGACCACCTGAGGATCCACCGCAACCTGAGCCTGTTCACTCTCGCGTTCCAGTGCCGCACGCGCTTGTGAGGTTGCGCGGCCCCGCACGGCAAACATCTCGCGGGTCCTGACCGCCGCTGAACCGCGTTCGCGCGGGTGTTCGTTCAGATAGCCACGGTAGATGTCGATCGCATGATCATAATTATCGCCCTGCTCGAGACACTGTCCGAGAACGAGCGGCCCTAGTGCGTCCTGGGGCCGGCGCGTCATTCCTGCGCGCACCACAACCATTGCCGAGTCACACCGCTCTGCCGAGTAGAGCGCGGCGGCGTAGCGCAGTAGTAGAGCGCCATCTCCCGGCTTCTCGGCAAGTTGCTGTTCGAGAGCAGGGATCTCAGCCGGCGAGACTTCTGAAGCGCGGCCGAGCCCGCATCCAACCGCGAGTCCAGCGCAAAGCGCAACGAGTCCCGATGGTATGATCGGGCGCCTGGCTAACCGAGTAGCTGCTTCACCCATTTCGAAACTCCGGTGAGGAATAGTGGAATGCCCACGGGCAAACCTGCCCGGGATCGTGAACTTGACCTCAGAAAGCTAACACGTCAAGATGCGCTGAAGGTTTAATTGTATCGACGAAAAACTACTGGCAAGAACCGAACCGCCGTGGTTGAACCCGTTTGTACCGCTATTCGGCCTGGAGAATCTCCCGCATGCGCCGCGCCGACGCCTCAATATCTCTCAATGATTCCACGGTCTGTTCGTCTAGAGATTCCTCCCCGAGAAGTAACAGCTGAGTCTCCGCTAGGATTGCAGCGAGAGGGTTTGACAGATCGTGACGGAGGTTGCGAATACGTTCGTCTGGTGTGTCCGTCATTCGACGATAGAGCGGTACAAGTCGCGGATGTGGTGATCACGCAGGTCACGCACAGCCTGCCAGAGATCATTTTCACTCTCAGCGCAGAAGATCTCCGCTGTTGAAGCAGCTGTTTCGGAATCGCCCTCACCAAAAATGAGTCGCGCGCGCCATGTTCCATCTTCGGCGCGTCGAACTCTAAGCCGCAGCGAGATCGTTTCACCAGCGATCGATGCTGCGGGAAGTTCGTGTTCTATTGGTTCGGCAGGATCTGGAGAACCGTAGCGTACCGGATTAGCCGGCATGTTCATTCACCCCGGTAGGTTTGCGCAAATATAAACGCTTCTTTGACTTATGCAACGGTGAGTGGGTGCTCGCGAAGAGATCCCAGCCACCCTTCCGCAACCCCGGCAGGAGCGGGAGCACCTCCACACCCCCATCCACGCCGAAGGAGTGGCGGGAGACCCCGCCTCCCTCTTCTCCCACTTCTCCCGCTACGCAAATGGTACCCCAATGAACGTCACCGCGAACAGTGCCATAGTCGCGAGGCCCAAAAGCCTCCGGTTTCGTGGAAGGGGTCTGTGGTACTCGAGTACGGATGGGTGTCCAATGCGTCCCCCGCTTACGATCAAGATGAAAGCCCCCCACACCCACCAGAACCAGAAATCGAAGCCCAAAACGACCAGCAGCATCAGCATGAATATGCCGACAAGACGTTGCAGGTCACGCACCAGAGCGTAAACGACGTGGCCTCCATCGAACTGCCCAAACGGCATGAGGTTGAGAGCTGTCACGAGAATACCAACCCACCCCGCCTGCGCCAGAGGGTGGAGCAGTACGGTACCTTCGCCAACCACGAGCTTGCGTAACCAGGCGGTGATGAGCGAATCGCCCAGGTAGAACCTGAAATCACCAAACATGATTACTTGTTGGGTGGCACCGACGTCGGCGACTAGCTCCGACGCATTGAGGCCGAACACGAAAGCGGTTACCGCAACGACAAACCCCACCCACGGCCCAGCGGCACCCACATCCATCAGCTGACGTCTGTCTATCACTGGACTGCGCAGGCGAATGAACGCTCCAAAGGTCCCAATGAAGAAGTACCACGGTGGAGCCGGAAGGAAATACGGTGGGGAGGCATCTATTCGATACCTACGTGCCACCAAGTAGTGCCCGAGCTCGTGTGCCAACAAGATTCCCATCAGTGTGACTGCGAACGCCAAGCCCACTCCTGGACCGAGTTGCAGAATCCAATCCAACAAGGCCCGTCCCGCCACGACGGGATCTCGAAACAGCGGTACCTGCGGAACGGCGATCAGCCCCGCCAAAAGAGTGCCGCTCATCCACACGGTCAGAAACGAAAGAGCGAACAACGTGATGTGTAACCACCACCGCTCCTTCTGAATCGGCACGGTGTGTCGTATCAGAATCAGGCGCCCCTCATCCAACCCGTCGGCCCAGTAGTACGCGCCGGGCCAAGCGTCTAACGCCTGTTGGAGCTCGGGAGTCGGCCCATCGTGTTCCGGCAGGACAACGGCTTCGATGTATTCCCGCCCCGACACGGCGACAGTTCGCCACACACAAAGAAATTCACTTAGAGAATCCATTCAGGACTCTTGACGCCCCCGGGAAAGCTTGATATGATAACGTGCTTTCACATCCAGATATCCCCTAAAAGACACGTAATTCGAAATCACCCAAAGCCCTACGCGGCGACGCCGTAAGGGATTCACGAACCGCGCTGCACCAACGCAGGCACCTTCCAACATCATGGAGTCCCGTTCAAGTGGACATCGCTGAACTAAAGAAAAAATCAGTTACCGAACTGCATGAGATGGCTGAGGAGTTGAACATCACCAACTACTCTGGCCTCCGCAAGCAGGACCTCATTTTCAAGATCGAACAGTCACTCCTCGACACCGACACCGTGCTACGAGGCGAGGGAGTGCTCGAAATCCTCCCGGAAGGCTACGGGTTCCTCCGCAGCCAGGACTGGAACTACCTCTACGGCCCCGACGACATATACGTCAGCCCGAGTCAAATCAAACGATTCGACTTGCGGACCGGCGATACGATACTCGGACAGGTGCGACCGCCCAAGGAAGGGGAACGCTACCTTGCGCTGTTGAAGGTCGAGAAGGTCAACTTCGAAGAGCCCGACAAGGCCAAACACCGAATCGCATTCGAGAATTTGCGACCTCGGTATCCCGAGGACCGAATCCCTCTCGAACGGAAAGACGGCGACCTGTCGATGCGGGTGGTGGATATCCTCGCACCAATAGGGTGCGGTCAACGCGGTTTGATTGTCTCTCCTCCAAAAGCAGGCAAAACGATCCTGCTCCAAAAGCTCGCGAACTCAATCACAGAGAACAAACCCGACGCTACGCTCATCGTGCTGCTCATCGACGAACGGCCCGAAGAGGTGACCGACATGGAAGAGCATGTCGACGCGGAGGTGATTGCATCGACGTTCGACGAGCCGGCTGACCGACACGTACAGGTTGCGGACATGGTACTCGAGAAGGCGCGGCGTCTAACAGAGCATGGTCGCGACGTGATCATTCTTCTGGATTCGATAACGCGACTCGCGCGCGCTCACAACGTCGTGATTCCTCATTCCGGAAAGATCTTGTCGGGCGGCGTGGATGCCAACGCACTCCAGAAACCGAAACGATTCTTCGGCGCCGCCCGTAACATTCAGGCAGGCGGATCACTCACGATTATCGCCACAGCCCTGATCGAGACTGGCAGTCGCATGGATGAAGTGATTTTCGAGGAGTTCAAAGGAACGGGCAACATGGAACTAGTGCTCGATCGGCGCATATCCGACAGGCGCGTCTAT
The DNA here is from genome assembly GCA_039589395.1 of Gemmatimonadota bacterium. Classification (GTDB taxonomy): domain Bacteria; phylum Gemmatimonadota; class Gemmatimonadetes; order Gemmatimonadales; family GWC2-71-9; genus JBDGYW01. The sequence goes on from JBDHHK010000015.1 coordinate 20,461, forward strand.
CCGGCCATCGATGTGCAGAGGAGTTCAACTCGTAAGGAGGAGCTGTTGCTTGGAGAGGGCGAACTCAACAAGACCTATCTGTTGCGGAACTTCCTAGCCGATATGCCGACAGTCGAGGCGATCGAGTTCTTGATCGAACGGCTCAAGCGCACCAAGACTAACGACGAGTTCTACGCAACAATGCAGCATGGGTAATGGCAAAACACGAGGAGAGCGCACCGCTATCCTATGAATCTGCGAAGATTCCACGTTCCGGCAGGATACTGGCAATAGATCCAGGAGCAAAGCGCATCGGCCTCGCCATGTCAGACCCTACCCAGACTATCGCTCAACCGCTCGCGACTCTCTCGAGGCGAGCGGGGAAGCGGTTCCCCATGAAAGATCTGAAGACTTTTCTGAACGATCTTCAGCCCCTTGGTATTGTCGTCGGCCTTCCGATTGCGCCAGACGGCTCGGAGGACGAACGAGCGGCCGCTGCTCGCGACCTCGGCTCAACGCTCGTCGCCAAGACGCAGCTGCCTGTAGAGTACTGGGACGAGCGTTTCACGACCGCTCGCGCCCTAGCGGCTGTGCAGGAACTCGGTGGGCGGGTGCGTGGACGTAAGGAAGAAGTAGATAGCCTTGCCGCGACCGTGCTTTTGCAGGCCTTTCTCGACAGTAGGAGACAATGAAGCGCTCGAGTATTCGGTCCTGGTTGTTGGTGCTGGCTGTATCAGCCTGTGGAGGCGTCGACGAAGGCCAATCTCCGGAGCGAATCACCGTTCCGCGAGGTGCAACACTCACCGCCGTGGCCGAATCGTTGTCGGCACGCGGAATCATCGGTTCGACTCGATTCTTCAAGCTGTACGCCAAAGTGACTGGCCGCGAGAGCGAAATTCTGGCCGGTGTCTATGACTTCAGGCATGGTACGTCGACGCGCGCGATTCTCGACGCACTCGTGAATGGACGTGAAGCCACCGACTCTTTGATCCTGCCAGAAGGCCTGATGTTGAGTGAGGTAATTGAACAGGTGCGCCTGCAACTCGGTACGGATCCGGCTTCTTTCGCTGTTGCCGTTCGCGATTCGGCACTGATTGCGGAGATTGGCGCGCCCACAGAGACGCTCGAAGGCTACCTGTACCCTAGTACATACTATGTACTCGCTCGCGCTACCGCCCGAGATGTAGTCGCCCAGATGATCGCGGAGTTCCAAGCCCAATGGAAACCCGAGTGGGACACGATGCTTGCGGATCTTGGTATGACCAAACATGAGGCCGTGATATTGGCTTCGATAATCGAAGGCGAGGTACAAGATAGGTCTGACAGCAAACTCGTCTCGTCCGTATATCACAACCGGTTGAGACGGGGAATGCGCCTACAGGCCGATCCAACGGTCATCTATTCACTCGGACAGAGGCGACGGCTTTTCGAACGGGACTACTCGGTCCAGTCTCCCTACAACACGTACCTCATACACGGCCTACCGCCCGGGCCGATAAATCAACCATCCGCTGCCAGCATTGAAGCGGCGCTCGCACCGGCGGACACGGAGTATCTCTACTTCGTAGCGGGATCGGACGGGAGACATGTGTTCACGCGCACGTACCGGGAGCACCTCACCGCCATTCGCCGTGTTCGCAACTCAGGATCAGCGAGTACCGCGAACTAGGAATGCGAGGGAGTCAATACATCGTCGATGATCGTCCGCAAGTCGCGGGCGTTTTTCTCAATCTCCTTCGAGCCGAACACCGCATTCACCACGGCAACACCTATGGCGCCTGCGCGCAACACATCGGCGACGTTGGTCCTGTCGATGCCCCCTATGGCAATGACTGGCACGCCGGCAGGAGCAAACGAAGCGAGCCGCCTGAAACCTTCGGTGCCGATCGGCGCACCCGCGTCGCGCTTCGTATCGGTGTGGTAGATCGACCCGATGCTCCAGTAGTCGACCTCAGCGGCAACCGCGCGTTCCGCTTCCTCTTCCGTTCCAACGGAAGCGCCAATACGAAACGTCTGCGGTGCTACCGACCGAACCCGAGCGGGATCCAGATCGTCGGCGCCCAAGTGCACGCCCACCGCTCCGGCCGCCATCGCCACGTCCGCTCGGTCATTGACGTAGACAGGAATCGATAACGCCTGTACGAGGTCTTCGGTCAGACTCACCAGTTCAGAAGCCGACGCGTTTTTCCAGCGCACCTGCAACGCGGTTATGCCTCCCGCCTCAGCGGCGAGGCATGACTCCACCACAGACTGGAGTCCAACCATTGGTGATCCCACCACAGCGAGCAACCGGAGATCTGAGAAGAGCCGATCCGTGTTCATCTTCCAGGTGAGGTATGGTCAAGCGATTCGACTGTTAGACCTTGTGCACGAACGGCTGCGCGGCTGAGCCATCCACTGTCATCGACCTCGACATTCATGAGTGTGCCGGCAATCTCCACCGTTCCCTCAACACTCGAGCTGAACTCTATCGCCATACTCAATGTTGCTGCTTGCTCGGGCATCCACACGTTCAGGCTCTGGCTACCGCCCGCGGCGTGATCGTACTTGAGCAACACTACTGCGAGGTGAGCGAATACCAGGTTTTGCATAAACGCATATGGACCGTCAAGCGATGTAACTCCCGTGCTGTCACCAAGCTCGGTCTGAGTCGACCAGACTGCCGCGGTGTCGCCGAATGTAACGCTCACGCGTTGTACAGGCACCTCGGTGGTTCCTCTGAAAAGGTCTAGTTCGTACGAAATTGGCGAGCAATCCGAATCGTAGCTGGCGACGCTTACCATGCGGATTCCGCGGGAGGGAATCTCAACCGTGTCCGACAAGGTTGTGCCGTCAAAGCCATACGTTTCCCGTGTGACCTCGACCGTGCCCTGGGACACCACGTACGTACCCGAGTGGTTTCGCTGCGCTTGAAGTGTTGTAGCCATCAACAACGCAGAAGCAACAAGTCTGAAAACGCACATACTCGATCTCACCTCGCAATGAACTCTGAATATCGTATTCTTCGAACTGGCCGCTGAAGAACGCGGAACAACACTGAGAATGTCCTCCTACCCTAGTTAAAGATACTGGTCCGCGTCCCTCCGCGTTTTTCCGCGGCAGAACGCCACACGGCACATTCACATTCACCGTTGACAGTTTCGCCAAGCATCGCAAGGTTGGTGGGCATGTCGCACGCACACGCCGATCCGGTCACACGCGCTGCGGAAGTTCGGCTTGTTCTTGTTTGCATCCTCGTCGCGAATATCGCGGTGGTGGTTGCTAAGTTGGTAATTGGTTGGAGAACCGGATCGCTCGCCCTGATCGGCGACGCAATGCACTCGTCAGTCGACTCGATCAATAACGTTCTGGCCCTAGTTGTGATCTCGGTTGCCGCGCGAGGACCGGACGAAGAGCATCCGTACGGACACCAGAAGTTCGAAACGCTCGGCGCGTTGGCGATAGTCGGATTTCTCTCAATTACCAGCTTCGAGCTCGTCAAGGGAGCCGTGCAACGATTACTTGCAGGAGCGCAACCACTTGAGGTCTCCGAGATCCAGATCGCCATTCTGGTCGGCACGTTGCTCGTGAATGTGGTCGTGGCAACATACGAATCGCATAAGGGAAAACAATTGGACAGCGAAATCCTACTCGCCGACGCAACGCACACCAGAGCAGACGTCTTTGTCACGATCGGCGTTCTCACTGGTGTGTTGCTGTCGCTTTCCGGATTTGGCTGGGCAGACCCAATTGTAGCACTTGCAGTCGCAATCGTCATCATGGTGCTCGCGTGGGGCATCTTGGCGCGATCGGTTCCCGTTCTAGTCGACAAGCACGTAATACCAGCAGAAGAACTCAGGGTCGCCTCAGAGGCAATCGAGGGCGTGAGAAGCGCATACTCAATTCGATCGCGTGGTTCTCGTTTCCATTGTTTCGCGGAACTCACGATCTCGGTGGACAAAGATGTGAGCGTCGAATCGGCTCACAGAACTGCTGACGCGGTGGAGGCGAATCTCCGTTCACGATACGGCTTCCACGAGATAACGGTGCACATAGAACCATGTTGAGCAATCCGTTACTCCAGCCCCGGCGACCACGGCAACAGTCACTCCGACAAGAGTACGCCGAGTTTCTCGAGCAGCAAATCGAGGAGTACAAAGAGCAGCTGTCGCGAGAAGACTTGCTTTCGGTTGCGGATGATGCAGTACGCGAACTCGAGGTTGCTTCGGACGAGCAGCTGGTCCTAACCGAGGTGCTGGTGCTCGAACACGTCGACCGTCTGATCATGCAACGTTTGAGGCTGCCGACGTTCCGTAAGTGGCGACACGGACACGTCAAGTTGCGACAAGCGCAACGAGACCCGACGTACTGGGGTTTGAAATCAGAAGATCCTGTAGCGTACCTCGCGGTGCGACTAGAAGAAACGGATTCGGCGCTGGTGTTGGGTAAGGAGGCGATACCTGCTGCGCTATTGCTCGCGGCATTCGACTGTCAGGTGCTCTTCATCGATCCGACGCTACCTGCGGTCGAGGAGGTGGAAAAACGGGCAGCAGTGGAGGGACTCGGTTCTCGCGTCCAAGCGCTCGTGGTACAACTGGGCCAGTGGTTTCCCGAAGCCGCGCCGTCCATGGTCGTGCTCGACCCCAAGGCACTCGGCGATCTCAATGCGCCGAATCGCGTTAGACTGATAGACGCGTTGAAGCAGATGACGTCCGCCGGTGGGATCCACTGCTTCCTGCCCACTCAGCCATCTGATGGGTCGCTAGCACCCGCGGTTGTCCGGGCGCATTACGGCGACTGGAACACTCACCATCGCTCCGCCGAACTTCCCGATTGGTTTCTCGCAGCTAAACCATAAACAAATCACCGTTCGGATGAGAAGCCGAACGGTTACGGGTGATAAACGTTGCGGGGCCGGCAGCGTGCCGGCCCCCGTAACGTACAACGTTTGATACCGCATCTCGCGGCATCGAGTGGCTACTTCTTCTTTTTCTTTGCGGCCTTCTTCTTCGCTGGCTTCTTCTTTTTCACGGCCTTCTTCTTGGCCTTCTTCTTCACAGCCTTTTTCTTGGCCTTCTTCTTCACGGCCTTCTTCTTCTTCGCTGGCTTCTTCTTCACAACCTTCTTCTTCTTCACGGCCTTCTTCTTGGCCTTCTTCTTCACGGCCTTCTTCTTGGCCTTCTTCTTCACGGCCTTCTTCTTGGCCTTCTTCTTGACTGCCATGCTTTTCCTCCTCTTGTTTCGCTGTCAGTTACAGTTGACAACGTGGACGATTGAACGGCTGCTCTAGCCGCTCCGTGCTACTTCTCTCCGCTCCTTTCCCCTCTTCTGCGCTGCTCCCACAAGAAACCGCTTCGCTATTGAGCATCTGACGCAGAGGTCAGGCGAAAGTCCAAAGAAACCGAATCAGAAAGCTCAGCCCGCCGTGTTGACCACCATACATTGACTGAAGCGGGCCGGTGGGCAGCCGTGGCTGACAGAATGTGTCTGTTCGGGTTGACCCTTCTTCTCGTCGACGATCCCACCAAGCACGTAACTATCGGGGCCACCAAGCATGTCCATCGAGTTCCAGAAATCCAGAGTCGAACTTCTGTACGCAACATCTTTCAACTCGCCAACGATCCTGCCGTTTCGAACTTCGTAGCACGACTCTCCACTGAACTGGAATGTGTTGTTCGCGCGATCGAGTGTACTGGCACCCACACCCTTGACGTAGATGCCGTGATCGGTGGCTGCAATCAAATCGTCGACATTGTATTCGTCTTCACCGGGAAGGAGAGACACGTTGGGCATTCGTTGTAGCTGCACGTGGTCCCACGATTCCGCGACAGCACAGCCATGTGATCGCGTCATGCCGGTTAGAGCAGCAATACGCCCCGCATTTTGTCGAGTTGTCTGATAGTCCACGAAGATGCCGTCGCTGATGACTGGCCAACTGTCTTGCGGCACACCCTCGTCGTCCCAGCCGACGGTAGCAAGGCCGCCACGCTGGGTTCTGTCGCACAGAACGTTCATGAACTCGGGACCGAACTGAAGTTTCCCAATTACATCTTCTGGAAATGCAAGGAACGAAGAGGCCAACGCGTGATCTAGTTCAGTCGCGCGTCCTATGGTTTCGTGAAGGGCGAATTGAAGATTCGTCGGATCTAGAATGAGATCGTACTCTCCGGGTTCGACCGACGTAGCCGATAGACCGCGTACTGCTTCGATTGCCAACTCACGCGCTCGCTCCGGTAAGTTCGCGGATAAGACGTGTTCGAAGCCAAGACCCATCGGTGGAATGTCAGTCGTGGATCTCGAAAGCGCGCTCGTGGCGTCGCTCGAGATCGTCGTGGCGGTGAGAGACGGCCACGACCGAAAGACTGTTTGTGCGATGATGCTGCCGTCGGTCGAAGCGAACGTTTTTTCGTCGCGCACAAACGAAAGGAACGAATGGGCCGACCGAATGGACGGTACTCGCAAAGCGACATTGTTTACGCTTTGCAGCAACTCCACTTTCTCACTCACTGGAATCGCGAACGGATCTCTGCGAATCGGGCTCTGCCACGATCCATTTGGATAAGCATCGACCGGCGCGAGCTCAACAGGTACAGTCGTTGGAGCGCTGTTGCTCCTCGCGCGCCGCACCGCATCTTCCGCTGCGAGCCGACCATTTTGTCGCGTCACATCCTTGATTGAAGCAAAACCCCACGCACCGTCAACCAACACTCGCACACCTATGCCGAGCGTCTCAGTGTCGTTTGACTCTTCGAGTTCGCTGTCTCTGACCGACACGTATTGCTTTCGGCGATTGACGATGCGAACGTCTGCATACGTTGCGTGTGCCGCTCGCGCTGCATCCAATGCTAAGATGCATACGTCTCTATAGAACGCATCCACACCTTGCGGTACCGTCGGTGATCGTGGAGCCAAGAATACGCCGCGCTGTGGAACTGTGAGCGCGGCAGCTGCTACTGAAGCTTGCTTGATAAAGTCGCGTCGTGTTTTTGTCATTGATTGCGCTCCAAGTAAAGCGCATCACGCTGCGAATATTGCAGATACGATTGAAACACGCAATACTGTTTTTTCACTTCGTGTAACCTCGTGTTGAACAAAAAACGAGTTAAGAGCTCTGCTCCGTTATACATCTTGTCTCTCTTGCAGGGTCCCAATCGATTGTTCTTTTTCTGATGCGCTAGGTAATTCACTGAGCCTTCTTTCTCTACGAAGACATTCGACGCTCAGTTAGTGTTTGAATCACAAGGCGTGTTACAACGTTTCGCGTAGACAAAAGACAGGTTTGATCCTTTCAACGACGGCACGGGCGGAAGTTCTTGGCTTCGCAAAATCCTTAGCCGATGAACTCGCGACATCACAAGTCACGGTGAACGTCGTTTGTCCCGGTTACATGCAGACCGAAGGCATAGACGATTTGGTGCGCGGTTGCATTCCATTCGTCCGAGCAGGCAGGGTACATTACCGGGGTGGTTCTGCAGGTCGACGGGGGATACATCAGGAGTATTCTCTAGAACTTCGACGGAACGACGGAATCCGATGCGAGCAATAGTCAAAGCGAGCGCGGCACCAGGACTGACGGTAACCGATGTACCGGAACCAACATGCGGCCCAAACGATGTTCTCATTCGTGTTCATCATGCGGGAGTGTGCGGTACCGACGTTCATATTGACGAATGGGATGAGTGGGCGCAGGGCCGAATCCGACCACCGGTTGTGGTGGGTCATGAGTTCGCCGGAGAAATCGTAGAGCTGGGCGCAAACGTCGGCGACCAGTTTCAGGTGGGACAGCTCGTCACCGCTGAAGGTCACATCGTGTGCGGGCATTGCAGGCGCTGTAGAACCGGGAACGGGCACATCTGCACAGCCACCATCATCATCGGGGTAGATCGCAATGGTGCGTTCGCAGAGTATCTCGCGATGCCCGCGCTCAACGTGATGCCACTCGGTAATATTCCAACGACTGTCGGCTCTATCATGGACGCGATTGGGAATGCGTTTCACACCGTACTCACGGCCGACATCCCCGGTAACACCGTACTTGTTGCCGGCTGTGGTCCGATCGGGTGTTTCGCAGCGGGCGTGGCTCAATCGGCCGGAGCCACGAAGGTTATAGCAACCGACGTCAATCAGTTCCGCCTGGACCTCGCCGGAAAGATGGGTGCGGACGTGCTCATCAACCCGGAACAGGAAGATGTGGTGGCAAGAGTGCGGGAAGAAACTGATGGCGAAGGGGCCGATGTAGTGTGTGAGATGTCTGGCCATCCAACGGCATTGGCACAATCGTTTCAGGCAGCTCGGATGGGAGGTCAGGTACAGCTGCTCGGCATACCAAAGGAGCCAGTGACCATAGACTTCTCTAAAGACATCATCTTCAAAGGCCTCAGCGTCTACGGTGTCATCGGTCGGCGCATGTACGACACGTGGCTCCAGATGCAGACGTTCCTCTCATCGGGGATCTTCGATCCGATGCCCGCGGTGACCCATACATATCCCCTCGAAGACATTCAGAAGGCGCTTGACGTCATTCATTCAGGCAACGCCGGCAAGGTGATTCTAGAGATTGGGAGCAAGTAGATGAGAGCTTCAGTGGAACGACGCTTGAACGACGAGTTGAACCAGTTCAAGAACGACGGCGTGTACAAAACATTGAACTTCCTGGACTCCCCGCAGGCTCCGCGCGTCGTCATGGAAGGCCGCGGTGAGATCATCATTCTCTCGAGCAACAACTACTTGGGATTGTCGAACGAACCGGCAGTCGTTGCTGCCGGGAAAGATGCATTGGAGCGTTTTGGCGGCGGAACCGCGAGCGTTCGTTTCATCTGTGGGACCTTCACCATCCATCGTGACCTCGAACAATGTCTCGCGAGTTTCGTCGGGACCGAACACTCGATGAGCTACGTGTCTTGCTGGAACGCCAACGAAGGACTTTGCGCAACACTGCTGGGCCCCGAAGACATCGTCATTTCTGACGAACTCAACCATGCATCGATCATCGACTCGATACGCCTCGCCAAGTCGATCAGCAAGTGTCGTTCAGCGGTCTATTCCCATTCCGACATGGGCGACCTCGAAGAAAAGCTCAAGGCATCGACGGACGCGCGCACGCGGATGATCTTCACGGATGGCGTGTTTTCGATGGAAGGTGACATCGCCAAGCTGGCTGACATTCTCGAGCTTGCAGAACGCTACGACGCGATTGTAACCGTTGACGATTCGCATGCTACCGGCGTTCTCGGTAAGACGGGTCGCGGCACAGCCGAGCACGTTGGCGTGTTGGGAGATATCGACATCATAACGTCCACACTCGGCAAGGCACTCGGCGGGGCGGCCGGCGGATTCACTGCTTCATCCACGGCGCTATGCGATTACCTCACTCAACGATCCCGTCCTCAGCTGTTCTCGAACGCTCTGCCTTGCACGGTTGCGGGATCGGCGCTGGCCGCGGTGCGACACCTCGAAGCTCACCCGGAGCTGGTTACGCGTCTGAACGAAAATGCGGCGTATTTCCGCGGCCAGCTACTCGAGATGGGCTTCAAGCCCCTAGAGGGCGACACGCCGATCGTACCGGTAATCCTCGGCGAAACCGCCAAAGCGATCGAAATGAGCAGGATGCTGCTTGATGAAGGTGTGTTTGTCACCGGATTTGGCTACCCGGTGGTACCGAAAGGTCAGGCACGCGTTCGCTGTCAGCTCTCGGCTGCTCACACCCGCGATCACCTGGACGAGGCCCTTCGAGCTTTCAAGACAGTTGGTCTAAAGCTTGGACTGATTTGAACCGATATAACTAACAGGAGCTGGCTGGTTCAAGTAGTTTCGCGGTTGGATGGCTTAAACTGCTTGCTGTCAACACCCTAGCTCAGCCTGTCCGGCAAATTGGGGGTCGCGTTTTCTTCCGAAAAGTCCTATTTTCGGGATGCTCGCCCACCATCCGCGTGTCCGGATGGCGGGTTGGGGATTGGGGCAGACTACTGTCTCGTTGCTTTCGGCGCCCGCGAGCGCCCGATTGAAGGATCGCTCTGGGGGCTTGGTACCAATGAGGGAGGTTTACTGATGCGGAGATTGTCGGGATTTCTAGTTGCCGTCGTTTTCTTGGGGCTTTTCACCACACCGGCGGCCGCACAGGACGATGAGTGGCAAAACAAATGGTACTGGGGAGCTCAGGGCGGCGCGTACCTCTTTTCTACACCTACGCTTGACAATGAGATGGCCTTCGAAGTGGGCGGGCACTGGCTCATCACTGCCGAACGGATCGGCCTCCACATGGGCCTCTCGCAGATTCTTTTTGGCGACAACGCCACGTCCGCCATTTCTGATGGAACGGCGACAGGACAGACGGTGAGCTTCACGAGTGGGCGACGCCTACAGGCCGAGATATACGCATTCCCTGTGGACGGACCGCTTCAGATCTATGCGGGCGGTGGATTTCTGATCAACTACATTTCCAACGCGCAGCCTGTCGGCACCTTCGCAACTGCTCAGGCGGAACAGGCGGTTTTGGAGGCAATTGACGAGGTCTCGACAAAGGCCTTTTTCTCGATTACGGGCGGTGCACAGTGGCGCATGGGCCGCTGGGCTCTGTTCGGAACGTATCAGTTCATACCCGAGGGGCGCGACTTCCTCATCTCGAGCACGCAACACGCGATAACCGGTGGCCTTCGCTACGCACTGGCGGCCGCGAATCAGGACGTGACGACGAACCGTTAGTCGGAGCCTTTCGCAATAGCAAAGGGCGCAGCCTCCGTGAGGCTGTGCCCTCGTTCGTTTCGCAGCCAAGATTTCACGATTCGCGACGCGACAGCCACTCGGAGCCGCGTTCGAAGAACCGGAGGGGCAAATCAGCCGCGCGTTTGACACCGATTCTTGGCCCTGACCCGATCTCTGCCGCCCCGACTTGCTCGCCCCGAAGGATCCTCACAGGCCCGACCGCAAGTGAACACTCGTTCGCTTCACGGTTGATGCCAAGCGCCTGACAAAGGCGTGCTGGCCCGGAACACAGCAACTTCGCTTTATCTGTACCCCTTCGTGCAACCATTATGTCGAGGCCGCCGAGCGGCTGGAGAGACCTGATGAGCACGGCTGCTGGGAAATCTGCGCGCTCGGTGACAGCGTTGAAGCACCAATGCATCCCATATATGAAGTAGACGTATGCAAGGCCCGGCGGCCCGAACATGGCCGCGTTCCTCTGGGTACGCCGATTTCCGTACCCATGTGCCGCGGGATCGTCCGGTCCTACATAGGCCTCGACCTCGGTGATGCGGCCGGAGGTTACTCGGTCCCCGTTTGTTGTCTCCAACACGCACCCCAACAAAGCGCGCGCGACATCAATTGTGTCGCGCGCGTAGAACCCGGGTTTTAGTGCCGGTCCACCGGCATTACCCATCTTTCACTCGTCTTCTTCCTTTGCACCACCCATGGCTCGCTGAAATGCCGCGGTGACCTTCCGAAACAGCCCTGATGTGTCCTCATCGGATTCTTTAGGTTTCTCTGGCTCGGTGGTTGGTTCCGGAGCAGCTGTGGGTTCCACCTTCGGGACGATCTCCTGCTCCAGTGTCTTCGGTTCTTCCAGTTGAACTGGTTCCGGCTCGGCTTTCACCGCTTCCAAAGCAGGAGTTGGTTCTTCAATAGGTATCTTGGGACTTTCTTCTTTTGCCGCGGGCTTCTTCGCCGTCTGTCGTGCGCGCCGACTTCCTGATCGCATGCCGAGCGTTCGTGGTGCGGTGGAGACCTGGGGTGACGGGGTGGGCGCCGACGGAGCTTCCTCCTGAGTATCTGAGTCAGCAGGCTTCTCTTCTGTCGCGGGCCTCGGTTTCGCAGATCGCGATCCCCTCCGAAACCGAGGATTCACTATTGGGCCGACACTCCTTGGCCCTTCCACCGATCCTGCCCCCTCTGCCTCTCCTGCCCCTGCTGCCGCTTCTGCCACCGCTTTGTCGGTGTCTTCCTGTGCCTTCTTCGCTCGAGTCGTTTTCTTTGTTGTGCTCTTGCGCTTTGTGGTTTTTTTCGGCGCTTCTACTGCCGCCTCTGCCTCTCCAGCCTCTTCTGCAACCGCTAAAGCTGGAGCATCAGCGGCCTCTTCCTCAGCACCAGCTCGTACAGCCTTCTTCTTTGTTGTCTTGCGCTTCGTTGTCTTTCGTTTAGTTGCCTTCTTTGGCTCCGCGGCAATCTCTGCATCCAGTACAGCTTCTGCTTCTTCCACTGTCTCGACGGTCTCTGGGTCCGCGGCGTCTTTCGCCGCAGCTCGAGTGCGCGACCTCGTTGACTTTCGGGCTGTAGTTTTGGTGCTCTTACGCTTGGTGGCGCGCTTCGGTTTGGTTGTCGCGTCCGTTTCCTCATCCGCGTCCGGCGGCGTTTCCGGCTTCTCCGCAGCGTCCGTCTGCTCCAACGCAGCCACTGCTTGCGCGCTTTCCATCTCCGCAACTGCCGCCGCACTCAGCTTCAGCATGTAGTCATCACCGTCGCTCTTGATCAGCTCGATTACATCCGCGTCATGAGCTTGCCGCAGCATTTTTTGGAAGCGCTTCGACTCGAAAACTGGATCGGCGTCGTTGCCGTGAATACTCACCATACCTTCACGTGCGTTATCGGCGGTGGTCGCGTCTTCGCCCAAGGCTCCCGCCGCTTTCAGCGCTCGTTTGAGCAAGTCGAAACCTTCGCTCAGCGTCAGTGTCCGCACTTTCGTTTCACGTTCGACGCGTGTGCGAGTCGATCGCTTGCGGCGCGGTGCGCTGGTGGCTGCTGCCGAAACGCTTGGCTTCGTCTCTGTCGGCGCTTGTTGATCGACCGAGACATTGGCATTCGGTCCTACATCGACGGCATATTGACCGTTATCCATCTTCGTTAGGCGCAACAAGCCTCTTTGCTCCGCCTCAACCACGAACTTGCTGAACCGGTTGCAGCCGGCGTCTTTCTCATCGAAGTTCGGATCGATCGTTTGCATGACCTGCTTGAGGCGGTCGGACCGCAAAACGTCGCCGCTCTTCAACATCTTCTGCACTGCTTCAACAGCCAATTCCCACGGGTCGTGCCGGATTATTTCCTCTTCGCTGGTCCGCGCCAAGCCCGTGAGCTCGTTGTAGCTGTAGTACTCATCACAGTTCTGAACGAGCAGGTCACTCGACGACTCGCGAATGCCGACGCCAATCACGAACTTGCCGTACTCTTTTAGCTTGAGGACCAGAGCCGAAAAATCGGAGTCACCCGAGAGCAGGATGTAGGTGCCAATCTCAGGTCGTGTGAAAACCAACTCGAGAGCATCGATTGCCAGGCGAATGTCAGTCGCGTTCTTCTTGTTCGCCCCAACGGCCGGAGCAAAGATCAGGTCGATCGAAGCTTCTGTCAGCGGAACGATATACTGCGGGTAGCGGCGCCAGTCAGCGTAGGCTCGCTGTACCGAGACCTTTCCCCTGATGATGTCCGAGTTGAGAAGTTTGCGAAGCTGAGTTTGGAGATCTGAACGAATCCCCATTGTCACATTGTCGAAGTCAACCAGCAACGCAGCATGTGGGGCTTGCGGAGACGGCTCCGCCTGGACGGCCTGCGGCGGCCGCCCAACTGTCTTTTCAATCACGTCACACTCAATTCCAGGCCGACAACCCGCGTCAGTTCCAACCGCTTCACCTTCCCGCTGTCAGACATGGGGAAGGTGTCGAAGAAACGGACCAGATCCGGCACTTTGTAGTCTGCCACCAGATCGCGGCAGAAGTCCCTGAGTTCGTCGCCTGTGACGATCGCACCCTCGACCGGTATGATGCACGCACAGGTCAGTTCACCGAGAATCTCGTTGGGGACGCCGACCACACACACTTCGCCAACAGCGGGGTGTGTCTGAAGAACGTCCTCGAGTTCCCGCGGGACGACCTTGTAGCCGCCCCGAATGATGATGTCGCTGAGTCGACCGACGATCGACACGTACCCGGCTTCATCCACAACCGCCACGTCCCCTGTCCTCAAAAAGCCGTCGGCAGTATACGACCGCGCGGTCTCCAGCGGCATCCGATGATACCCTTTCATTAGGTTCGGTCCGCGAACAGCGAGTTCGCCGGCCGCCTCAAGCCCATGCAGATCTCCGGTCTTAACGTCAACGATCTGCACCTCTACACCGTCCAGCGGACGCCCAACCGTTCTTTCGCGAAGCTCCGGTGGATCGTCGTCGCGAGTTATCGTCACGGTGGGGCTGGTCTCGGTCAATCCGTACGCGATCTGAATGTCACTCCACTCTCTGATCCTCCGGACCAGGTCGACCGACACCGGGCTTCCCGCCACAATGCCGGTCCGCACGCTCGAGAGGTCACGACCGACAAACGATGGATCCCGCATTAGCAGCTCGAACATCGTGGGAACGCCGTGGCATACAGTGATCTTTTCCCTATCGATCAGATCCAACGCCCCGGCCGGTTCGAACCGCTCCTGAAATACCAGTGTAGCACCGTTCAACAGGGTCATTATCGCTGCGTGCGCACCGAAGATCGCGAACATCGGTACCGCTAACAGCACCCGGTCCGAATCCGCAAGCGACAACGCCGAGGCCGCGGCCAAAGCTGTCTGAACGAGATTGTAGTGAGTCAGCACCACACCTTTTGGCTTGCCTACCGTTCCGGAAGTGTAGAGCAGTGCGAGAGTCGTTGTCTCTGGATCGTACAGGTTCGCATCGACCGACCTACCGCGGCCGCGCGTTAGAAGGCTTCCGTACTGAAAAACCCGGTCGTCGTACCAGTACTCCTCATCTCCCACCAATACCAGGCATTGAAGGTCGGGAAGTTCCGACATCACCTCATCGAGCAAGTCGACATAATCCAGGTCGCCCAGATGGGCCATCGTCACGGCAACACTGACTTCGGCATGGCGCAGTTGGTACTTGAACTCCCGCACGCCGAGCCCTGGATTGAGCGGCACCAGTACTGCGCCGAGTTTTGCCGCCGCGAGGAGTGTGACGATCCACTCGGCATGGTTCGCCAAATCGACCGCAACACGATCGCCGGCGCTAATGCCCAGGTCGCGCAGAGCTGCAGCGAACGCGGTGGCATCAGCGTCGACTTGCTTGTAGGAATACCGATTCGGTCCGTCGACCAGGCATTCGCGGTCTGGATGTTGCGTTGCCTGCTCGGCGAAGAGGTCCGCCAGCCGGTAGGTGTTCAAATACGTCCCCTCTCCAACACTTCCAGAGTGAATAAGCTACCCCGGTTAACGCTGCCCAACAAGTAAAAAGCAGCGCTGAAGAAACGGTGCCTTTGTGATACCTCGTGATCAGAAAACCGCGTCAGTGCGCTTTCAGCTGCCGCAGCGTGTCGGCCCCGTAAAACATGCGGATGTATTTTGCCTGGACTTGAGTCAATCGCCTGACTGCCCACGCCAGATGAACGTAGTGTGGTTCCTTCGGCCTGTTGAGCGGGAACATCCCACACTGCTCCGGTAGCCTGTTGCCCTTCCGGGTGTTGCATGTAGAACAGGCCGTGACCACGTTCGTCCACGCGTTTGTACCGCCTCTGGAGAGAGGGATCAGGTGATCGCGAGTGAGGCACTCGCGGAACCTGAACTGATCCACTCGACGGCCGCAG
>JBDHHK010000016.1:0-41259 GCA_039589395.1 Gemmatimonadota bacterium
CAACTCGGACATGAGGGACAAGTATTTGTGTTTTTCGTGATGGCCGTTGCAGCCGCTGAAGCCGCCGTCGGGCTTGCCATCATCATCGCCGTATACCGTCACAAGCAGACGGTCAACCTCGACAAAATCAACCTGTTGAGCGGATGATGGAAAGTTCAGTCGGGTTGGTATGGCTCGTGGTTCTGCTACCGTTCGTCGGTTTCTTGACGAACGGCCTGATTGCGTTCCTCAAGCCACAAGCGAAGGGCGCTGTCGGAGCCGTAGGCGTAGGCGTGCTGGCTGGATCGTTCCTTGTCGCACTGGCGGTGGTGGCTGGTCTGGCAGGTGACCCGCATGGGGCACCATTCGTCTTCACGTATTGGACCTGGATGCCCGCCGGTTCGCTCGAAATCGACCTGGCGCTTCAGGTGGATCAGTTGTCCGCTATCATGCTGATGGTGGTCACCGGTATAAGCACGGTGATCCATGTGTTCAGCATCGGATATATGAGAGATGACCCAGGATACGCGCGGTATTTCGCGTACCTGAACCTCTTCGTCTTCTTCATGCTCGTGCTGATCTTGGGCGCCAGCTTCCCCGTGATGTTCATTGGGTGGGAAGGCGTAGGGTTGTGCAGCTATCTGCTCATCGGGTTCTGGTTCGAGGATGAAGAGAAGGCCAACGCTGGTAAGAAGGCCTTCATCGTCAACCGGATAGGTGACTTCGGATTCCTGATTGCGATGTTTATGATCTACCAGGCGACCGGAAGCCTGTCTTTCGTTGAGGTGTTCGAACGCGCTCCGGACGTCTTCATCGCTGGCAGTGGCACAATCACGCTGATTACGCTGGCGCTCTTCCTTGGTTGTACAGGCAAGTCAGCACAGATACCGCTATACGTTTGGCTGCCCGATGCAATGGCCGGCCCGACACCGGTCTCGGCACTTATCCATGCTGCGACCATGGTGACAGCAGGTGTTTACCTGATTGCCCGTTCAAACGTGCTGTTTGCGATGGCGGAGATATCGAGCCTCGTTGTTGCCTTTGTCGGAGCCGCGACAGCATTGCTCGCCGCGACAATCGCCCTGAAACAATGGGACATAAAGAAGGTTCTCGCATACTCCACCGTATCTCAGCTCGGTTACATGTTCCTCGGGGTTGGGGTGGGAGCATACGCCGGCGGAATATTCCATCTCGCGACCCACGCCTTCTTCAAGGCACTTCTGTTCCTCGGATCAGGCAGCGTAATCTACGCGCTCCATCATGCTTATCATGAGACCCACAGCCATGAAGACGCGCAGGACATGCGCAACATGGGCGGTCTCATGAAATACATGCCGTGGACAGCCACCTTGATGTGGATTGCGACGCTCGCTATCGCGGGCATTCCAGGCTTCTCCGGGTTCTTCTCGAAGGACGGCATCTTGGCAGCGACCTTCGCTCGGGGACACGAGAGCCCTCTGTTCTTCCTGCTCTGGGCCATAGGAGCGATCGCTGCGCTACTAACCGCGTTCTATATGACGCGGATGATGCTCTATACGTTCCACGGGCCAAATCGAACTGGTGAGAACGAGGAGAATCACCTGCACGAAGCACCCTGGGTCATGACCGGGCCTCTTGTGGTGCTCGGCATAGGCACGGTTGTAGCGGGAGTGGCAAATCTACCGCATGTGATTCACTTGCCGTTTCTGCCCGAGCCACTTTGGCTGGAACACCAGATGGAGATGGTGACTGAGCTCAGCCTGCGATACCTACACCCTGTGCACCTTTCAGTCGGCGTAGAGTGGACTCTGATCGGAGTCGCAACCGTCATTGCGTTGGTCGGTATCGGTGCCGCTTGGCAGTTCCTAAAGCCGGCAGCGCTGACAACCGCCAAAGAAGCTCCAGAAGAGACTGGCATTCAGAAGGTGCTGCTCAACAAGTGGTACGTCGATGAGCTATACAACAGCGTTTTCATCCAGCCGATCGTGGTTGGATCACGACGAGTTCTATGGCGCTTCTTCGATGCAGGAGTGATTGACGGTGCATTCGTTAACGGGTCGGCTTGGGCCGCGCGTGCCTTTGGATTTATTGGCAGCGCAATTCAGACCGGCCGGCTTGGTTGGTATTTGTTCGTTTTCGTGATCGGTACACTAGTGATACTGCGAGCCGTGATGTGATTTCGGCATGACTGGTTTTCTAAGCAATATCGGCTACGGCAACTGGGTCATAGATGCCCTGCTGATCGTTCCGCTCCTCGCGGGCGGCGCCTTGTTGTTCGCGCCTGAGAAGGACGCGAAGAAATGGGCTCTAGTCGCTGCAGTGATCGAGTTCCTTATCTCGCTACCACTGTGGTGGGTGTTCGAGCAGGGTACGCCGGCCATGCAGTTTCAGCACGAGTATGCCTGGATTCCCGCATGGGGCATCTACTATCGTGTAGGAATAGACGGTATATCGCTGCTGATGGTGCTGCTCACAACCTTCACGATGCCGCTGGCCGTCCTCGGAAGCTGGAACTACATCAAGAAGATGGAGCGGGCGTTCTACGCTCTCCTACTGGTCCTGACGACGGGCATGCTGGGAGTGTTCGTTGCACTAGATCTGTTTGTTTTCTACGTCTTCTGGGAAGTCATGCTCATCCCGATGTACTTCATCATCGGGGTATGGGGTGGACCCAGGCGAATCTACGCGGCAATCAAGTTCTTCATCTATACGTTCGTCGGATCGCTGCTTATGTTGGTGGCAATACTGACGATCTATTACACGGTCGGCCGGGCTACGGGTGTGTACGATTTCTCGTTCCAGCACATTCTCGACAACATCAGTGCGGTCGATCAATGGGCCTTCTGGCTGTTCGCAGCATTTGCGGTGGCATTCGCTATCAAGGTCCCGATGTTCCCGTTCCATACATGGCTGCCAGACGCTCACGTTGAAGCGCCAACGGCGGGGTCGGTGGTTCTTGCGGGCATCCTGCTCAAGATGGGGACATACGGTTTCTTGCGGTTCGCACTGCCATTCTTCCCAGGCGTCGTGCTCCACCCGACGGTGGTGAGTATCGTGGTAACCTTGGCCGTCGTTGGGATCATCTACGGCGCATTGGTGGCAATGGTGCAGCCGGACTTCAAGAAGCTCGTAGCATACTCTTCGGTGAGTCACTTGGGCTTCGTGATGTTGGGAATCTGGGCGCTGACCGTGCAAAGCATAGAAGGTGCCCTGATGATCATGGTCAGTCACGGAATCTCCACTGGTGCACTGTTCTTCATGGCCGGGATGCTGAGTGAGCGGCGACATACACGTGAGATTGCTGCCTTTGGCGGCCTTGCCAAGGTTGTTCCCGCATTTGCGGCAGTGCTCACCTTGGTTTGTTTGTCTTCAATTGGTCTTCCCGGTACGAATGGATTCATTGGTGAGTTCCTGGTGCTAATTGGCTCATTCGGACCTTACCCATGGGCTACCGCGATTGCGGCAACAGGAGTCATCTTCGCCGCGGCATATCTCCTGTGGGCGTTGCAGCGGATCATCTATAACAAGCTAGACAAACCAGAAAATGCCGAGATGGCCGATCTGTCTGTGAGGGAATATGTAGTTCTTGTTCCCCTCTTGATATGTATCTTTTGGATTGGCCTATTCCCCTCGCCGTTCTTGAAGCGGATTGAGGCGTCGGTTGAACACTTGACCACACAGGTTCAAGTGCAGACTGAGGCGTCATTGATGACGACGTCTGAGGAGCAGCAACCGTAATGGGATTGACGATCGATCTGAGTAGCCCTGGCGGCCTGGTGGTCGCACTCCTTCCGGAGTTGGTACTCACCGGCTGGGCGCTGGTGATCCTTTTGGCGGCGGCATGGCGGCACCGCGACGAAGCCGACCAACAGCTCGCAGGACAGCTCGCGATATTGGGATTGGTGAGCACACTCCTGGTGGTATTCTGGCTGTGGAGTAGGGGAGCACACTCAGAGAGCATCGCGACAATGATCGCCCTCGACGGTTATAGATATGCGACCGCTTCGATCTTCCTTTTGGGAGCGATACTCGCCGTACTTCTATCGCAGGGATATTTGGGCAGGGAGCGAATTTGGGTCCCAGAGTACTACGTATTGCTGCTGCTTGCAACCGTGGGAATGCTGGTCATGGGCGGCGGGACCGATCTGATCGTCATCTTCGTCGGACTCGAGTTGATGTCCATTTCGGTATATGTCCTCGCCGGAATCAACCGACGCAGCGTTTTCTCCGCTGAAGCGGCGATCAAGTACTTCCTTCTGGGTGCGTTTGCGTCCGGGTTCTTCCTCTATGGTGTCGCGCTGGTCTACGGAGCCACAGGTACCACCAACCTGACGCATATTCATCTCCGGATAGTCGAACTCGGATTGCAGTCGAATACCATGCTCCTGGTCGGTACTGGACTGTTACTGATCGGATTCGGCTTCAAAGTGGGTGCGGTGCCATTCCATATGTGGGCACCCGACGTTTATGACGGCTCACCAACCCCAGTAACTGCTTACATGGCGACTGCGGTCAAGGCCGCCGGTTTTGCCGCATTGATTCGAATTCTGGTGCACTCGCTTGGTGCAAGCGACATTGCTTGGCACACGGTTGTCTGGTGGATGTCTGTGATCACCATGTTTGGCGGCAACCTCATTGCGCTCGCACAGACACAGCTGAAGAGGATGCTCGCTTACAGCTCCATTGGGCATGCCGGGTACCTGCTCGTCGCCGTTTCGAGCGGTGGTGAGATGGGTGCGGCGGCATTCTTGTTTTATATCACAGCGTACACGCTCATGACTATCGGCGCATTCGCAGTGCTCGCGGCTGCCGGGCGAGACGGTGAGAGAGATGTGCGCATCGACGACTTGAGTGGCCTGGCGTCGCAACGCCCGTGGGTGGCGTTCGCGATGACGGTCTTCATGCTGTCATTGCTGGGATTCCCAGGGACCGCTGGTTTTATCGGCAAGTGGTACATACTCTCGTCAATTGTCCAATCCGACCAGTTGCTACTTGCGGTCGTTCTAGTGTTGGCCAGCGTCGTGTCCGCAGGCTTTTACCTGCCAGTTGTCATGGTCATGTATATGAAGCCGGCCGCATCTGACGACGCTCACGGCGGTTTGCGCATCGTCGGCCCTGCAAGATTGGTCGTCACCTTTGTCACCGTTCTCCTGTTACTGTTCGGCGTGTGGCCCAACAGGGCTATGGACCTGGCCAGGGACGGGGCGGACGGCCTCCAACCCGCACCAACGCAGGTCTTCACGGACTGATTGCTCGCCAGATCGGCGGCCACCTCAGCCTTTCTCCGAGGTAAATGATGGACGTACCTGCAGTGATTTTTCGACAATACGATATCCGCGGCGTCGTGGGAGATGAACTGACGCCTCAGGTCGCGCATGCGGTCGGTCGGGCACTGACGACCGTCGGCCGCTCCAAGCTGGGACGCGATCCCCGAGTGGCCGTTGCTTATGACAACCGACCGTCGGGCGATCTTCTTTCACGTGCCATGCGTGACGGCGTGGCGGCAGCAGGCGGAACCGCCGTCGATGTCGGCATGCTACCGACGCCCGCTCTGTACCTCGCCGTGGAGGAATTGGATGTAGACGGTGGCGTGCAGATCACGGGCTCGCACAACCCTCCTGAGTTCAATGGATTCAAGATGCTGATGGCTGGGGAGACGTTGCACGGTGAAGCCATACAGCATCTACGCCAGCTGATCGAAGAAAACGAGCTCGACTCGGGGCACGGCACCATCGAGGGCGACGACTCCGTTCTCAGCCGGTATGCAGATGCGATCGTATCGAGAAACGGTCCCATTGCGCAGCCTGTGAAGGTGGTGGTCGACTGCGGTAACGGCGTGGGGAGTCTGTGCGCGGAATCGATCCTCACGAGGATCGGCGCAGAGGTAATACCGCTTTTCTGCGAATCGGACGGATCGTTCCCAAACCACCACCCCGATCCGACTGTCGTTGAAAACCTAGTGGACCTCCGGGAGACGGTTCGGCGCACGGGGGCACAACTGGGAATAGCTTTTGACGGCGACGCAGACCGGATAGGCGCCGTCGACGAAGACGGCAACGTCGTGTTCGGCGATCAACTGCTGCTCTTGTTTGGCAGAGACCTGGCCGATCGCGGCATCACGGGCAGGCCAGTCATCTTCGACGTCAAGTGCTCCGATATCCTGGCGGAGAAGCTACACGAGGCGGGATTGGAACCAGTGATCTGGAAGACTGGTCACTCACTGATCAAAGCGAAGATGGCGGAAATGAACGCACCGCTCGCAGGTGAGATGAGCGGGCACATGTTCTTCGCTGGAGACTATTACGGGTTCGACGACGCAATGTTCGCCGCCGCCCGCTTGTTGGCGTACATGGCCCGCAAAGGTGGACCACTTTCTGCGCTGCTCGCAGATCTACCGGAGACCTTCGCGACTCCCGAGATCCGGGTTGAGTGCCCGGAGGAAGTCAAGTTCACGATCGTGGAAGAAGCCGCTGCACATTTCTCGAAATTATACGAGGCGCTGACACTGGACGGTATTCGGATATCATTCCCGGAAGGATGGGGGCTGATCCGGTCTTCCAATACTCAACCCGTACTGGTCATGCGTTTCGAGGCTTCTTCTGAAAAGCTCCTCGCTTCGTACCGTGAGGAAGTCGAGAGCTGGCTGCGCGAGCGCGGAGTGAAGTTGGATTGATCGAATGACCAACAGCACAGACTGTCCCGGGACCATCGTTGTCGCGCTCGGCGGAAACGCGTTGTCACCCGCAGGTCAACGCGCAACGATACACGACCAGTTCCATCATACTCGTGAGTCGCTCGGAGTGGTCGTGGCATTGGCGCGAGACGGATGGCGAATAGCAATTGTCCACGGAAACGGACCGCAAGTGGGCGACGAACTCGTACGAAACGAGGTAGCGTTCGACAAGGTCAGTCCGTTGCCGCTCGGCGTGCTCGTTGCTGCCACGGCAGGTTGGATCGGGTATATGATTCAACAATCACTTCAAAACGCCTTGACAAAAGCGGATATAGCTCGAGAGGTCCTAACTGTCATCACTCAAACAATAGTCAGTAAGGATGATCCTCGCCTATCGCAGGCGACTAAGCCTATCGGCCACGCGCTGACTCCAGAGACGGCAGAACGGCTCAATAGTCGAGGTACGATCACAGGTGTGGACGGATCAAATAGGGTTCGTCGGCTGGTCCCCAGCCCTGAGCCCACTGGCATCGCCGAATCTCCGTCCGTAAGACAGCTCGTGGAGGCAGGCAAAATCGTAATCGCAGCTGGGGGAGGCGGGCCACCAGTATACCTCGATGAAAACGGTAGGTTGGAAGGAATCGACGCAGTGGTGGACAAAGACCGTACTGCTGCGATAATTGGTAGCAGGCTGAACGCTGACGTATTGCTCATTTTGACAGACGTCGACGGCGTTTACGAAGGTTGGGGTACCGATAGCGCCAAGAGAATAGACCGACTCACATTGAAAGAGGCAGAACGGCTCCTGGCCAGCGGTCAGTTGGGAGTAGGTAGCATGAAGCCAAAGGTCCAGGCCGGTGTGAACTTTGTACGGGGTGGGGGGAAACGAGCGATCATCACGGAGCTGGCGCTGGGACCTGACGCCATTCGCGGTGAGACCGGAACTACGATCATAGGGGAGAAATGAAGTGAACTTGCATGAATACCAGGCGCGCGGCCTTCTCAAGGACGCCGGCATTCCCGTCCCAGACGGCGATGTTGCGACGACTCCTGATGAGGTCGAGGCCATCGCGAAGCGGCTGGGCACCACCGTGGTGGTAAAAGCCCAGGTTCACGCCGGCGGCCGCGGGAAAGCCGGCGGTGTAAAGCTGGCGAAGGACGCTGCAGAGGCGCGAGCCCATGCGGAGGCCATACTCGGCATGGAGATCAAAGGTCTAACCGTAGAAAAGGTGCTGGTGGTTCCGGCGGTTGACATCGCGACTGAGAGCTACGTTGGCGTAATAGTCGATCGCGCCTCCGAGCGTGCGGTGATGATGGTGAGCCCAGCCGGTGGCGTAGACATCGAGGAAGTCGCAGCAAAAACACCCGAGAAGATCTTCAAGCAGGCCATCGACCCCCACATGGGGCTGCTCGCGCACCAAGCGATGGGTTTGGCGTTCAAGCTGTACGATGACGTAAAACAAGTTCGTCAAGCAGCATCGATCATGCGGAAGCTGTATACGGCGTTCATAAATGCTGGTGCCTCACTTGCGGAGATCAATCCGCTCATCACCACGAAAGACGGCGAGGTCCTGGCCATCGACGCCAAGATCGGCATCGACGACAACGAGTTGGAGCGCAAACCGAATATCGAAGCGCTGCGCGACGCTTCCGCTGAAGTCCAATCAGAGATCGAAGCTCGTGACGCCGGCCTCACCTTCATCAGGCTCGATGGCAATGTCGGATGCTGCGTGAACGGCGCTGGCCTGGCCATGGCGACCATGGACGTTGTGAAGTTCTTCGGTGGCGAGCCCGCCAACTTCCTGGATATCGGCGGAAGTTCGAATCCCGAAAAGGTTGTTGCTGCGATGAAGATCATCACCAGTGACAAGAACGTGAAGGCGATTCTCTTCAATATCTTCGGCGGAATCACACGCTGTGACGACGTGGCCAACGGTATCGTCACCGCACTGCAAGAGATCAACGTCGAGATTCCTATCGTAATCAGGCTCACCGGAACCAACGAGGAGATCGCGTTAGACATACTCAAGGGCGCCGGTTTTGAGGCTCTCACCGACATGGACGAGGCGGTGCAGCAGGCCGTCAAACTCGCGCAGGAGGCAGCGTGAGCATATTCATCAATGAAGACACTAAGCTCGTGGTGCAGGGCATCACTGGGCGTGACGGGTCGTTTCACACGAAGCAGGCAATCGAATACGGCACGAACGTGGTTGCAGGAGTGACGCCAGGCAAGGGTGGCCAGATATTCGAGGGTTCGGCGCCAATCTTTAACACCGTGGCGGATGCCGTCGCAGAGGCCGGTGCAAACACTTCGGTGATCTTCGTTCCTGCCAAGTTTGCGGCGGATGCCATCTACGAAGCCGCCGACGCGGGCATAGAGCTGATCGTCTGTATTTCCGAGGGTGTGCCGGTATTGGACATGACCGGTGTGGCTCCATTCGTCAAGCAATGCGGCGCAAGGTTAATTGGCCCCAATTGCCCGGGGTTGATCTCGCCCGGACAGTCGAAAGTCGGCATCGTACCTGGTGTCATCTGCAAAGAAGGCTCGGTTGGTGTGGTATCGCGCAGCGGTACCTTGACGTACGAGATCATTCACCAGCTGACGACCAACGGTCACGGCCAGTCTACGTGCATTGGCATTGGTGGTGACCCGATTATCGGCACCAACTTCATAGATTGCCTAGAAGCATTCCAGGACGATCCAGACACCGGATCGATCGTCATGATCGGTGAAATCGGCGGGACGGCGGAGCAGGAAGCTGCTCAATACATCAAGGACAATGTCACAAAACCGGTCGTAAGCTTCATCGCGGGCCAGACTGCGCCTCCGGGCCGCCGAATGGGCCACGCCGGCGCGATCATCTCTGGTTCGTCAGGAACGGCTGCAGAAAAGATGGAAGCTCTGTCGGCTGCCGGAATCGGCGTAATGAAACGCCCAGCCGAGGTTGTCCAGTTGCTGGAAGAGAAGCTTTGAGAACGTGAAGCTACTAGATCTCCTTGCCCCTGATCGGATTTTGGTGCCGATCGGGGGAGAGACTCTCAGTGAAGCAATAGCTGAGCTCGTTACGGCGATGCAGGCCGCAGGCACAGTAGACGATCCGTTGCGGTTCGAGGAACTGGTTAGTGACACTCTCCCTCGAGATGTCGTCACCATCCGTCAGGCGTTCCTCCTATACTTCCGCACTGATGCTGTGCCTCGTCTCACTGTCGGTATGGGGATTGCGCCAAAACCGCTGCATCGTCAGCACGATCCGTCAAAGCAGGCCAGAATAGTCTTGCTGGTTACAGCCCCACCTAGTGAAACATCGCGGTTTCTGCGAACTGTGAGTGCTTTCTCCAACGCGCTCGGTCGCGAAGAGATCGTGGAAAAGCTGCTCGGTGCCGAAAGCCCCGAAGATGTCACTGCGATCGAACCGCTCACCGAGATCGAACTTCGTGACTACCTCGCGGTCCGAGACGTGATGGTTCATCGGCGATTGTACGTAGCTCCCGACACCAAACTGCGAGAGGCGGCACGGCTCATGGCGACAGCCAGTGTCCCGGCCCTCCCGGTGCTGTCGGAGACCGGAGAGGTTCTCGGAATGGTTGGACAACGCGAGCTACTTCGCCATCTATTGCCCATCCACGTCAAGAGGATGACTGGGGACGAGTCGACGTCCGAAGAGAACGGTGGACCCGAGCAGCAAGACCCCAACGAGCTGATGGTGCGGGAAGTGATGGATCGAAGCGTACTCTGCATCTCTGAAGGTCAGACTATCGGTGAGGTCGCTACAATGATGCTGAGCAGGAACATCGACCGTTTCCCCGTAGTGCGCGACGGAAGGCTCGTCGGTTTTCTAACCCGAGGCGACATGGTGCGTTGCCTATTCGGGCGTTAACCTAGAATCACATACAACACCAAGAGCGTCCCTCCACTCCGTATTTCACGGTGGTGTACTATCCCATGTTGATGTGGAATAGGTGACGCATGAGAACGAGGCATCAATGCAAACCCTGGCGATCCTCAAACCAGACGCGATTGGCTCAAACCTGACCGGCAAGATCCTGTCCCATCTCGAGGACGCCGGCTTCCGCATCGTGGCTGCTCGTACGACCATGCTCACACAAGCCGAGGCCGAGGCATTTTATCAGGTACACAAGGAGCGTCCTTTCTATGACTCGCTGGTGGCATATATGACTTCCGGGCCATGCATGCCACTCGTTTTAGAACACGAATGCGCTGTCGAGTACTTGAGGGAAGTGGTTGGAGCCACTGACCCGGCCGAGGCTGCAGAGGGAACCATCCGGAAGCTCTACGCTGAATCTAAGGAGCGTAACGTCATCCATGCCTCTGATTCCACAATCAATGCGCAATCTGAGATTGTTTTCTTTTTTTCAGCTGCGGAATTGAAGCGACTCTCGAGGTAAATCGTTCGTTGACCCAAAGGCTAGGGGTCAGATAGATTTATCGGCTATGTTGCGGATTGACCTTGGTGCACTTCGCCACGGACCTATTGATATGGTCCAGACGGTGAGTGCAAATGATTCACTGTTCGATGGTTTGGAGTTTCAGCTGTCGAGGGATGTTCGGCTGCACGGCCGGCTCATGGAAGCCGGCGGTGGGCGTTACTATTGGCACGGCCGGCTCGAGACGCAGGTGCAGAGCCCGTGTCGAAGGTGTTTGACGCCGGTTTCTGTCGACCTGGAGCACCCCCTTGAGGTGCTGTTCACGGAAGAAGATGAGGCAGAAGATCCAGCTTCCTATGTCATTCCGCCAAAAGCAATGGAAATCGATCCAGGTGACGCGGTTCGGGAAGAGCTAATCCTGTCTGTACCCGATTACGTGCTCTGCACTGATGAATGCCGGGGAATCTGTGCCGGGTGCGGAACAGAGCTGAATACCGGATCGTGCACGTGTAGGCCGGAGCCTGACCAACGTTGGGCGGTACTCGAAGCACTCAAGGCCGCTCAACATGAAGAAGGAAGGAAATGATGGCAGTTCCAAAACGCAGGACCTCAAAGAGCCGCAGACGCAAACGCAGGACGCATCATCGCGCACCAGCAGTCGCGGTGCAGCCATGCGAGCGGTGTGGAGACCCGCGGCGTCCGCATAGAGTGTGCCCGACATGTGGGTACTATGGGGGAGAGAAACGCATCGAGGTTGAGGAAGCCTAGTAGTGGTGCGGATCGCGCTTGACGCGATGGGTGGAGACTTCGCACCAAGTGTTCCCGTGGGCGGAGCGATCGCGGCGCTGAAGGACCTTCCGTCTTCATGCGAAGTGATCTTAGTCGGCCGAGAAGACGCTGTCGAGGCAGCGCTGGCGGAACACGATGTTCCCAGGGGCAGGCTGCGTGTCGTCGACGCACCCGAAACCATCGAGATGGACGAGAAACCTCTGGCCGCGGTCAGGGGAAAACGCAAATCGTCGATTAGGATCGGCCTCGAGTTGCAGAAAGAGGGACAGGCCGATGCCTTTGTCTCGGCTGGGAACACCGGGGCCACGATGGCGGCGAGCACTCTTCTTCTCGGTCTCTATCCCGGAATCAAACGCCCAGCCATAGCTACCGTGTTCCCGACGGTGAAGAAGCCAGTTCTCGTTTTGGATGCTGGCGCCAACATCGATTGTGGACAACGGGAGCTGCATGGATTCGCGCATCTCGGAGCAGTCTTCGCACGGGTCGTTCTGAACCGAGATGACCCCGCGATCGGCCTGTTGAACATCGGTGAAGAAGAGGAAAAGGGTGGCCAGGCGGTACGTGAAGCATTCGAGATGCTAACCGAAGACCCAGGCCTGCGATTCGTCGGAAACGTGGAGGGTGACGAGATACTCGATGGGGAATGCGATGTCATCGTCTGCGACGGTTTCGTTGGAAATGTGATCCTGAAATTCGCCGAGTCTGTGGCGCGCATGTTCCTGGGGATCTTGGACCAGGAAGTGGATACGGACTCATTGAGTCCCGAGGTACTATCCAGGGTGAAAGGAGCACTCGATCATTCCGAAACCGGTGGAGCGCCTCTGCTAGGAGTCAAGGGAGTGTCCGTAGTCTGTCATGGTCGTTCTTCGGCATTCGCAGTGAAGAACGCAATCAGTGTTGCGATTCAGTCCGTCGAGCGTCAATTGAGCGAGTTTGTCGGGGCAGAGTTGGCCCGCGGTGTAGTATGACGAAACGCCCGATGGTCGAACTCGTCGGCACCGGACGTTGCACGCCCGAAAAGGTGCTCACCAATGCGGACTTCGAAGGCATGGTGGATACGTCTGACGAATGGATTCAAGAGCGTACGGGGATACGCGAACGCCACATTTCCGACGACAGCGAGACGGTCGCCAGCTTGAGCAGGGTTGCGTGTGAGCAGGTTCTTGAAACCGTGCGTCTCAAACCATCGGACGTCGATGCAATCATCCTTGCCACTGCGAGTCCAGACCGCCTGCTCCCCTCAACGGCATGTGACCTCCAAGCCGAATTAGGAGCGGTGAATGCGGCCGCTTTCGATATTGCTGCAGGTTGTAGCGGGTATCTCTATGCTCTATCTGTAGCCGAAGGAATGGTGCTGGCCGAGACTGCCGAGAATATCCTCGTGGTCGGCGGAGAACGTCTCTCGCGCATAACAGATTACTCCGACCGAGGCACATGTATTCTGTTTGGTGACGGTGCTGGAGCAACGCTCGTCCGGCCTTCAAAGAAGGGCAAGCGGGGAATTCTCTCGAGGTATCTCAAGTCGGACGGAACGTTGGGCGAGTTGCTGTTCCGACCTGGCGGCGGAGGCATTCACCCGCCTGACGAGCAACTACTTCAGGATCGAAGCTACTACATCAAGATGGCTGGCAGGGAAGTCTTCAAATCAGCGGTTCTCTCGATGGCCGAAGCCTGTGACATAGCGCTCAAACGCGCCGGACTCACCGGAGACGACGTCGATATCTTGATTCCGCATCAGGCCAACATTCGAATCATCGAAGCCACTGCGAAACACGCGGGTATTCCACGGGAGAAGGTATACGTGAACATCGACCGTTACGGCAACACATCCGCAGCGTCGATTCCTATCGCATTTGATGAGTGTGTGCGTTCTGGGAAGATCAAGAAAGGCACCTTGGTTCTTTTGGTCGCATTCGGGGGAGGATTCACTTGGGCGAGTATGGCGGTGCGGTGGTGAACACGGTTCTGCTTTGTCCCGGACAGGGAGCGCAACGAGTCGGGATGGGAGAAGATCTTGCGAAAGATTTTCCTGAGGCGCGTAGCGTATTCGAGCAGATTGACGACGCCCTAGGGGTGCCACTCACGCGAATCATGTGGGAAGGCCCGGAAGAGGAGCTAACGCTAACACATAACGCCCAGCCTGCAATATTGGCGCATACCCTGGCCGCATGCGCCGTACTGGGCGATGCCCTCGTTCCAGCAGCGGGGGCAGGTCACTCTCTGGGTGAGTACAGCGCCTACGTGGTGGCAGGCTCTCTCGGAATCGTGGATGCTGCGTCAATCGTGCGTCGCCGTGGAGAGCTGATGCTCGAGGCAGGCAAGAACCGACCCGGCACAATGACGGCAGTACTCGGATTGGACTCCGAACAGGTCGAAACCTTGTGCTCGGAATGCTCTGGAGAAGACGGGGTGGTGGTTGCCGCAAACATAAACGCACCAGACCAAACAGTCATCTCGGGCGATCCGCATCAAGTTGAGCTGGCTGGCACCAAGTGCAAAGAGGCGGGTGCGAGACGTGTAATGCCACTCAAGGTAAGCGGAGCATTCCACTCACCTCTAATGGCGCCTGCACAGGCCGGTTTGCACACCGAGCTAAATGCAGTATCCTTTTCCGACCCTGAGTTTCCCGTTATCGCCAACGCTACGGCGGAGACCGTAACTGACGCAGAGACGGCTCGACAACGCCTAGATGAGCAGCTCACGGCACCAGTTCGTTGGGTCGCGTCAATGGTGCGAGCCGCTGAAGTATGTGGCGAGCAAATCCGGTTTGTGGAGGTTGGGCCAGGCAAGGTACTGTCTGGATTGGCGAAACGAATTGTTGCTGGCGCCCCATTTGTGAGTCTGGGAACGACCGAGGATTTGCGCGCGTTCCTGGAGGAGGCTGAATGATCGGGTTGGAAGAGAAGGTAGCAGTCGTTACCGGTGGATCACGTGGCATAGGCCAAGCAATCGCTGCCAGGCTCAATGATGCTGGGGCCCGGGTAGCGGTCATTGACATAGACGAGGCAGGGGCAATCGAAGCGGCAAAGGGCCTGAGGGGCACCGGGAATAGCGTGGGGCTGGGGGCAGATGTTTCAAACGCCGAGCAGATTGGTACCGCATTAGCCGAGGCTGAATCGCAACTTGGCCCAATCGACATCTTGGTCAACAATGCAGGCCTCACTCGCGATGGATTGCTCATAAGGATGAGTGAAGATGACTGGGATCTCGTCATCGACGTGAATCTGAAAGGGCCGTTTCTCGCGACCAAGCTAGTGGGCCAGAAGATGATGAAGCGTAGATCGGGCCGGATCATCAACGTGGCCAGCGTGGTAGGAATCGTTGGAAACCCGGGTCAGGCGAACTACGCATCCTCCAAAGCGGGAATTATCGGCCTCACAAAAGCTGTGGCCAAAGAGCTGGCGTCGCGGAACGTGTTGGTCAACGCGGTGGCGCCGGGATTCATTGACACGGAAATGACGCGGCAACTACCTGAGGCGGCTAAGACTGCACTCATGGATAACATACCGCTGAAGCGACTGGGTGATGTAGACGATGTCGCGGGCGCGGTTCTGTTTTTGGCTTCGGACTTCGCCAGCTACATTACAGGCCAGGTGCTTGTGGTGGATGGCGGAATGGTAATGTGATTCCACTCAGTCGAAGAGGAAAGAATGAGCGAACTCGATGACAAGGTGATCAACATCATAGTAGAAGAACTTGGTGTTGAGCGCGAAAAGGTCGTTAACGACGCGAGCTTCATGGAAGATCTGGGAGCCGACAGTCTGGATACTGTTGAGCTCGTCATGGCATTCGAGAAGGAATTCGATGTAGACATTCCTGATGAAGAGGCCGAAAAGCTCCGCACCGTTGGAGATGCCCTGAAGTACTTGCACGACAAGATAGGGTCGTAGGCTCTTGGGCAGAAGAGTCGTGGTCACCGGGATGGGACTGATTTCCCCACTCGGTAGGACGGTTGAGGACACCTGGGAAGGGCTGGTCGCCGGACGGTCCGGCGCTGCCCCGATCCAGCGGTTTGATCCCGTGGATATGGACGTTAGGTTTGCGTGCGAAGTGAAGGACTTTGATCCAACAGAATACATGGATCGAAAGGAAGCGAAACGCGCCGACCTTTTCGCTCAATACGCCATTGCTGCCGCAGAACAGGCAATGGCCGATGCGGGGATCGGCGATGGTCTGCCAACGCCTGAGAAAACCGGTGTTTTGATTGGGAGTGGCATTGGCGGCATCTGGACCTTCGAGGAACAATGCACGTTGTACCTCCAGAAGGGACCAAGGCGGGTATCTCCCTTCTTCATCCCAATGTTCATTCCAGACATGGCATCGGGCCTCATATCGATCCGTACCGGTGCAAAAGGGCCGAACTACTGCACGGTGTCAGCTTGTGCTTCGTCAGCCCACGCACTCGGTGAAGCATATCGCCTGATTCAGAACGGCTCTGCGGAGATCATGGTCACGGGTGGAGCGGAAGCGGCGGTCACACCTCTCTCAATAGCCGGCTTTTCCAATATGAAGGCGCTTTCAACCCGAAACGACGAACCCGAGAAAGCCTCGAGGCCGTTCGATGCCGACAGAGATGGCTTTGTCATGGGCGATGGTGCGAGCGTGTTGATATTGGAGCATCTGGAGAGCGCACTCGACCGTGGCGCCACCATCCACGGCGAGATCATTGGCTACGGTATGAGTGCCGATGCGTTCCACATGACGCAGCCGCCCGAGGGTGGGGAAGGTGCGAGGCGAGCCATGGAAGTCTGTCTCGCAGACGCTGACCTTGCTCCAACTGATGTCGAATACATCAATTCACACGGCACTGCAACCCCTCATGGCGACATCGCTGAGACCGTGGCTGTCAAAGAGTTGTTCGGAGACCACGCCGGCAAGCTTGTTATGAACTCCACGAAATCCATGACCGGACATTTGTTGGGCGCGGCAGGTGGGCTGGAATTCACGGTTTGTATACTTGTCATGAAGAACGGAATCATCCCTCCAACAATCAACAATGACAATCCCGATCCGCTCTGCGACCTCGACTACGCCCCCAACAAGGCGGTCGAGCGCGACGTATCCGTGTCGCTAACGAATTCGTTCGGTTTTGGCGGACACAATGTTTCGCTCGCCGTGCGGAGATTCGAAGGATAGGATCGTTATGAGTGATACAAAAGTGTTGGTCATAGTTGGTTCGCAAAGCGACGAGGCACGAGTAGAATCTGCATTCAAGGTGCTCGATGAGGCCGGAGTAGCATACGATTTCGTTGTCTCCTCAGCTCATCGCGATCCAGATAAGACCGCTCAAATCGCCAAGGAAGCCAGGTCGAAAGGTTACCGCGTGATCATCGCAGGTGCCGGTCTTGCCGCGGCGCTACCAGGTGCAGTGGCAGCCCTTACAGATGTTCCCGTCGTAGGCCTGCCCCTGGATGTGGGCCCACTTCACGGGGTTGATGCCCTTTACGCCATGACACAACTGCCACCAGGCTGTCCGGTCGCCACGGTTGGCATCGGAAACGCCAAGAATGCGGCGTTGCTGGCATTGAGGATTCTCGGCACCGATTAAGAGAACCGAGTATATAGGGTTTCGCCCGCATGTCTGTTAGCCTATCATCAGCACCATGAGACAACGCTTTGGAATTGGCTACGACTCGCACGTTTTCGGAGCCAAAAGGCCTTTGATTCTCGGCGGGGTGGAGATCGAGAACGATACCGGCCTCAAGGGACACTCAGACGGGGATGCGATCGCACACGCGTTAACGGATGCTCTGCTCGGTGCCGCAGCCATGGGTGACATAGGCACGCTATTCCCCAATACCGACAAACGCTGGAAGAACGCCGACTCGCTTCTGATGCTGTCTGATGTGAAACACAGGCTTGTGGCTGCCTCTTACAGTATAGTGAATGTGGACGTCACTGTCGTGCTCGAGAAACCCAAATTGGCCCCCTACGTCGAAGAAATACGGGAAAACATCGCTCGTACATTGGGCCTGGCCGTAAACAGCGTGTCCGTAAAGGCTAAGACCAACGAGAAGATGGACTCGGTTGGCCGAGGAAAGGGCATCATGGTGTTCGCTATCGCTTCGGTGGGAGGCGCGTAACCTGCTCGAGCAGCTGCTTCAACTGCTTCCCACGTTCCCTCCCTCGCTGGTATATACGCTGATCGGCATTCTGGCGAGCTCCGAGAATGTTTTTCCACCAATTCCGGCCGATACCGCTGTAGCGCTAGGCGCCTTCTTGTCCAACACCGGAGTAGTCTCAGCTTGGGCAGTATTTGGGGTCACTTGGGCCGCAAACGTAGGATCTGCTGCCATTGTATACCTGGCCGCGAGAACGGTTGGGAGGTCTTTCTTCACGGGACAAATGGGGAAACGGCTGCTCAAACCCGAGGCAATGGCTCGGATTGAGCGCCTCTACGACCGCCACGGCACTTGGGGAATTTTCTTGAGTCGCTTCGTTCCCGGTGCAAGGGCCGTGATTCCACCGTTCGCCGGAGTCGCCGGGCTCAAAAGCGTACGAGTCCTGGCGCCAATGATCTTGGCATCGGGGATCTGGTACGGAACGTTGACCTTTATCGCGGCGAATCTAATTCCTAGACTCGATGACGTGGCGACACTCGTTTCGCGGATGAACTGGGTGGGCCTCTGGGCTCTTGGGGTGATCGTCGTCGTAGTTGGCGCCTATTTTGTATTCAGAATGCGCCGAAAGACTACCAAAGGACCCCAGGATCATTCATCGTGACGATCAACCCAAGCAAAACGCAGAAGATAGACCGCGATTTCTGGATCGAGGCATTCGAAGACTATCTCGGGCTAGAGGCTGGCAACAGCCCCCACACGGTCGAAAACTACCTCCGCGACGTCAGGAGACTCGCCGCCTATTCGGTTTCCCGTGCCAAAAGATCTCCCGCCGAAGTGACTCCAGAGCTATTACGCGATCACGTCTACGAACTCAAGGACCTAGGATTAGCAGCGACCAGCATTCGTCGTGGGATCTCGGCGATTCGAACTTATTTCCGGTTTTTGATCGGCGAAGGTCACTTGTCCACCGACCCAAGTGGTCAGCTCGAGACGCCGAAAACCTGGAGCACTCTCCCCGAGGTGCTGAGTGTTCAGGAAATAGAGGCACTTCTAGCAGCACCAAACCCCGACGAACCGCTCGCCTGGCGAGATAGGGCACTTCTGGAGGTCGCCTACGCAACAGGTGTTCGGGTTTCCGAACTTATTGGACTTGCGTTGAACGATGTTTGGTTCGACGATGCCCTCGTAAGAGTGTTCGGCAAGGGCTCAAAGGAGCGGCTGGTGCCGATTGGGCGCCGAGCGATGGGTGCGGCAGCAGTTTATGCGCGCGAGGTACGCCCGACGCTCGATAAGGGCCGCACTGAGGGACGCCTTTTTCTCAACGCCCGCGGACAACCGTTAAGCCGTGTAGGCGCCTGGGGCATAATCAAGCGGTGCGCCGGCAGGGCGGACATCAAAAAAAAGGTCAGTCCTCACACCCTTCGACACACTTTCGCAACCCATATGTTGGAGGGCGGGGCGGATCTCCGCGCCGTTCAAGAGATGTTAGGACATGCAGACTTATCCACAACACAGATCTACACCCATGTGGATCGTGATTTTTTGAGAACAGTACACAAGATGTATCACCCACGGGGGTAATGACCCTCTCTGCGCTTCTGACTGATTTTTTTCTTGGTGTCAGCCAGATCAGCACTAAGCACCTCGAGTATAACTTCATTACGTATACGTAAAATTCAATAACAACAACACTTTACGGCACTCAGCTTTCCTGCCCGTTACCGCCTGGCACGCGTTTTGACTCTAGATGAAAGTTTTGTTAATTTTCGCCGTGCACCCCCTGATTGTCATTCCGGCACGGTTCGGCTCGACCCGAATTCCCGGAAAACCTCTCTCCAAAATCAACGATGCGCCGCTCATTACGTTGGTGTCGCGCAGAGTCCTGGAGTACGGACTCGACTCGGACGTACTCGTGGCCACCGACGACTCGCGAATCGAGGCAGCCGTTGCTCAGGCTGGTATTCGATCGGTACGTACCTCAGCAAAGCACAACTCAGGTACCGAACGGGTGGCTGAGGTGGTTTCGAGACCTGAGTTTTCGCAGTTTGAGCGGATTCTCAACATTCAGGGCGATCAGCTTTTCCTTCCCAAGCAGGCGGCGGTCGGAGCGCTCGCACAACTCGAGGGCGGAGTTTCGGTCGGTACCGCTGCAGCCCTTCTGTTAAAGCAGCACGAGTCGGATCGGAATCGAGTTAAGGTGGCCGTGGACGACGCTGGATTGGCTCGGTCTTTTTCGCGCGAGTATCCGGGGCGTTTTGAACCACCGGTGGGAACCAAGGGGGTATACCTTCATTTGGGCGTTTACGCCTACACACGTGCAGGTCTGCTGGAGTGGGTTACTCTTCCACCAACGCGGGCTGAGGTTGAAGAAGGCCTCGAGCAGTTGAGGCCCTTCCTGAACGGGATTCCCATCGGAGTCGCTGTTTTGGACGAATTTGTGGAAGCCGGTATCGACACTCCCACAGACCTCACTAGCGCACAACAGTCATTGGCACCAACTAGGACAAGCGCATGAGCGCAAAATTCATTTTCATCACGGGTGGCGTCGTTTCCGGGCTTGGCAAGGGCATCGCCGCCGCATCTTTGGGCCGACTCTTAGCCGAACGTGGGCTTTCGGTCACCATACAGAAGTTCGATCCCTACATAAACGTTGACCCAGGCACCATGTCGCCGTTCCAACATGGAGAGTGTTACGTAACCGACGACGGGGCGGAAACCGACCTCGACTTGGGCCACTACGAGAGGTTCATAGACCGGTCACTTTCTCAGGTGAACAATGTGACCACCGGCAGGATATACTTGTCAGTGATCACGAAGGAACGGCGTGGTGAATACCTTGGCAGCACCGTTCAGGTCATCCCACATATCACCGATGAGATCAAGGTGGCCATCAAACGCCTCGCGCCGGAACACGACGTTGTTTTAACCGAGATAGGCGGGACGGTCGGCGACATCGAATCTCAGCCGTTTCTAGAGGCCTGCCGGCAGTTTCGGCAGGAAGTCGGTCGGGACAACGCGCTTTTCATTCACCTCACGCTGCTCCCGTACATAGGTGCAAGCGGCGAGGTAAAAACCAAACCGACCCAACACTCGGTGCGTGAGCTGATGGAGCTCGGGATCCAGCCAGATATCCTGGTGTGCCGTTCCGAGTATCCGTTGTCTGAGGAAATCCGCAGGAAGATTGCGTTGTTCTGTAACGTGGACTTCGGGAACGTCATCGAAAACAAAGATGTTCCCACCATCTACGAAGTTCCCCTGAAAATGCACGAACAAGGCCTCGACCGGGGAATCTGCGAGAGGCTGAAGATCGAGTGTTGCGAACCCGACCTGACAAATTGGCGCGAGATGGTGAAACGGATCCTGGAGCCCGTCGGTAACGTACGAATCGCTATCGTCGGCAAGTACACCACGATGGGCGATTCCTACACGTCGGTCAGGGAGGCACTAATCCACGGTGGGATCGCCAACGACGTCGGGGTGGAAATCGAGTGGCTCCAGAGCGACGACTTCACGGACGCCGACAGTTCAGCGGAACTGCTCGCCGATTTTGACGGCCTCCTGGTGCCTGGGGGCTTTGGCATCCGCGGTGTGGAAGGAATGGTGGAGGCAGTGAGACATGCGAGGGAACACGACCTACCGTTCTTTGGCATCTGTCTTGGCCTCCAGACCGCGATGATCGAGTTTTCGCGGAATGTCTGCGACCTGGCAGACGCCAACTCCAGCGAGTTCGCTAAAGACTGCGAGCACCCAGTTATCTCATTGATGGAATCGCAGCGCGATGTTGACGATTATGGCGGCACGATGCGGCTGGGGGCATACCCATGTGAGTTGGCCAAAGGTTCTCGTTCCTCGGCCATTTATGGTTTCAACCAGGTGAGCGAGCGGCATCGCCACAGGTACGAGGTCAACAACAAGTACCGTGACATCCTGCAGCAGAATGGTATGCGGCTAGTGGGCTTATCACCTGACAAATCGCTCGTTGAGATGATCGAACTTCCTGACCATCCCTGGTTCATCAGCTGCCAGTTTCACCCTGAACTGAAGTCGCGACCGATGCGACCGCACCCGCTGTTCTCGAGCTTTATAGGAGCCGCGAACGAGCACAAGGCCAAAGTGGGGAGGTAAGAACGTGTCGCTTTGGGCTCCGGCCCCGGTGTTGGTTGCCGGTCCTTGTGCGCTAGAGGACCATTCGACGAATCTCACGATCGCCGAGCACCTGCTCGAGGTCGCTCAAAGACACACACTCAGCGTCGTGTTCAAGGCTAGCTTTGACAAAGCCAACCGATCGAACGCGGAGTCCGCGCGCGGGCCAGGAATCGACCGAGGATTGGGGTTGTTGGACCGCATCAAGAGGGAACTGGGCATACCTTTGCTAACCGATGTGCACGAAGCCTGGCAAGCAGAACCTGCAGCCGTTGTTGTCGACGCTCTGCAGGTCCCGGCATTTCTCTGTCGCCAAACCGACCTATTAAGAGCGGTGGGTGCAACTGACCGGGCGGTCAACATCAAGAAGGGGCAGTGGATGTCCGCCGAATCGATGTCCGGAGCAGTGGCAAAAGTCCGCAATGCCGGAGAGGTTGACGTTGCCGTTACAGAGCGCGGATCCTTCTTCGGGTACGGAGACTTGGTCGTGGATATGCGAAATTTCCGACGTCTACGTGAAACTACCGGCGCCCCTGTACTGTTCGACGCCACACATTCACTTCAGCGACCAGGTCTAGGATCGGAAGGCAGCAGTGGAGGCAACCGGGAGTATTGCGCAGATCTCATCGCGGCGGCGGCGGCGGCTGGCGCCGACGGCTTCTACTTGGAGACACATCCTTCGCCGGAGACGGCTCCATCGGATAGCGCTACAATGATCCCCCTCGACGAGTTGGACGAGCTGATTGAAAGGACGCTCGAT
This sequence comes from Gemmatimonadota bacterium, assembly GCA_039589395.1. Classification (GTDB taxonomy): domain Bacteria; phylum Gemmatimonadota; class Gemmatimonadetes; order Gemmatimonadales; family GWC2-71-9; genus JBDGYW01. The sequence continues at coordinate 22,772 of JBDHHK010000016.1, forward strand.
GTATGGCACAACGCACGAGCAACGCGGCAATGACCATTGACCCTAAACTTGCCAGGCGCATACGAGTAGTGGCGTTTGACCTGGACGGAGTCATGACTGACGCAGGCGTATATATGGGCGTGGCTGGGACCGAGCGCATCGAAATGAAGAAGTTCAGCACTCAGGATTCAGTCGGAATCAAGCTGTTGATGGCAACGGGGATAACCATAGCGATCGTGAGCGGCCGGATCTCCGAAGCCACATCGATTCGTGCTAGGGAACTTGGTATCGAGGAGGTAATTCAGGTAGCCGATGCTCGGAAAATCGCACCATTCAAGGCATTATTAGAGCGGTTGGGTGTAAAACTCGATGAAGTGGCGTTCGTGGGAGATGACATTCCGGACGTTGCTGTAATGAAACTCGTTGCGTTGCCAGTCGGAGTCGGGAACGCGGTACGAGAGGTCAGAGAGATTGCTAAGTTTTTGACCGAGCGATCGGGTGGCGACGGAGCGGTGCGAGAATTTGCCGAGGCATTGCTGAAAGCGAGAGGTGAATGGGACAATGTGGTCAATCATTATGTGGTTAGCCGCGAATACTCACCACCGGAGACACCAGATGTCTAGAGCCAAGTTTTTACCGCGGAGACATCTACTAGCCCCGGTGGCATTGGCCGCTTTCGTTTCTGTTGTGGTAACGGCGTGTTCCGGTGATGGATCTCCGACGACCGAATCACTCATGGCCGATTCAGCCGATCAGGTAGCATACGGATTTACCAACCATTACACAGTAGACGGGGTCAAGAGAGCCCAACTCGAAGCCGACTCAGCATTTCATTATGCGGACCAGGAAGCATGGGAGCTGTACAACCTTCGCGTCGAGTTTCGATCTCCGCAGGGGGCTCTGAGATCTACGCTGACATCTCTTCGAGGTACGTACGACTGGCGAACCGGCGACATGGAGGCGAGGGACAGCGTTGTGGCAGTCACGCCAGACAACCGGCGCCTCACGACCTGTGCCTTAGAGTATACCGACGCGAACGACATGATCTCCGGACCTTGTGCGTTTGTTTTCGATGCGCCAAACGAGCACCTCGAAGGTGAGAGCTTCACAGCCGATCCAGATTTCCGCAATGTCACCGCTGTGCGTCCCAGCAGCGGAACCGTTCGCGACGCAAGCGCGCTGCCTGGTAACTGACTGTGCAGTTAGCTCGGAGCTTCTTTGTTGCATTCGTTGTCGCAATCTGCTTGTGCAGCGCAACTGACGGACAGACCGATTCCGACTGCCAGGCGCGCCTCGACAGCTCCGCCGTCGGACGACGCATTGAAACGACACCGGGCCGAGTACTGCAATTTGCCTCTGGCGGCGCCTGGTTCTCGTGCGTAGGACAGCCGGGCAGCGAAAATGCCGGAGTCATTGTCTGGCAAACCTATTCAGACAGCGTTGCGTGGCGTTCTCATCTTGGCAGGGCCGATTTCGTGGGTAATGTGGCCTTTAGCGACAGCATTTCTGAGCTAACGTCTGACCGCGCATCGTACTATCAGAGTGATGACCGATTGGAAGCGTTTGAAGGCGTGCGCCTGGTGAATAGGGAGAACGGGTCGGTGTTGACGGGGCCACATCTCGTGTACACGCGATCGTCGTCTCCAGACAGCGACCATGCGGAGCTATTTGCAGACCGCCGGCCACGCGTGGAATACCGTTCGGAGTCCGATTCATCAGCTCCGACCGTCATCGTCGGTGATCGTGTTCGGCTGCTTGGAAGCAGTAATGCTTGGGCGGGCGGTAACGTGGAGATCGAACAGGAGGGGTTTGCTGCCTCGGGCGACAGCGCCACACTGAACCTCGATTCTGAGGACGGCGTTTTGATAGGCCACGCGGAGGCGATAGGACAGGACTCGGTGGGTTACACGCTCCGAGGTAGTAGTATCGCCTACCGTATGGTCGATAGCGAACTGAACTGGGTTCAAGCGCAGGATCGAGCAGAAGGCCTGAGCGAAGAGTGGAGAATAGTCGGTGATACGATTGAATTCGCGATAGCTGAAGACAAGATTCAGGCGGGAATGGTATGGGGCGATTCGATCAGCCCGCGGGCCATGTCGGAAAGTTACACACTCTCTGGCGACTCGTTGGCGGTGGACCTGCCAGACCAGGTATTGACCGAAATGCGCGGCTTTGGCAACGCGCGGGCAACCGCGAGAACTGATTCAACGAGCACCGAAGTAGATTGGATAGCGGGTGATTCGGTGGTTGCCCGTTTCGACAGTACGAGCACAGGTGCGCGGACCCTAACAGAGCTTCGCGCCAACGGTAACGCGCGCGCGTTTTACGCGATATTCGACGAAGAGGATCCCGATTCGCCGCCAGGCTTTAACTACTCTCGCGGTCTTCGGATCATTGCACTGTTTGAGGAGGAAACCCTGCAACGAGTTGACGTGATAGGGCAGGCCGACGGTATCTATCTCGAACCGATTCGGAGGCCTCTGTGAACGACTCGCTGCGAGCAGCGCTCGCTCTCAAAGATCCATCTTTGCCTCTCGCGGTTGCAGCCATAGTCGACGTTGCCGAAGAGAACGGTACCGCGCAGTTCGGCGCACTTGCTGTGGCATACCGACAGGAATACCTGGAACTCGAGCGCAGAGAACGTGGCGATGCCGGACAACAGCGAGGGGTGCTGTCGGTAGACCAGGTCCGTCAACATCTCCGCGCTTCCGTCCTGCCCAGGTTGGCAACCGCTGGCATCATAGCAGCGACCGAGGCAGGAATCGAAGACGCAGATCTCATACGAGTTGCTCCGGATGTCTGGTCAGATCTCGAGGAGGCTGGAACGAAGATCCGCGATGAGCTGATGCTCATGGCGTTCGAAGCGATTCGCGAAGCCGAAGCGTCCGCGACGCGCACCGAACCCGAGCCAACTGGCAGCATTCTACAGGGACACGGGCTCACGAAGGCTTACCGCAGGCGCACCGTCGTCGACGAAGTAAACGTCTCCGTCCGACAGGGTGAGATCGTCGGACTACTCGGCCCGAACGGTGCGGGGAAGACAACTACCTTCTATATGATTGTTGGGCTCGTGCGCCCGGATGCCGGCCACATAACACTCGACGGAACTGATATATCGAAATTGCCGATGTTCAAGAGGGCGCGAGCAGGGATCGGATACCTCGCTCAAGAACCATCGATCTTCCGGAAACTGTCGGTCGAAGACAACGTCAGTGCCATCCTGGAGACGTTGCCCCTATCAGAAAGCGAACGCTCAGACCGCCTGGAAACTTTACTCGACGAGCTTTCTATCCGATACGTACGTCATGTACCGGCGTATAAGCTGTCCGGTGGAGAACGTCGCAGGCTGGAGATCACTCGCGCGCTCGTGACGTCGCCAAAGTTCATGCTGCTCGACGAACCGTTCGCCGGTGTAGATCCAATTGCCGTGAACGATATTCAGACGATTGTGGCTGGGCTCAGGCGCAGGGGTATCGGCGTGCTGATCACCGACCATAACGTCGAACAGACGCTCGACATCGTCGACCGCGCGTACATAATGTTTGAAGGAAAGGTGCAGGTGTCTGGAACGGTCAGGGAACTGGTGTTTGATGATCGAGTAGCCGATCTTTATCTGGGTCCCATACTGACCAGTAGATTGAGGGAACGACTGGGGGCAGTGGCGTGAAGATTTCCATGCAGCAAAGTGTAGTCATGAAGCAGGAACTCAGGATGAATCCTCGCCTGTACCAGGCGATGGACCTCCTTTACATGCCTATGCTCGACCTGCAACAGCACTTGAAGGGCGAACTCTTGATCAATCCTTTCCTCGAGATGCAGGAGCCAGATGAGGAAGAGGAACGCACGACGGACAAAGAGAAGGAAAAGGAGAAGACAGACGAGTCCGAGGGTAAAGACGAGATCAACTGGGAAGACATAATTCTCGACGGCTTCAACACCGGTGGTAGGAGAGTAGAACACGAGGAGAGGGAATACTACGAGCCAACGCCCGTAGAGACTCGCGACCTTTCCGACCACTTAAGAGACCAACTTCAGTTGCTCGACATCAGTCCCAGGCAGCTTTTCCTTTCCGATCTGTTCATCGGCAACATCGGAGAAGATGGATACCTGGAGAAACGCGAACCTCCAAAGGAAGAGCATGACGCAGAGCTCAGAGAACGAACAATTCTCGATGAAATAGTCGATGCCGCCAATCAGGTGGTTGCTGAGTACAAGCTTCGCGCCGCAGGGAACAGCGGCAGTGATCCTGACGAGCCGTTCACGCTGGAGGAAGCCGAACAGACCCTCGCGATCATGCAGAGTCTCGATCCACCCGGAGTCGCCGCGCGTGATCTTCGTGAATGTCTGATACTCCAGCTGAAAGAGTTGGATGAGGAAGACACGCTCACGTTTAGGTTGGTGGATGAAGCCTTTGACGACTTGATAACCCACCGGTGGAGCGAGCTCGCCAAACGTTACGGTCTCGAGCCGAAGGAAGTACAAGACGCGGCGGACGAACTGGCGAAACTCGACCCCAAACCCGGGCTGCGATTTCTCTCGGCTGGTGACACGTATGTCGTACCCGATCTCATTGTCGAGAAGATTGACCGTGTGTATCGAGTCTTCCTAAACGACGGCGGCTTGCCTCGTTTGCGGATCAGTAAGGTTTATCAGGAGATTGCTGGCGATAAGAAGAAGTTTGTTGGTGAGAACCGCGAGTTCATCACGGAAAAACTGAACAGCGCGAGTTGGCTCATCCAAGCGATCGAACAGCGACGTCAGACAATGCTCAAGGTCATGAATTTCATCGTCGACCGACAGAGGAACTTCTTCGAGAAAGGTGTGGAACATCTACACCCGCTCACTCTGCGCGAAGTTGCGGACGTGATCGACATGCACGAGTCGACCGTTAGCCGCGTAACGAGCCAGAAATACGTGCAGACGCCCCGCGGTGTTTTTCCTCTCAAGTTCTTCTTCTCGAGCAGCCTAGGAACCACGACGGGCGAGGATGCCAGCTCACGGTCGGTGAAGGCACTCATCGAAAAGCTCGTATCCGATGAAGACCAATCTGCGCCGATGACCGATTCCGCAATCGTAAAGGCACTCCAAGAACGTGGTGTGAAGATCGCGCGGCGCACGGTCGCCAAGTATCGCGATCAACTCGGCATTCTTCCAGCCAGGATGCGCAAGCGGGTATGACACTTACCAGCGACGGCAAGACCGTCGAGGTGAGCGTCCTCGTACCAGCAAAAGATGAGGCAGAAAACCTGCCCGAATTCGTGCGCCAATGTGCGAGCGCGTTTGAATCGGTCGACTACGGGTGTGAACTAGTAGTGGTCGACGACGGCAGTGAAGACGAAACTCCCGACGTGTTGACGATCCTTCAAAAGGATTATGCTTTCCTCCGGGTGGTAACGCACAGGACACGCAGAGGTATCGCGGACGCGTTGAAGTCGGGTGGTGAAATCGCTAGCGGTCGGATATTTGTGTTCTATCCTGCGGACCTTCAGTTTGTGCCCGCTGAGATTCCTTCGCTGGTCGAGCCAATCAGGTGCGGTGAAGTAGACATCGTTACCGGCACCAAGCAGGGTTACTACGAGAAGGCATTTGTCTCGGGCGTATACAACCGGCTATGCCGCTGGCTTTTCGGAATTCGCGTCACTGACTTGAACGCAGTGAAAGCGTACCGGCGTGAGGTGATGGACGTCGTCCCGTCACGCCCTGACTGGCATCGCTTCATCGTTCCAATCGCGGCGGCGGACGGTTTTCGGATCACCGAACGCCCTGTGACGCTGCAACCGCGCCGTGCCGGTACATCGAAATTTGGAATCAGTAGGATACCCGTCGGTGTCCTCGATATGTTATCTGTGTGGTTTCAGCTCCGATTTGGCCGCAAGCCGCTGCTGTTCTTCGGGCTAACAGGAAGCGTGCTGTTTATTCTTGGTTTCCTGACAGGAGTAGCCGCGATTGTGCTGCGATTCGGGTATGGGATAGGGTTGCGACCGTTGCTCTACCTGGTGCTGGTTCTGGTGATTTCTGGCATTGCTCTATTCGGCTTCGGGTTTGTGGGGGAAATGCTGGCAGCCCAACGAGAAGAACTCAGGGCTCTATCCAAGTCCATCGAACGGCTCGCGTCCGAACCCGAGCGACGCGACAGTTAGGACTCCTCTCGTGCGAGTTGTAGCCGTTGCCCATGCATATCCCCGCTGGGACGGCGATGTTGCCGGAGCTTTCATCGAACGACTCTGCGTTGCGCTGCACGAACGCGGCCATCCCTCTGTCCTTGTAGTTCCTGCCGATGAGGGCGCTGGAGGTAGAATAAGCCGCAACGGTATCGAGATCAGGCGGGCTCGCTACGGTCCAGCAACACGGGAAACATTGGCATACCGCGGCACCATGGCGGAAGCAGCCAGATCGTTCACCGGCATTGCTCTAGTAACATCAATGATCAGTTCTCAAGCAAGCTTGGCGTTCACGGCCGTTCGCGAAGTTCAGGCAGACCTCGTTCACGCGCACTGGTGGGTGCCTGGCGGCGTGTCGGCCCTACTTGCGAGCATCGGGTGTCATCGCCCGTTTGTGGTCACACTCCACGGTACCGACGTAGCAATCCTCAAGCGCTCGAGCGCGGCGAGGAACCTGGCGCGGTTCGTACTCCGACGAGCTGCGGCAGTTACAGCCGTTTCGAGCTATCTCGCTAGAGAAGCTGCAGCAGTATCCGGTCTCGACGTCAACAGTATCGTTGTGCAGCCAATGCCACTCGATGTCACCCGATACACTCGGCCGAGCAAAGGTGGGCGGGGCGTGGTTACGGTTGGACGGCTGGTGCAGCAGAAGAACATCTCCGCTTTGCTGGAGGCTATAGCACTGCTCAGGAAACGCGGCAAGACGGTGGCCCTCAAGGTGGTTGGCGAAGGGCCCGATCGCAGGTCGCTGGAGCACAGAGCAAAACAACTTGGCATCGCAGATATCACCCAGTTCGTCGGGGCAGTGCCGCCCGAAGCAATCCCCGATGAGATAGGGGACGCGGATGTCTTCGCCTTCCCGGCGGTGGACGAGGGCCTGGGGCTCGCAGCCGCCGAAGCATTGATGCTTGGTGTTCCGGTGATAGCCGCGCGGCAGGGCGGGGGAATCAAAGACTTCGTCCCAGCAACAGGCGCGGGCCGCCTGGTTGACGCAAACGATGCCAGGCAGATGGCAGAAGAGATAGAAGCTCTGGTTGGTAACGAAACAGTCCGGCTGCTCGCACAGGAGAAAGGCGAGTCACTCAAGAAGAAGCTAGATCCAGCCGCCGTTGCGGAGCTGTTCGAAAGCGTTTACAGGCAGGCGTTAGCCAGTGGATAGCGCAAGAACCCGTAGGCTGCTCGTTTGGTTTGGCCAGGCATTGATAGCGACGATCCTAGTCGCGTTCGTCGGTAGATCCGTTGTCCTCAACTGGACTGAGCTGCGTGCACTGGATGTATCGATTCACCTGAGACCCAAATGGATCATTTTGGCCGCGCTGATGGTATGGGGCTCGTACGGTATCCTGATCGAAGCGTGGCGACGAGTGCTGCTCGGGTGGGGACAGACTCTTGGCTACGGCCCGGCTATGCGGATATGGTGTTTGTCAAACCTGGGTCGCTATCTACCCGGAAAGGTGTGGAGTGTTGCAGCTCTCGCGGTTCTGGCTCAGCGAGCCGGTGTTGCGGGATGGGCGGCAGCGGGCTCAGCCTTGGTTCTGCAGGCCCTCGCAATTGGGACCGGAGCACTTGTTGTGAGTTTCGGAGCACCGGGAACAGCGTCTCCACTTGCGCTCGTCGTTGCCATCTGTCTGGCTGGGTGCGTTGTCTTGGGGCTTGTATGGAAACCCCTGGTCGAGCGATTCGTTCAGTTGATCCGCCCCGGGGCTGAGTATAGAGCGCTTCCACTCAGCACCGCTCTGTTGGGGGCAGCCGTCACACTCTTGAGTTGGATAGCGTACGGAATCGCTTTTTGGATGTTGGCCATGGGCATCTTCGAGTCGTCGGATCTTTCTCTGATCCAGGCGACTGCCGTGTTTGCAGCCGGCTATATTGTTGGACTGCTGGCGTTGTTCGCTCCAGGCGGAGTCGGTGTACGCGAACTGGTATACGTCGCATTGCTGGCGCCGGTAGTTGGGAGCGGCGGAGCGCTCGCGTTGAGTATCGCCGCGCGCCTCTTGTTGACCGCCACGGAGGCGATTGCAGCGGTGGTCGTTATGTTTGTTGATCGACGGAAGGAGCTATCGGTTGACGGGGCAGCCTGAGGAATTCGAAAAGAGGTTCACACCACCCTACCCAACGCTCGCTGCGTTGGGTTTGTGTCTTGTGTGGATTGTTGCTCTCTCTCTACCGATGTGGGCAGGCCATTTCCTCGCTGGCCCGGCTAGCGATCAATACGCCACCGGTTACGCATGGCGGCATTGGCAAGCAGAGCAGTGGAAGGCGCTAGGCCACATACCACTATGGAATCCGGGGATCTTCGGTGGGCTTCCTTACGTGGCGGGCATGCACGGTGACATCTTCTACCCGACAGCGTGGCTGCGTCTGATACTACCAACTGCCTTAGCCATGAACCTCGGATTCGTCGTCCACTATGTGCTCGCCGGTTTCTTTGGCTATATGCTGCTGCGGAAGCTGGACGTGTCATGGGCTGGATCCTTAGTGGGTGCGTTGGCCTACCAGCTGTCCGGAGTGATCGCATCGTATGTTCACCCTGGACACGACGGCAAGTTGTTTGTAACGGCTTTGTTTCCGCTCGCCCTCTACGCGCTCTTACATGCGATCCGGGATCGACGGTTCGAGGGCTACGGTCTCTTGGCTCTCGTGGTTGGACTGTCGCTATTGAGTCCACACCCCCAAATGGCCCAGTACATGCTCATCGCGGCCGGTCTGTTCGCACTCTATCTGACTTTCGGAGAGCTCCAAGACCGAAGCATGCGTGAACGGGCAGTCGATCTCGCGCTGGCACTTGGTGCAGTCGTTCTCGGATTCGGCATTGGTGCTATCCAACTTTGGCCGTTTTACGAGTACATACCGTATTCACCGCGAGCGGAGAGCTACCGGGGATGGGAAGGGGCAACCTCGTTCGCCATTCCGTGGATCCACGTGCCCGAGTTGTTCTTTTCGAAATTCGTGGGGCAGAGCGTGGCAGGTACGTATTGGGGATCAAACGGCGCCAAGCTTCATTCCGAGTATTTGGGGCTGCCCATCGTTGCTCTTGCGATCCTAGGTGCTGGTGCTGGACGACGACGCCTCGCCCTCTGGTTGGGTGGCATTGGCCTGCTATTCCTTCTGGTCGCGTTAGGGGCCTCAACACCGTTCTACCGACTCTGGTACAACGTTGTCCCGTTCGTGAAACAGACTCGGGCGGCGGGGATGGCGCTCTACATCGTGGCGCTCGTCGTTGCGGTTTTTGCGGGCCTAGGTGTTGACCGGCTTCAGCGTGGCGAGGGCAGGTCGCACACCATCGCGTGGATCGGTGTGGCAGGAGGAGTGGTGTTGCTTGCACTGGTGGGTGCATTTGGCGGTTTCGCCGCGTTCTTGGCGCAAGGTGTTCAGCAGCAACTTCAACTGCCGGTCACTTCAATTGCAGCGGAAGCTGCGGCACCTATTATGGGGGGTGCCCTGGCCTCCGGTTTGGCTCTGGGTCTGGTCGGCGCGCTTGCGTTCGCGACGCTCACCAGACGTGTGAAGGCACCAATCCTCTGCATGGGCCTAGTGTTGATAGTGAGCGGCGATCTATGGTTCAATGCCCGCGAATTCTGGGTTTTTGGAGATGGACACCTAGAGCTTCACGGGTCTGACGATGTCAAGGAATTTGTCGCTAAAACGCCTACGCCGTACCGGGTGCTGAGCTTGGCCGATGCATATCCAGGATCGAGTCTTCAGTCTTTTGATATACCACAGCTCTTGGGTCACCACGGCAACGAGCTGCATCGCTTTGACGAACTAATGGGCGGGAAGAATATATGGCGCTACCTGTTCAGTGGAGATCTGAAGTTGCTGGAGCTCTTCTCAGTGCAGCATGTAATCATCTCACCAGGGTCGGGCATCGAGGAAGCGGTTCCCGGGTTTGCTGAAAGGTACCGTAAAACACAGGATGCGGTCTTTGCTTCCAGTGGAGGGCAGGTCGACCTATACAGCGCCAATGTTCCACCTCCATACGGAAGAGTTGTACCTGCAGCGGTACGTTTGACTGACGAGCAGGCGATCAACACCATACTGAACCCGGAGTTTCCTCCAGACCAGCTGCTTGTATTGTCACCGGAAAGCGACATCGACCTCGCCATGCTTTCCGATTTGCCAGAGCCCCTCGAATCCAGCGTAGTTTTTGAGACGTGGGAGCCAGGAGCGATGCGGCTGCGATTGGCCCCGCCCCCTAGCGAAGATGCATACGTGGTTGTCAGTGAAAACTGGTACCCCGACTGGACGGCGACGGTGGACGGAAACGTGACAAATGTCTTGCGCGGCAATATGACCCTGATCACCGTTCCGGTCAGCGCCGGCTCAGAGGTTGTCGAACTCAAGTTTGAGAGTTCTGACTATAAACTCGGAAGGTTGGTCACACTGATTTGTCTAGTGTTTGTCGCGGTTGCGGTTGTATCTCCACGGTTCGTACGGAGCAGGGCAAATGGGTGAACGGGCCGTTGTCATAATCCCCACGTACAACGAGGCAAGCAACATCGCTCAAATCATCCGTGAGGTGCTTCAACAGGATGAACGAATCGATGTGCTGGTGGTGGATGACAACTCGCCAGACGGCACCGGAGAAGTCGCAGATAAGCTCGCCGACAACGAACCACGAGTGAACGTGATTCACAGGGAGGGAAAGCTGGGCCTCGGCACGGCATATCTGGATGGTTTCAAATGGGCCCTGGAGCGGGACTACGACTACGTGTTTGAGATGGACGCGGATTTTTCGCATAATCCGAAGCATCTGCCTGAGTTTCTGGCTGCAATCGCCGACGCCGACCTGGTTCTGGGCTCACGCTATCTTCATCGTCGCGTCACCGTGGTCAACTGGCCGATGACACGCCTTATGCTGAGTTATGGTGCAAACATATATGCGAAGTTGATCACCGGGCACAGACTCTACGATGCCACAGGCGGGTTTAAATGCTTCCGGAGACGCGTACTCGAAGCCATCGATCTCGAGAGAGTACGCTCCAACGGATATGCATTCCAGATAGAGATGAGCTTTCGAGCCAAGCGAAAGGGCTTCAAGATCGTCGAGATACCCATCGTCTTTGTTGACCGGACAGACGGAGAGAGTAAGATGTCCGGGAAGATTGTTCGAGAGGCGGTGTGGATGGTCTGGAGACTCAGAATTCAATCGGTACTTGGACGCATATGAACGGTATTGTCGCCTTCAAGATGACTGGATCAGGCAACGATTTTGTGTTCGTTGACGGGCGTGTTTACTCTGTAAACTCTTGGAGTGCAGGGCAGATTAGGGCTGCCTGTGACAGGAGACATGGGATTGGAGCGGACGGATTTGCCGTGCTAGAACCGGGCTCCGCACCAGGCCGAATTCGCTTCCATTTCTTCAATGCTGACGGTGGTAGGGCTCCCATGTGCGGCAATGGCGCGTTGTGCGCAACTCGTATGGCGCGTTGGCTGGAGCTGGCGGAGAGCGACGACATGATGCTCGAAACCGACGCTGGTCTCGTATCCACGCGCGTCATTCCCGGCGACGATGAACTCGCAGAATTCGAACTCGAAGCCGTAGGTCAGATGTCCGAGCCCGATATTGAACGAGCCGCCGGCGAGCATTCAATAACATTCACGACGGTTGCGGTGCCACACCTCGTGGTGGTCGTGGAAGACGCGGACAAGGTACCAGTGAAGACTCGGGGCAGGGACCTGAGGCACCATCCATCGCTCGCCCCCCTCGGCGCCAACGTAAACTTCGTATCGCTTTCAGGTGAAGACTTGCGCGTGAGGACTTACGAACGAGGGGTTGAAGGCGAAACTTTGGCGTGTGCGACCGGATCTGTTGCATCTGCAGCGGTGTTGGCCAAAAAGAAGAATCTCAGCATTCCCCGAAACATCATCACTAGCTCAGGCCTCACCCTCCGCGTATCCGGAACTCTCGACTCCGAACGCCACCTCACGTCGCCAACACTCCGCGGGGAGGCGCGGCGTGTATTTCGCGCGATTTTGGAAGCAAAGATGTTTCAGTAGCGGCGCAGAGTCTGGTTCTTTCAACTCCTTGTAGGGCATTAACTTAGAGCAGTCAACCCCTCACCGGTGTCCAGTTGTCCACATCAACTCACAGCACTACTTAACATAACATATCTTATACGCAGTACGGCTGAGGCACCGTAAGTACCGAAAAACCTGCAAAATGGCTGTGAGTCAACGGTTATCGATGTCTGCCCGTTGCAGCTCACCGAGTCTCAAACGTGCTTCCATTGCCATGTCAGTTTCGGAAAGATCGTCGAGGATTCTTTGGTAGGTCGCAATTGCTCTAGACGAATCTCCAGCCTCCACGAGGGCGCGACCAGCGTCGAGCAAGTACTGAGCTGAAAGGAAATCGTACCAAGCTTCTGCCGCGGCCGTCTCGTATGCCTCAGCCGCATCCGCGAAGTTCGCGGTTTGTTCCAGGGCGCCTCCCAGGAGCCCGTACGCAGCAGCCCGGAACTGGTCACTCGGTCCGCGCGCAATGTAATTTTGAAGCGCCTGCACCGCTGCCTCGCTCTGGCCTTCAGACAGTCGGAGCCGTGCAAGCAAAACCTCACCTTCTTCAGCCGCGATAGTCCCGCGATAGCTCATCACCAAATCGGAAAGGTCCGTTATCGCCAATGCGGCGTTGCCTGATGCCGCAACTGCCCGTGCATTTGAGAGCAGCGAATTGGCGAAGTTTTCTTTTCGAGTGCCTGCGACTCTCATGTACATGATTGCTGCAATGGAGCCAACCACAACAACGGCCACGACAATCAACGTGCGTTGGTTCTTATTGATCCACTCGACAATCCTGACAACTGGATCGCGTTCTTTATGTTCTGTAGGAGCAGTCACACAACCTCTTCTCTGCCAACGTTTGCCCATTCCCAGTCGGTCTGGAAACGCGACACTGAACCCTATCAAAGGGCAATTACGCCCCTGGGGTGATTCGAACACCCGGCCAAGGCGGCTATCCAACACCCCTGCCCTCTATTCAATGCGCGGGAAAGTGAGCAGACTGAAGACTTCTGAATCGGGCAACTTCTCTCGACCATTTAGAAATGCAAGTTCTACCAGAAAGCTGAACCCCACCAGCTCTGCCCCTGAGTCAGAGACGATACGTGCCGCCGCACTGGCAGTCCCACCCGTTGCCAACAAGTCATCTACCACGAGCACACGCTGACCCGGTTCAATCGCGTCTGTATGTACCTCGATTGTATCCGATCCATACTCGAGCGCGTACTCCACTCGCCTCGTGTGCCAGGGCAATTTGCCGGGCTTTCTCGCAAGCACCAACCCCGCACCGAGCTCCATCGACAATGGTGCACCAAAAATGAAGCCACGTGATTCAATACCCAGCACTCGGTCGACGTCTAGCCCTCGAATCGGTTCAGCCATCAATGACACTGCGAGCCCCAACAGCTCTGGGTTCAGAAGGAGTGGAGTGATGTCTTTGAAGATGATTCCTGGCTCGGGAAAGTCCGGCACATCACGAATCGAATCGTACAAACGACTGATGGTTTCTGAAGACATTTGATTTCCCGTATAACTATCTGATATCGAATGACTTAAGGCTCTCAACCTCATGTGGACAATTAGATTTTTCCACATTTACTACAGAAGCGAGCTTTGGCCCTACCCTAAGTGCGCTATCAAAGGTCGCAAGGTCCTCCGCGGCGCCGATGCCGAGCACCTCCACTCGGCCATCTCGCAGATTCTTGGCCCATCCGACCACTCCCAGCTCATTGGCCCTCCTAAACACGAACCAACGAAACCCAACGCCCTGCACTCTACCCGAGATGAGCCACCTACGAGCAACCATGTTCTGGGTCACTGCCCTGCCCCATCTTGCGAAGAGGCCGGCTCGATTGGCGTTTCGGGTTCCTCGCTGTCTTCTGAGCTTTTCTTCTTTCGTTGCCGATAAACGTAGACTCCAATGATGATCGCCATCACCGGGAGTAGTGCCAGAGTGGCGCGTCCGGCGTATTGAGCAACAAGGTGATCGAAGTCGGCAGCCAAGTCCGACGCGTAACTGCCAAGGTACCACCCGATAAAGGTGAGGATCGCACACCAGATCCCCGCACCCAAAGCCGTGTAAAAGACAAAACGATCGAGCCGCATGCCAGCTAAACCGGCTGGAAGCGATATCAACTGGCGGATCATGGGGATCAGCCGACCGATGAACATGCTGATCTCTCCGTGGCGGCGGAAGAATTCCTCTGACCGCACCAAGGCCGTTTCTTTGATCAGCATATACTTGCCGTACCTGTGCAGGACCGGACGACCAAGTTTAGCGGCGAGGAAGTAATTGAAGAGTGCCCCAATCAGGCTGCCCAATAACCCAGCTCCCAGGGCAAGTGGAGCCGACATCCTTCCTTGTGCGGCTAGGTACCCAGCTGGCGGCAAGACAACTTCGCTGGGAAACGGCACCAACGACGATTCGAGCGCCATGAGTAGGGCAATTCCCACATAGCCGAGCCTAAAGATCACCTCAGTGAGCCACGTAACTGCAGTCTCTAACACTTTGTCTCCCCTTGCTTCCCACTATCCGCGTATCCGTATTTGCCGACAAGCGGCACAAACTGTACTTCACCGAGTTCGTTCTCGGCGAAATCGTCACCATTCCTGACAAAAAGTCGCAGCGCTTGCGTTGCGCCTCGAGCCACCGGGGCCACCATTCGCCCGCCATCTTCGAGCTGCCGCAAGAGAGGCTCCGGAACTTCAGGGCTCGCAGCAGCCACGAGGATTGCGTCGTACGGCGCCAGAGGTGTCCAGCCTAGAGAACCATCTCCCTCCAGGACCGTAACGCTGGAGAATCCAGAATTGGCAAGGGCTTTTCTTGCGACGCCCGCAAGCGCTGATATCCGTTCAATTGATACCACTTGGGAAGCAACTTTCGTGAGCAGAGCAGCCTGGTAACCTGACCCGGTACCTACCTCGAGCACCCTTTCCGTTCCGGACAATCTCAGTGATTGCAGGTACTTGGCCTGTGTCGTCGGTTGAGAAATGGTCTGTCCATGTCCGATAGGCAGCGCCACGTCTTCATATGCCCGTCTCCGTAACGCCTCGGGCACGAACAGATGACGCGGCACCTCTCCAAAGGCACGCAGCACGGCGAGGTCTTCGATGCCGTTGGAACGGAGCACCTCGACCAGCCGAGAGCGATACCCTCCATAGCTGTCGGCTAGTCGGCCCATTTCCATCCGCGTACCTCGTTGAGCCGTGCGTAGTCCGTCAGGTCGGTGTGCAGCGGAGTGATCGAGATGAATCCGTCGTTTATTGCCTTGAAATCACAATCGTCGCCGCCCGACCACGACAGCTTTCCTCCACCAATCCAATGCACGCTTCTGCCCCATCGATCTTCGGAGTCGACGAGCGCACCAGTATACGTGCGCTTACCGAGCGTGGTGATTCGAGTGCCTTTGATCTGTTCGCCCGGTATTGGAGGGATATTGATGTTCAGTAGCATACCCGCTGGGAAGTCCTCGATCTTGACGATTTCGCTTACTAGCTTCTCAATCCAGACTCGGTCACCCTTCAGCATCTCCCCGTGGCGACCCGCAAGTGATAGCGCAATGCCGGGGACCCCCACTGCGATCCCCTCCATCGCCCCCGCGACAGTTCCAGAATACAGCACATCCTCGCCGAGGTTGGGGCCATGGTTGATGCCCGAGAAGATGAAGTCGGGCAGTTCCGGCAACAGGCTGCCGAGCGCAAGAAGAACGCAATCGGTCGGGGTACCGTCGACCTGATATGTGTTGCCATTCCTCTGCACGGGTCGGAGCGGTCTGTGCAGGGTCACCGATCTGCTGGCACCGCTCTGTTCGCGATCGGGCGCCACAATAGATACGTCTCCGACTCCGCGACACACATCGGCCAGCAACTCGAGCCCGTACGCATGAACGCCGTCGTCGTTAGTTATCAGGATCTTCAACCGGTCTTTTCCCGTCTACGATATCCCGGATGATTCGAAGCTCCTTGGTGAGGTCCTCAATCGCTTCCGATTGCAGGGCAAAGCGAGCCTCGTTCTTGAGGGACCCTGTTCGCCGATACTGCTCGATGCGTTTGCGAGCCCCGTCGATGGTAAACTTCTCCGTGTACAACAGGTGCTTCACCAGCATGATCATCTCTATCTCACGTCGCTGGTAGACGCGATTGCCCGACCGGTTCTTGACTGGATTGAGGAAGCGAAACTGAGACTCCCAGTACCGAAGCACATGGGGCTTGAGATCGGTTAGCTGACAGACTTCGCCGATAGAGAAATACTCCTGAACGGGTTCGGATACCGTCATGACCAGTTCTCCGGCTTCAAGCCGCGCTCCATCAGATCACGTAACGCCTGTTTTGGCTCCTTACCTTCGAAGAGTATCTGTTCGACCTCCTGGGCGATTGGCAATTCGACACCATTTTGCGCGCCAAGTGCCACTGCTGCCCGAGTGGTGCGCACGCCCTCAGCCACACTCACCCTCTCCGACAGGATTTCCTCCAAGGATCGTCCCGAGGCCAGTTCCTGCCCGAGCGATCTATTGCGGCTCTGGGGACCAAACGCCGTAAGCATCAAGTCACCCATTCCAGCGAGACCGGCGAACGTCATCGAGTCACATCCGAGAGCTTGCCCGAGGCGGGCCATCTCAGCTAGGCCCCGCGTTATCAAGGCGGCCTTGCTGTTGTAACCAAGTCCCAGGCCGTCCAGAAGGCCAGATGCTATTGCTATGACATTCTTCAGGGCTCCACCGAGCTGAACACCTAACGGGTCGGAACTAGTGTAAATCCGGAAATAGTCAGACACCATTGCCAGCTGCACTGCCTCAGCCGCTTCAGAGTCAGCGGCGGCGGCAACAACGGTTGTGGGATGCCGTCTGCAAACCTCGTCCGCAAAGCTGGGTCCTGAGAGGGCAACCACTCGCTTGCCCGGGAGTACCTCCTCGAGCACTTCTGTCATCGGCTTCAAAGACTCGGTTTCGAGCCCTTTGGACACGCTTACGATGAGAGGAGACTCGTGATTGAGCACAGATGCCATCTCTGTGGCAACTTCACGTACGGCGTGTGAAGGGCTGGCCGACAGCACCAACTCGGCTCCTCGCAGAACACTGGCGATCTCCCCGTGCGAGACCAAACCACTTTCCAATTCGAACCCGGGCAGGAACATGGTGTTTTCATGCTGCCGGTTGATCGAGTCGACCACTTCCGGTTCACGTGCCCATATCCTGACGCTGTGCCCGCAACCTGCCAGCAGGTTTCCGAGAGCTGTACCCCAACTTCCTGCCCCAATCACAGCCACATTCATGACGCGCCAACCCTCCATTTTCCAAACCGGTGTTCGGTGCCCATCGCAAGCCTTCGGATATTGGTTCGATGGGTGAAGATGATGAACGCAGCCAATATCAGACCGACGCCGAAAGTGTAGACGTCATCCGGCAACGCGAACCACGCAGCCACCGGAAAAACCAGTGCGCCAAGGATCGACGCCACCGACACATATCCAGTGAATGTCACCGCCACGATCCAAACCGCGAGACTGACAGCGAAAGCCGTCGGCGCGAGCGCCAACACCGCGCCACTCGCTGTTGCCACGCCCTTGCCGCCTCTGAAACGGACAAATACGGAAAAAACGTGCCCAAATACTGCGACAGAGCCAAGCGTGATGGGTATCCACGGTTCAGAGTCCACATAACGCGCGAATACCGATACCGGAATCACTCCTTTTGTTATATCCACCAAGCCAACCGGGATAGCGTACTTTAGGCCGAGCACCCTGTAGACGTTGGTGGCTCCCAGATTCTTGCTGCCCAGCTTGCGCAGATCCTTGCTCGCAAAAATCCTTCCGACGATGTAGCTCGTTGGAATTGACCCGATCAGGTACGAAGTGAAGATCCAGAAAACCAAATTCACTCAGCGTCCCCGCTTCCTTCTGAATCTCAGGCGGATTGGAGTACCCTTGAACCCGAAAGCCGCCCTGAATCCGTTCTGGATGTAGCGCCGATACGACTCACTGACTACATCAGGCCTGTTGGATATCACCGCGAAGGTTGGCGGTTTTGTTCCAATTTGCGACGCGTACAGCAGCTTCACCTCTTTCCCAGGCTTCTGCGGCGGTTGATTGCGTTCCATGAGCGCTGTGAGAACCTGGTTCACTTCCGCCGTTGGCGCGCGGACTTCTCGAGCCGCCGCGACTTCGAGAATCAAATCCAAGACTTTTCGAACCCTCAAGCCTGTCTTTGCCGATTCATATAGGAATGGTACCGCTTGCAGAAACGGCACTCTTTCTTCAACTTCGCGTTGCCCTTTCATAGCCGTGGTGGTGCCTTTTTCTTCAATCAGATCCCATTTATTCACGGCAATGATCAACCCTGTTCCTGCATCCCA
>JBDHHK010000017.1:0-35990 GCA_039589395.1 Gemmatimonadota bacterium
GACTCACCATCAGACACTTCGCTCGCGCGGAGGATCTTGCCTGTGTCCGACCTGATCAGGAATGGAGCGTTGGTCCACTGTTCGACGAAGTCGTTATCGTATAGATCTTCATTGACGATCACGTTCAAGAATCCCATCGCCAATGCGCCATCGGTACCCGCTCTGAGGCGGAGCCAGTGCTCCGCTCGAGGGGCGAACCAGGACATCCGTGGATCGATGCAGACGATCTTGGTGCCCTTCTTCATAAGATCGATGAACCAGTGTCCGAAAATGTTGTCGGGGCACGTGTTGTGAATGTTGTAACCCCAGATCACGAGACACTCGGGGACCTCATACCTGGGGTCGTCATAGCGGTCGGGCAACCATTGAGAGGCATCGGGAACGCAGTAGTCGCCCAGAACCGTTTCGACAGCGGCAATGCGTGGGCTATAACATGCGTTTCCGCTCATCGCGAACATGACGTTCGGACTGCCGTACGCGTACGCCAGCATGCAGATCCATGCACCGATGTCGCGGCCCGTGCCCATCGAGAAAATGACGCTCTCTGGCCCGAAGTCCTCTCGGATCTTGCCGAGTTTCTCCTCGACCAGGTCGAGCGCCTCGCCCCAGGAGATCTCCTCCCACTTGCCCTCGCCGCGCTCGCCCACGCGCTTGAGTGGTTTAGTCAGACGATCCGGGTGATACACGTACTGGGTCATCGCGAGGCATCGAGCGCAAATCCGCCCCTGGTTCCAGGGATGATCCGGGTCTCCCTCGATTTTGACCAGCTTGCCGTTCTTGATGTGCGCGAGCACTCCGCACGTGCCGTGGCATCCCGGTCCCGCAGACCATGACGTAGTGCGTACGATTTCTGCCTTTGTAGTCGTCAAGGCATTCACCTCAGGTGTATTGGTGGGCGGCGCTACCACGCTTCAGGGTAAGCAACGTCCACAAAGCTCTTTTCCATCTTGAATTTGTGGCTCCGCTCCATGGCCGCTAGATCCGAAAACACCGATTTCAACTGTTCGTCCTCACAGTTTTCCGCAAGCGCGGTGTAGTTCTTCATGGCGACTTCTTCATTTTTCATGTGATCCCGATGGCGTCCTTGAGATTCAAGTCATCGCTCACTTCCGGCATTTCAATGGTCTCGGCGACTTGAAAGTCCTTTTCGAAATTGAAGTATGTCCTGTCCATCTGTTGCTTATTCAGAATATCGGACAAGAGTCTTTCATGATTTGCTTCTTCGGCGGCAAGCTCTCCAAACAGTTCTTTGAGATAGGCGTCCTTGATTCGGCTACCGACGCCTTCGTAGAAGTTTCTTGCCGCTATTTCAGCTTGAATGGCGTCTGAAATCACTTCTCTGTATTTGTCCAAATCCATGAAAGACCTCCACTCGATTTCCACCAGCTTCTTGAGAATTGCGCGGCTGCCATCGCGCTCGACGAATAATCGTTACGATCATCTTAGCGTACGAATAAGCACCGCAACAAGTACTCACCTGCACTCAGATGCTCCGCGGCGAGCGGACCTCGTGAGGATGATGGCCCAACACGCGCCGGCTATTTCTTCAACTCCTGGCGCCGAGGGTTAGCGCCCTCTGTGAATATCTGGGGCGATGTGCCATTCCAGGTTGTCGGGTGGTGTGACGGATAGTTCCTGAGGCCTAGGCAACGCCCTGAGCTGTGGGGTGAAGTCGTACGGGATCACCGAAGGGCGAGTAGTGCCCCCGCGGTTTACGTATTCCCACACAATCTCTCCGTCAGGCCTTACCTGAAAGAGCCTCCCGGTGTTGTCCTCCGCAATGTACGTGTTGCCATTGGGTAGCCGTTTCTGCGTACCCATGCTCTTGGAGAAGAATTTGAGGTTTGCGTAACCCTCTGTTTCATAGATCCACACGATCTCCTGAGTCACCGGGTTCATCTCGATTATGAATGTCTGGCCGGTATGGGCTCTGTGTCTGGTGAACAAGCCGTTGTCGAATAAGATGATATTCCCTGCCCCGGGCAGGCCCTTCTCAATCATCTCCGCCTCGTGACAATGCGCCATTCCACCCTTGTAGTTGTGTGTACCCTCCCAAACGATCTGTTTGGATTCTTTGTTGATGAGGTATACGGTGTTGATATTCCTCGCGTTGAGCAGAATGTTGCCGGGCTTGAATCGCTCGTCTCCAGCATCGAACCACTTGTTTTCGGGCAGTGGTGCAACAGAGTTCACATGCAACCAATCGCCTTCCGGAGTAGCGGGGGAAAACAGGTTCAGATCTATGTGATTGTGCGCATGCCACTCCCAGACCACTTCTCCGTCCAGATTTACTTCGTACAGATCTGCGCCCAGTTGTGTCTCTTCGCTTCCTCTCTTCCGCGGTCCCCACCATGGCGCGATCTCGACATCTCTCACCTGGCGTTGAAACTCTTCGGGTATCGGTTCATGTGCGATGAGCAGTCTGTTGTTGTTGGATAGAATGCGCATGTCGTTCACCGAACCAATGCCTTCATGGGTCCAGACAACGTTGCCATCCCAGTCGTACTCATAGATCGTCTTGTTAGGGCCGACGTAGACGAGGTTTCCATTGGGGAGGAGCCTGCTCCGCTTGTTGAAGTAAGGTTCCACGTTCCAGGTGTGTACGACGTTTCCATTCATGTCGATTAGACGAATATCTCCGGGGCTCACCGCCTCACCCTGTGCCCGAACTCTTGCGCTAGGATGATTCCCAACCGCGTTGTGGTCTGAAATCAGGATATAGCTACTGTATGCCTCGGTTGGATCGTAGATAGTCGTGCCGGTGGGAAACACTGTCTGAGTAAACGCCGGTTGGCTCATTGCGGCCAGTGCAACCAGGCTGCTGCAGGCCCTAGTCCAATTCTTCCAGCATTTCATAGCTCTCTCCCTTGGAGTCTCCGACGGCGAGCGAGTGCCGCAGAGTAGGTGGTCAAGACAGCCTAAAGGTTCACGGACGTAAGGTGTGTGTAAGGGTGGCGGTACGCGAGCTTTGGGGTAGAATCATCAAAACATTCCGATGATGGTGGTGCCCAATGTATGAGTACAAACACCGAGCGCTGTTGGTTTGTCTTTTACTCGGTCTTTTCCCGAACCACACCCAATTCGCGTTTGCCGCAGTACAAACCCCTCCGCCCGAGATCGTATTCGACCACATCCACACCTATCAGGAGGTAGTGGATTATCTGAATGCAGTGCGCGCGTACTACCCGATGCTCACCGAATTGCACACGATCGGAAAGAGCTACCTCGGCAACGACCTTCTGGTGCTCGAGATCACCAACAAAGAGGCCGGTGAAGGTGCCACCAAACCGGGGTACTTCATTGATGGAAGCGTTCACTCAGGAGAGGTATTCGGCGGCGAGGTCTGCCTGCACACCATACAGACACTCCTGTCCGGATACGCAGATGATCCTCACGTCACCGGGTTACTAGACACGCGTGTCTTCTACATCATGCCCAAGCTCAATCCGGATGGATCCGAATACGCCATTACTACGCCCGGAGGGATGAGGAGTGTTGTGCGCCCATTCGACGACGATGGCGACGGCGTGAAGGATGAAGACCCGTCCGAGGACTTGAACGGTGATGGATACATCACGCGCATGCGCGTTCGGGACGAGAACGGTCCTTTGAGAACATCTTTTGAAGATCCGCGCCTGTTGGTAACGCGGCAAGCCGACACCGACCCAGGCGAATGGAATGGCGAGTTTCGCATCTACTCCGAGGGGATCGACAACGACGGCGACGGCAAGTTCAATGAAGACGGCATAGGTGGTATCGATATCAATCGCAATTTCCCCGAGCAATGGCAGCCTGCGCCAGTATCGTTCAATCCAGGTCCTTATCCCTTGTCGGAAGTGGAGTCGCGGGCGGTGGCCGACTTCCTACTCTCGCGTCCCAACCTGTCGGGGCTCGTTAACTACCACATGTCGGGCAACGTTGCGGTTTACCCGCCTTCCAATCTTCGCACCGATCCGATCACGGGCGAAGTAATTCAGCAGCCCCCCGAGGACGTAGCCACGTACAGAATGCTCGGTGAAAAGGCAATCGAGTTCATCGACAATGCCGAAATTCAGGTGTTCAAGATTCACGGCGCGTCTCCGGCCACTCCGCACGGTTCGATATGGGGAGTGTACGTCGATTGGGTGTATTACCGTCTCGGAATATTCGCTTGGATATTCGAGGTAGGGATCTATCCGGGCGTGACCGACATTTTCCCCTCCTACGGCAAGGAAATCGAGAGGCTGCGGTGGAGTGATGAGAACATGGACGGGCGTCTCTTCGCAGACTGGCAGCCCTTTGATCACCCTCAGCTGGGAATGGTGGAGATCGGTGGTTTCCTCGGCAAGATCAAAGACCCCGAATACGGGACCTACACCAACGTCATGTGCCTGCCAGGAGCTGAATACGAGGCGCAGTTAGCCAATCACACGCGATGGCACCTTTTCCTGGCAGGTGCATCGCCTCTGGTACGGATTGCCGAGGTTGAGGACGTTCCTCTCGAGGACGGTTTCTTCCGGATCCGAGCTCGGGTCGAGAATAGAGGAGCGTTGCCCACCTACGTCAGCGAACAGGCTCTCCTCGGCGAGACTGCCAAGCCGGTAGTTGCGTCAATCAGCTTACAGAACGCGACTCTAGTGAGCGGTAAAGAGTCGGTCGACCTTGGGCACTTTGCGGCACGCTCGGTCACGGAAGATGCAGAATGGCTGGTGAGGGCCACCGGAAGCAATGCAACGGTACTTGTCGAAGCGGTTTCCGAGAAGGGCGGCCGGGATAATAAGACGATCTATCTTAGTGGCAACTAGAGTGCCCGCCAGTACTCGGGCCGTAACGGGATCTCCCCCTTGAGCGCCGAGTCGATGGTGTGAACAATGTTGTAGCGATCGCGTGGCAGTCGCCCTTCGATCGGCAGGTAGTTGGACGCGTGGTTGGTGCGAAAGATCGTTGATGTCGGTTCTGATTCCGCAACTATCGTACGAAGTTCCCTCAGGAGATCGGGTATCGAAGGAAGCTCGAACTTTCCCTTTTCCATCATTCTAGAAATCGGCGTTCCCGGAATGATTGTCAGAGTGAGCGCCGACAGAAACTCAGGGTCCATCTCGGTGACGAGGCGGGCTGTCTCGTGCGCATGCTCTTTGGTGCGATCGACGCCTCCCGCCCCCAACAGCATTATCACGCTGAGCTTCATCCCTGCCGCATGCGCTTTCTTCGCCGCCTCGGCGTGATCCTCGAACGACCCGCCCTTGACGATCCGTTTCAGTGTCACCGCATCACCCGATTCGGGACCGATATATAGCAGTGAAAGACCTGCCTCGCGCAGCTGTGCCAGTTCATCAAGAGATTTCTCGAGCACGTTATTAGCCGTCGCATACGTGGAGACCCGGCGCAGTTGTGGAAAGTGGTCGCGCACGGCATGCAGTATCTGCAACCATCTAGAAGTCT
Source organism: Gemmatimonadota bacterium (assembly GCA_039589395.1). GTDB lineage: Bacteria > Gemmatimonadota > Gemmatimonadetes > Gemmatimonadales > GWC2-71-9 > JBDGYW01. Next base: position 5,422 of record JBDHHK010000017.1, read on the forward strand.
CCATTGCGAGCGGGTCACCATCCGCAATGAAGACTTTCTTGACGTCGGGGTAAGCTCGTGCCGCTTCGGCGAGGTCTTCATATAACTCCTGAAGATCGCGCTCTCGATACTCCTTACCCCTATACATGTCGCAGTACGTACAAAGGTTGTGTGTGCAACCTATGGTCGCCTGGAGAATGTAAGACCGCGCTTCGGATGGCGGCCTGTAAAGGGTTCCTTCGTAGCGCATGCATCACCACTAGCTTGTATTAGAACCGCAACGCATCCCCGGGGCGCCTGCCCCGGAGATGTGCATAGTAAAGCTACTGCCTACCGCGACCACGGTCACGGATCTGCTACCGAACTTGACCTGGCACTTCCTTGGTCGCAAGCTTCAATTCCTCCCGACAACACTTCACAGAGGGTGATACGATGACCTCCGAAAAACGAGTGCGCAGATTCACGTGGGACGAAATGCCAAAGGAAAAGGTGACCGACACCATCGACCGGCGTCTGGTCACGGGTGAGCGCATAATGTTGGCGCATGTCTATCTCGAGAAGGGTTCGATAGTACCGATGCACCAGCACGAGAACGAACAGCTCACGTACGTGCTGGAAGGCGGCTTGCGTTTCTGGATCGAAAGCGAAGATGCAGAGCCAATCGACGTGACTTCGGGCCAGGTGTTGACCATACCATCGAACGTGCCTCACAAAGCGGAGGTTCTCGAAACCACGCTGGACGTGGATGTATTCTCGCCGCCCCGGCAAGATTGGCTGGATGGGACAGACACCTATTTCCACGAGGGCTGATCCATGGACCTAGGTATAGCCGATCGAGTCGCCCTCGTGGCGGCTTCGAGCAGAGGATTGGGGCGGGCCGTGGCAACCGAACTGGGGAATGAGGGTGCTCGGTTAGTCATATGTGCGCGCGATCAATCGGCGTTGCAGACAACGCAGCAGGCGATTGAGGGAGAGACCGGTGCCGAGGTGGTAGCTGTGCCGGCCGATCTCTCGGAGGACGGGGCCTCCGACCACGTGGTGCAGGCCGGGATCGATGCATTCGGTCAAATCGACATACTCGTGACGAACGCGGGTGGACCACCTGCCGGCCTCTTCGAACAACACGACCTGGATGCCTGGGATGCGGCGATTCGCCTGAACCTGCGCAGCGCCATCGCCCTCACGCAGGGTGTTTTGCCGGGAATGAAGGAGCGCCACTGGGGCCGGATTCTGAATATCACGTCCATCGCCGTGAAACAACCGGTCGACAACTTGATTCTCTCCAACAGCGTGCGAGCGGCGGTCACCGGGTTTGCCCGAACGCTGGCAAACGAAGTTGCGGCTTTTGGCGTGACGGTAAACAACTTGATGCCGGGATACACACGCACACAGCGAGTGGAAGAGTTGGCGGAGCGGTCGGCAGAACAGCAGGGCAAAACGCCCGATGAAATCATCGGAACGTGGGAGTCGCAGATTCCAATGGGTCGGCTTGGATCGCCAGAGGAATTTGCGGCTGTAGCTGCCTTTCTCGTATCCGATCGCGCGAGCTACGTTACCGGTACTTCCACCCAGGTGGACGGCGGCTGGATCAGATCACTGCTATAGGAGGAACGGATGTCGACTCAGCTTACAGAAGCGGAATGGATCTGGAAGGATGGAGAGTTCATCAAATGGCATGATGCGACGACCCACATACTCAGCCTCGCAGTTCAGTTCGGCTCGTCGATCTTCGAGGGCATTCGCTGCTACGAGACCGACAACGGACCCGCTGTGTTCCGTCTGCCGGACCATCTGCGCCGTCTGGAGGACTCGTGCCGCATCTACCGCATCGAGATCCCGCACTCTTTGGATGAACTCGTGGCGGGTTCACGTTCCGTGATTGCCAAGAACGGCCTCGAGGGCTGTTATCTCCGGCCGATGGTGCTGCGTGGGTACGGCGCAGCGGGCATGAACCCGGTGGGCAGCCCGGTCGAGACCTATCTCGTTTGCTGGCCCTGGGGCACGTATCTCGGTGAGGACGCACTCGAGCAGGGAGTGGACGTCTGTGTGTCCAGTTGGCATCGCCCAGCGCCAAACACGTATCCGGCAAGCGCAAAGGCGGCGGGCCACTACACGAATCCTCAGTTGATGAAGATGGAGGCTATCGCCAACGGCTACGTCGAAGCTATAGCACTCGGGCCGAGTGGAGTCGTGAGCGAAGGCAGCGGGCAGAACCTGTTCCTAATCCGGGACGAGGCCGTCTACACGCCGGTGATTGACGGAACGCTGCTGCGTGGCATCACCCGCCACACGGTGCTCACCATCGCTCAGGAGCTCGGCATTCCGGTGCGTGAGGAGCCGATTCCGAGGGAGGCGTTGTACACCGCCGACGAGTTGTTTTTCACGGGCACGGCATCCGAGGTAACTCCTATCCGCAGTGTGGATCGAATTACGGTCGGTGCAGGTCGTGCCGGTCCGATCACTCGGCGCCTGCAAGAGATGTTCATGGACATCGTCCATGGCAAAGTGGAGGACAAACACCACTGGCTGACCTGGGTGCGGTGAAATGCTTGACAACCGATTCGTTTGGTGCTAGCCTGTTCGGCCTTGACTGCGCACGGAATTGTGCGTTCGTTGAGTTGTAGCTCGAAGTGAGGCAAGGGTAAGAAGATCGTGCAAGTGAACGTCTTGTTGGTGCTCATTATAATTAGTCTGCTCGCCATTACCGTGGCGAGCGGAGGGCAACGTGGCGTGCACGGAATAGCATAAGCAGCACGATTTCGAAACAAACGCCGCGGGCTCTCTGAACGGAGGGCCCGTTTCTTTTGTTCTTGAACGGTCCGAAACAACTTTGTCACCTCGTCCGAAAGACACAGGAAAACAAATGAAGATTCACAATGTCTATATCCGGGGAACGGGGTCTTATGCCCCTGATAACACAGTTAAGAATGACTTCTTCGACTCCGTCGGGTCATCGGACGAGTGGATTTTCAGGAACCTCGGCATCCGGGAGCGCCGGATATCGAACGGGCAGACAACCAGTGACCTGGGGGCACTGGCAGGGCAGCGGGCAATTGAAAATGCAGGCCTGAAACCTCTCGACGTCGACCTGATTGTGGTTGCAACTGCAACACCCGATCGGCCAACTCCATCCTGCGCCAGCTTCGTGCAAGAAAAAATGGAGGCATGGAACGCGGCGGCCTTTGACACTGCCGCCGTATGTTCCGGCGCACTGTTTGCCATTGCCACAGCCGCTCAATTCGTGCGCACCGGCATGTACGAAAACGTGCTCGTTATAGGTGCGGACACCTTTTCAAACATCACCGATTGGGATCGACGAGATGCGGTCTTTTTCGGGGATGGCGCAGGCGCCGTCGTCTTGTCACAGACACCGCACGAGAAGGGATTTATCGACTTCCTACTGCGCACGGATGGTCGAGGCAAAGAACACTTTTCAGTCCCAGCGGGAGGCTCAGAACAGCCGACCTCCATCCAGACCATCAACGAAAGACAACACTACTTCCAAATGAACGGAAAAGAGGTATTCAAAACCGCTGTTTCCGTGGTACCAACGTGCATTGAGGAACTCTTGACAAAGAATGATGTCGCGATTGAGGAAATCAAATGTATGGTACCCCATCAGCCGAGCATCCGGATCCTCCAAGAGGTCGCACGGAAAATCGGTATGCCGTTCGAGAAGGTAAAGACCAACATGGATCGTTACGCCAACACATCAGGTGGAACGATTCCAATCCTACTCGACGAACTGCACAGAAACGGTGAGTTCACCGAAGGAGACCTGGTGTTATTTGCTGCTGTAGGTGCTGGATGGACATGGGGGGCTGGGCTTTATAGGTGGTGAACCCATGATGTTCCCGCCGCATGTTCTCTGCCTACTGCTGGGAGCTATCAATCGCAACACCTGCGAGTGGCGAACCATGGACATTGCCATTGCTGCACAACGGTGCTCAGAATGAAGCTATCAGCTGCCTCAAATGTGCAGCGCGCGCTTGTCCACCGCGAGCGCAGCTTCCTTCAGCGACTCGGCCAAAGTGGGGTGCGCATGACACGCACGGGCCAGGTCCTCGCTGCTCGCGCCGAACTCGATTGCCACCGCCGCCTCCGCAATCAGGTCACCGGCCTGCGGACCTATTATGTGGACGCCAAGCACACGATCAGTCTCCTTGTGCGCTAGGATCTTGACCTGCCCGGTAGTGTCGCCAAGAGCGTGCGCGCGTCCGTTCGCCAAGAATGGGAACGCACCCTTTCGATACGGGACTCCCGCTTCCTTCAATTCTTCCTCGGTCTTTCCAACACCGGCCACCTCCGGTGAGGTGTAGACAATGCTCGGGATCGCGTCGTAGTTGACGTGGCCGTAGCCGGTGACGATTCGTTCGACGCAGGCGACTCCTTCGTCCGAGGCTTTGTGGGCGAGCATTGGGCTCCGGATGACGTCACCGACAGCATAGATGCCGGAGGCCGACGTGGCGAAGTGCTCTTTCACAGGAATCTGCCCGCGCTCGTCGAGTTCGATGCCTACTGTCTCCAATCCAAGTCCTTCGGTGTTTGGCGTCCGCCCGACAGCAACCAGCACGTGGCTGCATCTGAGTGGCGACCTGCCGTCGGCTTTGACGGTGCAGCCCGTCTTGGTGGTTTTCGCGCCAGTTACGCGAACGCCGAGTTCGATTTTGAGGTCCTGTGATTCAAGCACCTTCTGAGCGGCCTTCGCTGTCGCGAGATCCATCCCGGGGAGAATCCGGTCGAGATATTCGAGGACCGTGACCTTGGCGCCGAGGCGGCTCCAGACAGATCCCAGTTCGAGGCCGATTGCGCCCGCCCCGATGACCACGAGGTGCTTGGGAACCTCGTCGTACGCCAGCGCCTCCGTGCTGGTACCGATGCGCTGTCCATCAAAATCGATTCCGGGAAGGCTGGCCGACACGCTGCCAGTGGCAATGATGATGTGTTTCGTGGTGAGCTGAATTTCCTTTGTACCTGCAACCACCACTCGGCCGGGGCCCGCCAAACTCCCACGCCCTTTGTACGTCTTTACCTTCCACTTCCAGAGAAGCGCAGCTACCCCTTTGGTGATCCGCGATACGACCTCATCCTTCCGTTTTTGCATCACGGCGAGATCTAGCTTCGCTTTACCCGTTACAACTCCATGGTCAGCGAGCTCGAGGTTTGCGCTCGCGAAGCGGTGACTCGACTCGAGCAAGGCTTTACTCGGGATGCAACCCACATTGAGGCAAGTGCCGCCGAATCTCTCACGTTCGTCGACCACAGCGGTATCGAGGCCGAGCTGAGCCGCCCGCAGTGCAGCCACGTAGCCGCCGGGCCCGCCTCCGATCACAACCAAATCATGTTCTGTCGCAGACATTGCTCACACCTCCAGCAAGATACGCGAAGGGTCCTCAATGCCGGTCTTGACTCGTTTCAAGAACGTCACCGCCTCTCGGCCGTCCACAATTCGGTGATCGTAGGTAAGGGCGATATACATCATTGGCCGCACGACGACCTCACCGCCCCGAACCACGGGCCGATCCTGGATGACCTGCAGGCCGAGCACACCGCTCTGCGGCGGATTGATGATCGGGGTCGAGAGAAGGGCTCCATAAACCCCGCCGTTGCTGATGGTGAAGGTACCGCCCTGGAGTTCGGAGAGTTCGAGACGGTTTGCCAATGCCCTCTGTGCAAAATCGCCGACTGCCATCTCGATTTGTGCAAAGCTGAGTCGTTCCGCGTTTCGGAGAACCGGCACTACGAGCCCGCGGCCTCCGCCCACCGCAATTCCGATATCGTAGTAGTTTCGGTATACGATCGATTGCTCGCGGATCTCGGCGTTCAGTTCCGGAGTCGCCTTCAGCGCCTCGATGGCCGCCTTCACGAAAAACGCCAAAAAGCCGAGCTTGGTCCCATACTTCTCCTTGAACGTCTCCTGGTACTGCTTTCGAAGCCGCATAACCTCGCTCATGTCGATTTCGTTGAACGTCGTCAGCAGCGCTGCCGTATGCTGTGATTCAACGAGGCGCTCCGCCACGCGTTTGCGTAGGGGCGTCATCGGGACAACCTCCTCGTGCCGCATGCGGAGCGGTTCGTTGGAAAGCTCCAGAGGTACCGCAGGAGGAGACTGTGGCATCGGGGAACCAGCTGTGCCCGGGGCGAGCTTCTCCGGCATGTTGCCCGAGACTCCAACGACGTGCTGCTGGACATCCTCCTTCAGCAAGCGACCTCCAGGCCCCGTGGCCAGCACGTCAGAGGCAGAGAGTCCACGCTCCGAAAGAAGTCGCGCCGCTGCCGGCATTACTCGGACGTCCGGGTCAGGGTGAGCATCGGCGGGCGCCTGCTCGGATGCCGCTGTCGCAGGCGTGGACAAAGGTTCGGTGACCTCCGCACTTGTTCCTTCGACACCAACTTCCATGCGGGCCACGATCGTGCCCACAGCAACGGTCTCTCCTGCCGCGACCAAGATCTCCGTCAAAGCACCGGTCTCTGGTGCGGGAAGATCAATCGTCACCTTGTCCGTTTCGAGCGTGACGACAGGCTCATCCTGGGTGACTGCTCCACCCGCAGTTACGAGCCAGTTGCTCACGAGGACCTCGGTGATCGACTCTCCCACTGTGGGAACCGCTATGTCTACGGTGCTCACTTTCACTCTCCTTCCGCCGCTTCTTTGATAAGCATATCCGGTAGTCTTTCGCCGCAAGCTGCCGCGACGAGTTGTCCCTGCTCTAGACGATGCATGGACGCCGAACCGGTAGCCGGGCTAGCTGACGCTTCACGCGTGATTCCAGAGAGCGTCATGCCCCGCTCCAGGCGCGGCCCGAGAGTACGAAGCAAGAAACCCCAGGCCCCCATGTTATCAGGTTCCTCCTGGACCCAGACGACGGGCGTGCCGTCCGGGTACCGCGCCAGGGCCGCGTTGACCGCCTCTGGTGTGAGCGGATAGAGCTGCTCGAGACGCAAAATCGCTACCTCGCGGCTGCCACACTCCTCGCGGTGCGCCTCGAGGTCGTAGTAAACCTTGCCCGTGCACATCACGATTCGTTTCACGTCGTCGCCGGCCACGTCGTCGGTGAGGACCCGCGCGAAGCCGCCGTTGCTGAAGTCTTCGAGTTTTGACACTGCCGTCGAATGGCGGAGGAGACTTTTCGGCGTCAGCACGACCAGTGGTTTTCGCCACGGTCGCAATGCCTGCCGGCGGAGCACGTGGAAATACTGTGCCGGAGTGCTCGGGATCACCACCTGCATGTTTTCTTCGGCGCAAAGTTGGAGGAATCGCTCAGGTCTGGCACTGCTGTGCTCAGGACCCTGCCCCTCAAATCCGTGCGGAAGTAGCAGCACGACACCGCTGTGTTGCTGCCATTTATCCTCACCGCTCGCTATGAACTGGTCAATGATGACCTGCGCACAGTTGCCGAAATCCCCGAACTGAGCCTCCCAGATTACGAGTCCTTCGGGAGATTCAGTGCTGTAGCCGTACTCGAAACCAAGGACTCCAGCCTCGGACAGAGGCGAGTTGTATACCTCGACTCGCGCTTGGGTTTCCGACACATGTTGCAGCCCGCAGTAGGGTGTGCCGTCACGGCGGTCGTGCAGCACGGCGTGGCGGTGCGAAAAAGTACCGCGAGGGCTGTCCTGACCGCTGAATCGCACAGGATGCCCGGCTTCTGCGAGCGAACCAAATGCCAGCGCTTCAGCCGCTGCCCAATCGAGCGGCTTGTCGCCCGCGGCCATGGCGCGACGGGCATCGAGAAAGCGCGCGAGCTTCGGATGTGGTTCAAACCCGTCGGGCACCTCGGCTAGGCCCTCCAGAATGTTTCGTAACTGCTCCGGTTCGATTCCGGTTTCGACCTCTGCGACCTCAGCGTCGCTACCGAACTGGATGTGTCGCCATCGCCCTGTAAGGACATCGACACGATGGACGTACTTCTTGCTGCGGGCGATGGTCAGGTCCTTGTCGAGATACGCACGTCTTTGTCTGCCAATCTCGTCGGCTTCCTCGCGCGTCATGCCCCCCAGCGACAGCAGATGGTCCAGGTATCCATCCCGAACCGATTTGCGTGCGCGGATTGCCTCGTACATCTGCGGATGCGTAAACGCGGGTTCGTCGCCCTCGTTGTGGCCGTGTCGGCGGTAGCCATACATGTCGATGACCACGTCACGGTGGAAGGTCTTTCGAAAGTCCATAGCCAGCCGGACTACTTGGGCCACAGCTTCCGGATCCTCGCCGTTTACGTGGAATATCGGGATCTGAAGCATCTGAGCGACGCCGGTTGCGTACGCACTCGACCGGCTCTCGTCGGGAGACGTGGTGAAGCCGATCTGATTGTTTACGACAACGTGGAGCGTGCCCCCGGTCGAAAAGCCCGGCAGTCGGCTCATGTTGAACGTCTCCTGCACGATACCCTGACCGGCCATGGCCGCGTCGCCGTGAATCAGTACAGCCATGCCACGTTCACCTTTGGCATCACCCACGCGGTCCTGCTTTGCCCTGAGGCGGCCTTCGGCCACGGGGTTCACGAACTCCAGGTGGCTGGGGTTGAAGCAAAGTGAGATGTGGACGATGTGGCCCGAGCGTGTCGTACGGCGCGACGTGTGTCCGAGGTGGTATTTCACGTCGCCGCCGCCGGCGGGAATCTCTCCCTCGATATCCTCGAACTCACGGAAGATCACGCGCGGGCTCTTGCCTATGACGTTGGCGAGAACGTTCAGGCGGCCCCGATGGGCCATCCCCAGTACCAACTCGTCAAGCTGTTGCTCGCCTGCCTTCTCGATCACGAGGGTGAGGAGTGGGATCAGGCTCTCCGCGCCCTCCAGCGAGAACCGCTTGGCCCCAATGTACTTCTTCTGGGTGAATTCTTCGAAGATCACCGCGTCGGTGAGATCCGTGAATATTTCGATCTGCTCGTCACGCGACAGAGACAGGCGGTTCCGTGTCCCCTCCATGCGCACCTGGAGCCAGTTGCGAACAAAGGGATCGGCGATGTGCATGAACTGGACGCCTACGGACCGGCAGTACGTTTCTTGGAGGAGCTCGACGATCGCTCCGAGTGGTAAAGCGTCGTTTACCCCAGATACCGTGTTCTTTGCGAAGCCCTGTTCGAGCTGCGACTCGCTCAGGCCGTGGTAATCGAGGTCGAGTTCTGGCGGTCGCCAGCGCGGCCGTTCGAGCGGGTCTATTTGGGCGACCAGGTGACCCCGCACTCGGTACGCGTGGACCAACCTACCCACCCGCTCCTGTAGCGCGGAGATCTGCCAAACAGCACACGCGCCGCCCTTGCATGTGGCGTTCGGCGGGTTGTAGATGCTGGAGGGTCGGAACGACGGACCGATACCGAGGCTGCTCGGAACGCCGGCTTTACGCGCTTCTTCTGTGAAGTGGTCCCGCCACTCGGCGGACACCAAGTTGGGATCTTGCAGGAAGTCGGCGTAAAGAGCCTCGACGTAGGCAATGCTTTCCGTTCCGGCTTCGTTAGGGCTCTCGTCCTGGGGCATGGCTCTTTCTAGAGAGATGTGTTTGCGTGGATCAAATACTGACTATGCGAAGTATGCCGCTCGGAGATAGGGCTGTCCAGCGCTTCATGTGGGCGTTGCGTGGCCTTTTTGTCGTCATTGTACGTGGGGTACATCTGTTGATTGTCCTGGTGGACTCCAGCGCGCGCTTGCCAGGCGCGGCAGCGATCTTGCCGAGCCCGGTGCTGGCAGGAAACGTTTGCGGGCATGGTCCACTGCGGTGGACAAGTTATCGACACCGGTGGTTTCACATTTCGAATCGATTCCCGCCGCCGTCGGCGACCAGATGCGAGTTTCACAACGGTCGAAGCGAATTTGCTGACGGTGATTCCGGACTTCCCATCGAGACTATTTGTTGGGAATCGGCGATAACGGGTTTGTTACCGGTGTATTCGTTTTTGAGTCCGGCGACGCTGTACAGTCGATCGCAGTTTTCTCTTTCAGTACGATCGCATCGAATTTGCGATCACCGATTTCGATTATGCCAACGGTCGAAGCGAATTTGATAGCACCCGTTTCGATTTTGTTGTCACTGCCAGATTGGCAGCAAAAGCGCGAGACCTGGCTACAGCGTTTCGTATCGCGCAGCACGCGGTACCTCCCGGAGCGCACCTTAGTGAGCGGCGAACGCACTTAGGATCTCTCGGTAGGCTTGCGAACGTCGTTCGTGGGAAGTGGGTAGCCTGCCCGGGTCATACCAACATGTTCCCACGAACGAACAGCGCGCGCAGGGAGGTGCCGCGTGCGAAGCGTGGCCCGAATCGAGGCTGTGCTCAAATCGTAAGCTGCAGGCCCTATCTGACCAACAAGAGCCTTTCGTTAACCGGGTACAGCCACTCGACTCCGCGTTCCGTGACAATCGCGTCATCCTCCAACGCAATCCTCACCTTCGCTCCGCCAAACTCCGGCGCCGCCGTGTAGGCGAAGAGTTCGATGACGAACATGTTCGTCGGCTTGATCTCGAAGGTGAGCCTGAGAGGATTGAACCATGCGATCGACGGCCCTATGCCGTGGCCGGTATTGCCGACCGAGTGGCATCCTATCATGACCTCGGTTTTGTCGGTGTCCGAGGTTACGTTGAATTCCTCCATCATGTGGAAGCCGGCGTCCGTTATCGCCTGCTCCAGCCTCTCGAGCGTTTCGGCTGCAGTGTAACCAGGTTTGATCGTCTGCCGAATGATCTCTCGGACGCGGCGCCCTTGGTCGAAGGCGTTCTGTATGCCTGGCGGCGCGGCAGTCTCGTCTTCTTTCAAGACGTAGACGATCCGTTTCATGTCGGTGTACATGTTCAGGAACCCGACACCCCAATCGATATTGATCAAATCGCCTCGTTGGATGATGCGCTCGTTCGAGACTGCCTCGATTCCGGAGGGACCCGTGATGTAGATAGACGGCATGTCGAACGAACTGCCGAGTCCCCGGCGCTGGAGTTCGTCCATAATCCACCATGCCACGTCCTCCAGAGCGGTAACTCCGGGAATGATGACTTCGTTCGAAAGTGCGCGTTCGGCGATTTCGCGCGACATCTCGCCCGCTTCGGCAAACGCGGCGATTTCCGTGGCCACCCGTCGCGACCTAAAATCGGAGACCAGCTTTTCGGCAGAGACGAAGCGCGACGCATAACGTTCGCCGAGCGTCTCCTCGAGGTGCTGGTAGCTCGTGTGCGAGAGCCCGTCCGCCGCACCGATGCTGCTCGACATGTTTATGCCGATAGACTGGGGATCACGTTCCGCGACGAACTCGGCCAGATTTCCCGCCCCGGTCACGATATCGTAAGCCCCGCACTCTTCGAGCAGGTATCCACCAACACCAAGCGCAGCTCGCTCGATCCGATCTCCACCACGGTCGGTGAAGATGTAAAAGCCAAGGTCGCCCGGGTAGCCTCGACCCATGTCATCGTAAAGCGGCCCGTAGTCGCCTTCTCGCACAGTTGTGATCCACATTTTGATTCCGTTTTCCCGCATGACCTCGGGTAGAATCAGATCGAACTTGTCTTTCCGGATTTGGCACATTCTCTCCCAGCGGCGACGGGCATCTTGGGCTCCTGTGTCCACGGGCAACGCAGGCAGAAGAAGAATTGCGAGCATGCAAAGAGTCAGATTGCGTGTGATGGATTGCATGAGTAACGTGCCTCGTTTGAGTTCAGTTGGCTTAGTTGCGCTAGCGGCCACCCAGCCAGTTGGAGGCCGTACCGCCCTTCTCGGAGACAGCAGTAACCCTGACCACCGGTTGGCCTCTGCCCGTTCTCCTAATCATCCACTCGACAGTGACTGGTTCTGCACGGTTGCCGGCGAGGTGCCCAACGTCTTGTGTCTCGTCGCCGAACACCAACTCCGCCCCTTCGAGCGAGATGGAGACCTTCACGGTCTTGGCCATGCGGTTGCGGATAGCCTGCTCCGTAACGTTGGTCGGCAAATAGCCCTGGTTCTGCACCTTAGCCGTGATCTTGAGGAATCCGGACTCTGCGTCCTCTGCCGTAACTTCAGTGACCTGCACATGCGGTGACATCGATGCCATCCACAGGTTCCAGTCGGTGTGCTCCTGCAGGAACTCCTCGAAGACCGGGCCCGGTGTGCACATCACGTTGTTGTACTGCCTGCGGCTTGAATCGTAGGTCTTCCGGAGGAAGCCACCGATCTCCACCTGACCGAGCTGCGGATGGTCATACGGTGTCCAATCGACAAAGACGCTGCCGTTCATCTCGGTGTCGTTCCACCGCAGCCGCTCCATCTCTGTTGCCTCTCCGTCCTCGTCGTAGTCGGCAAACGGGACAAACGAACCCATCTCCGGCACCCAGCTGAACACACCATAGTGGTCGTAAGCCCAGCCGATCATAACTCCCCAGATGGCTCCATATCGTGGCGGCCCACCTCTGCCGAACACGGGCGTGACCCGTTGCTCGTTGATCAGCTCGGTGTACTTGTTGCCGAAAAAGCTGAACACCGCCGCATCCTGGGGTGCCATTGGGATCTCTTCACCAGTAACGGGATCGAAATGTTTTGCCGTGGGCGGACGGTAGACGAAGTTGCCGGCCATGTGATGGTTGATCAGCCCGGTCACGTTCGGATGAGCAAACAGGAACTCGGCAACCGCCCGGGTCTCTGGCTCCGAGAGAGGGTACCGACCAGAGCCGCTCTGGATGTACTCCTGCTGCCATTGGCCGGGCCAGTTGCGGTTGATGTCCAGACCACCGACGCCGTCCTCGTTGAACCTGCCGTCGTTGTCGTTGTCGATACCCTCGGAGTAGACCCTCCACTCGCCTGCTTCGCCCGCTTCAGCGCGCACCATCAACCGCGCGTCCTCGGTGGAGGTCTTCATCGGTCCCGTCACGTCACGAACACGGATCTGCGCGATATTGCCGTCGCCGTCGAGATCCTCAGGTGGATCTTCGTCCAGCGCGCCGTCCCAGTCCGAGTCGTGAGGTCGCACGCTGCTGCGCATTCCGTCCGGATGCGTGAGGTAGTAATCCGATCCGTCCGGGTTCAGCTTTGGCATCAGGTAGATGGTTCTAGTGTCAATAAGATTGGTGACGACCGGATCACTACCGTACTGCTTCACCAAAACATCGATGTTCTTGAGCGTGACTTCCGCCCCCATGACTTCACTCGCATGGAGGTTGCCGTCAATCCAAAAGCCGGGCTTCGAGAGACCGTCGCCGGTGCTCCGGTTCGTCACCTCCAACACGAGCAGGTCCCTACCCTCGTAGCTCTTGCCGATGTTGTGCAGCTGTGCGATTTCAGGATAGTCCCTCACCACCTGATTCAGATACTCGACCACCTCGGCGAAGGTATGGTTGTGGTCGAACCTGAGTTCCTGGGCCAACAGCGCGCCAGGCAGCAGCAGTGCGAACAACGGAACAGTGAAGCAGACAGAAGCTGAACGTCGGGAAAAAATCATGTTGTTCCCTCAGTTACGGGGTGCAACTCTCTATTGGTCGATTGTGGCGGCAATTCGTTCGATCGCTTTCAGCAGTTCTTGTATCGTATCTTCGGTCGTTAGAGGGTTGATAATAGTGAGCCGGAGGTACCGCCTTCCGCAAATTTCCGTCGACGAGATGTAGAATTTTCCTTCCGCCAAGAGTCGCTCGCGAATCAAGACCTGCAGCTCGTCGTCTCCATCGTAGCGGAAGCACACGATGTTGGATTCCGGTACGTAAGGACAGGAAAACCGATCGCGCGACTGGATGACTTGAAAAGCGCGACGCGCCAGCGAGTACTCCTCCTCGACGTAGCGCGCGATGCCTGTTTCACCCCGCCATGCTAGGTTCAAAAAAACTTTCAAACCCAAGCCCGCTTTGGTGCACTCCACTGTCCGGTGAATCAGGTCCACGCCCGGCGTCTCATGCTCATAGAAGATATACGACGCGTCTTGCTTGAATGCTTTTTCGAGAGAGTGCGGGTCGTTGAACAAGACTCCGGTGCAGAGGCCCGAAGTTCGCAGCATCTTGTGGGCATCCCAGGTGATAGAATCAGCCCGTTCTACTCCGCGAAGCAGATGCTTTTCTTTTTCCGAAACGAGAGCCGACGCCCCGTGCGCCCCGTCAACATGGAGCCAGACGTTCTCGTCGTGGCACACGCGGCCCAGCTCTTTGAGCGGATCGTGCAGGCCAGTTCCGGTGGCACACGCGTTTGCCACCAACGCGACGATCTTTTTGCCCTCTTCCATTGTATGTTTGATCGTTGCGCTCATCGCCGATGGAACAATCACCTCGTTCTGATCCACCTCGACCGGCAAGACCGCGTTCGCACCCAAGCCGAGAATCGACGCAGCTCGAGCCACCGAGTAGTGACAGCTTGGAGGGGCGAGGATCACGAGATTCCCGTTTGTTCCCTTTTCCCACGAGTCGGGAGCTACGGCCGCTCGCGCAGCCAGCAACGCCGTGAGGTTCGCCAACGATCCTCCGTGGGTCAGCACCCCACTTCCGTTTTCGCCCCAGCCAATCTTGTTCAGCATCCACCGCAGCACAGCAAGCTCCAACGCCGCGGCCGACGGGCCCATCTCGTAGATAGCCATGGGATTGTGGATCGTCCCATGTACGAGGTCGCCCAATGCCGCTGGGAAATCGGGCACCGCAACTTGATGGGACATATATCCAGGGTGAAACATGCGTGTGGAGTGGTACAGGTAGTTCTCGAGAAAGGCGGCAAAGCTCGAGGTTGTCATCGAGCCGTTTGCGATCCAATCCTCTATTTCTGTTTCTCCAAATATCTCGGCAACCGGGGTCAGCCTGACTACCAGGTCACCTCCTTCCCGGCTCTGCTCGACGTAGGCATCGAGCACTCGAAGCGCCTCGACGACAGCTTCTTCAAATTCCGAGAAAGACCAATCGCGCATTCTATTTCCTATTGTTATCTGAGTTCGACCTGACGACGATCGACGCCGCCTTTTTCAGACCTTACAACAACAGTTATCCGCGTTCCTTCCGCAGCTTCAACACTCCACGAACCTCGATACAGGCTGAGATAAGATGATTCCCTCATACCACGCATGAACGGGAATTCCACGGTACGCGGATCGTCGGTAGTGGCCCCATTGGCGAGTTCGATTGTCACCTCGTCGGCCTTCGCGATACGTGCTCTCCGTGCTTGCTCCATCGAGGTATCGAGATACCCCTCGTTTGCCACGGTCGCCGTGACGGTCCAGCTGTTCGATCGCCCCTCTCGTTGCACGGCAACATCCTGGATCTTCACGGTCGGAGTGAGCAGGGCACGCACCACCGCAAACCTCGATTGATCTTCCACGATCTTCTGCAGAAATGGACCGGCGGGAGGATTGCGCAGCCAGTAGCGAGTGAAGCCACCCAGTTCGACTTTCCCCAGCGTCGGATGGTCGTACTCGTGCCACTCGATGAAACCTTCACCCGACAATTCCGCCGCACCTTGGTTCGCGTCCAACCATTCGAGCACCGCGGCCTGTGCGTCTGGTCTGTTGTAGCGGCCGGGTATGGCAAACAGCGGCTTGTCTCGCGGAATGTCTCCCCAGCCCATCTCGTTCACGAAGGGTTCCATCGACCACAGCTCGGTGGTGACGGAGAAAATGCCCGCGTGTACGTACGACCAATCGATGAAGACGCCGTGCCGCACACCTGGCTGCTGATCGAACGTCACTCCAGGCTGGATCGTGGTGAAGTCGTTGTATACAGATGCGACGGGGTACGTGGTGATAGCCGTGCCCTTGGCCAGTATCGCGTTGTAGTCTTGAAGGTCCTGAGGCGGAAAGTCGGTATCCGGCCTGGCAGCGTATGGACGAAGGTGTATGCCGCTCGTCGTGTGCCACGATTCGATCTGCGATATGTGAGGCTTTGAAAGAATGAAGTCCACGAGGAGCCGAGAGTTGTGCTCCTGCAGCGGGTAGTCACCCTGCCCGCGGAAGCGCGCGTCGATCGATGCCCAATACGCAGGATAGTTCCGATTCGAGATGAACCCTGTATTTGGCGGGTCTTCATTCACCTCGCCATCACCGTCGTTGTCCAGACCTTCGGTCAACACGCGGTAGAATGGTCCCTGGGTATCACTGTCTTCACGACGCACCGAAATCCTGGGATCTCGATCGTACGCCTTCCAGTCGCCATCAGGATCCTCGATGCGGATCCGAAGTATCTCGCCATCGCCGTCCATGTCGTCGGGGCCGTCTTCGCCGACCTGCCCGTCTCCGTCCGCGTCTCTAGCGCCAGGCGCCGATGAGGGGTCCCAATCAATCCCTCCGGTCATGTATGCTTCGGCACCATCAGGATCAGCCCTTTGCACGATGTAAGTCACACGCGTGTCGATCAGGCGGGTGACGTCCGGGTCCAATCCATACCTACTGAGTAGGTAGTGTGCCAGGTAGAGCGTTACCTCACCACCGGTCACTTCCGATGCGTGCTGGTTGCCGTCGAAGTACGCTGCGGGCTTGGCTTCCGCTGGGCCGGTGTCCTGATTCGCGATCTCTAAACACCACAGTTCCCTGTTACCTATCACACCCGTCCCGATCGAATAGAGCTTCGCGAGATTGGGATACCGATCGGCCAAACGGCGCAGCATTGCCGTCGACTCTTCATAGTTGTGGTAGCGGTACTCGTAATCGGCAATCTGAGCGTCTGCATACGTGCTTGGGACAAGCGCCGCGACAAACATCAAAATTAACGACCGCATCAGCACGTTAGGCTCCTTTCGTTCGGCGCGCAGACGGAGGTAGATTTGCGCGCCGGAAGGCTTGGAGGGACTTGGCGATGTGCTAGAAGATAAACAGAGTGCACATTGCGTGACGTACAGGGAGTATCGCCATGACGGCAAACAAAAACGTACTGCTACGAGACGCCGCGAAGCGAGTCTCGCGGCATGTCGACGACCTCGCGTCTATCACTCAGGAGCTGGTACGGATTCCATCGGTGAACCCTCCGGGCGACTACGTGCGGATGGCCGCAAAGATGGAAGAACTGTACAGCGCGGAAGGTCTCGAACCCATTGTCGTGCAGGCTCCGGGAGAAGAACTGGCTCGGCTCGAGCTCACAGCGCCGCGACCCAACGTGATCGCGTTGCTGGAGGGAAAGAGCGGCGATCCCACATTCTGCCTCGACGCACACATGGACGTAGTTGAACCCGGAGACGAAACGAGATGGACCTTCGCTCCATTCGGTGGTGAGCTCCACGAAGGACGGATTTACGGTAGGGGAGCGGCAGATACGAAAGCGCATCTCGCCATACAGCTGATTGTCGTGAGAGTGCTCCGAGAGATGGGGCTCGAGTTGTCGGGGAATCTCATTGTCTCGTCAACCGTTGACGATGAGATCGGGGCCTGGCCGGGTATCGGATTCTTGCTGGACCAAGGTTTCGAGGCGAACGGATTCCCAAGGCCCGACTACCACATTGCCGGTGAGCCAACCGGTGTCTACCTCTGCGGTTGTATGGCGCGGGGAAGGGTGTGGTACGAGGTCACACTCAAAGGAAGATCGGCGCACGGAGGAAATCCCAAAGAGGGAATCAACGCCATCGAAAAGGCGATGGCACTGGCGGAGGCGGTGAAGGCCTTTCCGGTGCAGGAGAACCCTCACATGGGCGCTGACACGATCAACATAGGCAGAATCTCTGGTGGAGAAGCCATCAACACAGTGCCGAGCGGCTGTTTGATCACGTTCGACATCCGACCCACAGTCGAGCGGGAGGTAGTGCATTCATTTGTGGACGGCGCGATCAAGCGTCTCGAGGAATCCGATCCTGATTTTGTTATAGAGAGTTTTCGAATGCAAGACAATCGGCAGACAGGCGGTATCGGTCCGGACCACGCTTTCGTGCGGACAATTCAGGACGTAGTACGAGAGCTAACGGGCAAATCCGTCGAGCCTACTGGAAACTTTGGAGGCTATTCCTCTTTAGGGAACGCTTACTGGTCGAGTCAAGCCGGAATCGCTGGGGTAATGTATGGTGCAGGAGCCTTCGATCGCGCTCACAGCGTCGACGAATTCATCACCGTCGATGAACTGACGGAGATATGCAAGGTTTTCCTCGGTGTCGTTATCGAAACGTGCGCCTGACTCAGTACATCCGCTCCTTGTCCAGAACGTTTTTCATTTCATCGAAACGACCATCGAGATAGCACGCCAAGTTGTGTCTGAGAATGTCCACGATTCGCTTATTCTCTGCGGCGACCGTGCTGGCGGAGTGTGGGCTAACCAAAACGTTTGGCATATCCCAGAGCGGACTCCCCGTCGGCAACGGCTCGGTCGCAAAAACATCTAACGCGGCAAACGCGACCTTCCCTGATCTCAACGCTTCGATCAGTACCGGTTCATCCACCACCGGACCGCGGCCAACGTTCACCAGAACGACACCTTCCTTCATGGCCTGAAACGCTTTTGCGTCTATCATCCGTTCGGTCTCAGGAGTATGTGGCACGCATAGACAAACAACGTCCGCGGCGGCGAGCATATCGTGTAACTCCGAACCCGGGAAGAGTCTCTCGTATCCTATTTGATCCGCTTGATCTGGTGTCAGCTGTGTATCCGTCACCAACACGCGCATGCCCAGAAAACGAGCCACTGCACCAATGCGTCCGCCCACTTCGCCTGCACCGATCAGTGCCAGAACCTTGCCGTCCAGATCATCGCCGCAATAGCGCTCCCAGTGATGCGCGGCTTGCTCGCTCTCGAGGAAATCGAGTCGCTTGAAGTGTTTCAAAACTCCGAGCAAGAAGAACTCGGATAGTGGCCCGGCGTGAACACCGCGCGCAGTGGTGAAGAGTATGTCACTCTCCTGCAACCCGAGATCCACGATCCGCTTTCCGACGCCTGAACTCGTGGTCTGGATCCATTTGACGTTGGGTGCGAGATCCACTCCCCCTGTTCCATCAGGACCTTTTGGCGGGAAATCGAAGAGTATCTCCGCTTTTCCCAATGCTTCCACCCACCGTCTTTCCTGTTCGGGAGTTCTTCTAAAATCTTCGACTCCGTTGTGATCGCACGTGTAGCGCAGTGGCGGGTACAGGTCTGGTTCGAAAATCACTTCAACCCTGTCAGGGGCGACGGCACGAATCCGCTCGACCTGTTCCAGGCCGAGCGGAGTCGAAATGAATATCGTGGTTGTCATCGTGGTTAGTTACCGATCCTCACGACAGCCGAGTCACGTCCGGCCCGTTGCGACCACACGGACACATTCAGGTTTCCAGCGGAATCCGGATTTGTAAGGCGCGCGAGATACGTTGTTTTATCACTCTCGGTCATCCCGTTGATGTGTCCGAGATCCACCTCTGTCTCTCCCGTAAGGATCTCAACGCCCGCACTTGGTGCTACTTCGAGACGAACCGGCTTGACGACCGTGAGCCATTCCCCTTGCTCTGTAGCGGTGCGCAACGCGCCGACGTTCTTGACGCTGATGTCCACCTGATAGAGGCCAGCCGATTGATCGACGACTTCTACGTCACCGACCTCGATCTTTACCTTGGGAGCAAGCGTGGCCAGGTACAGAGTGTAACGGTTTCCGGCCTCGCACTCGCGCTCCACCAGCTCACCCTCAGGGGGACTCACCATTCTGCGCTTCCAGCCGCCGATCTCGACTTCGCCAAGCTCGGGATGGTCGAATTCATGCCAGTCGATGAAGATGGGCTCCTCAAGCTCCTCGTCATTCCACCTGAGCCGCTCGATCTCCGTGACCATGCCGTCCCAATTGTAGTCGGGCTCGCGCCAGTGTTCGTCCGCTAGAGAGAAGATGCCGAATATGAGGTACATCGTCTCGAGCGAACTTCCATACGCGAAGTAGCCGCGATCTCTCTGATCCCAGTTTGCCGGATCGGAGAAATCGAACGGATTGCTCTCTGGGAGCGGATACATGCCGTACGGCGCGTTCCGAATATTGCCCTCTCTGTCCCGATATGCCTGCGTGCGTTTTGTATTGGCTCTTGGCCGCCTTGCGGTATCCCAGTCGAAGACCGACGTCGCCAGATTCCATCCGGAGTGTTCCAACGCTCTCGCAGTTGCTACCTGGTAAACCTCGAGGTCGTTCCGGAACCTGAAGTCGGTGTCCGGACCCGTTGTGGGTGGCCGCAGGATGATTCGTCCACAGCAATGGTGCTGCAAGTAGATGGCTATGTGTGGGTTTGCGGCTACGAAGTCCACTTCGGCCCGGGTTGTGCTTTCTTCCATCGGGTAGGTGCCACCACCGCCCTGCTGCACACCTGGGAGCCAATTCTGGGGATAGTTTCGGTTCGAGAGGAATCGGTTGTTGAAGCTGTCTTCGTTGTACTCACCATCCTCGTCGTCGTCGAGGCCTTCGGTGTACATCGAAAAGAACGTTCCCTCTGTCTCGTCGGCAATCCGCCGCACCATGATGCGCGGATCCTCGCTGGAGATTTTCCAATCGCCCAGGGGGTCCACCTTTCGCATCTGAACAAAGAAGCCGTCTCCGTCGAGGTCATTGGGCGGGTCTTCGTCGAACAAACCGTCGCCGTCGTTGTCAACGGGGTTGGGATCGTCACCCGCAGGCGCTGCGGTCAGGTAGGCCTCGGCGCCGTCGACATCCAATCGAGGCACGAGATACAGTGACAGATTGTCGACGACCTTGGTGACCTCTTCATCCTCACCGTATCGGCTCAACAAATACCAAATCGTGTACTGCCCCGATGCCGCCGCAATCACTTCGCTCGAGTGAATCTGGTTGGCAAAAAAGCCCGGCTTTTCATCAGGTGCTCCCGTCGCCGGATTGTTGATGATCATCATCCAGACTTCCCGTCCCATCGGCGACGTCGCCAAGCTGGTAAGCTCGGTCAACTCGGGGAACGCCTCGTGGATTTCAGTCATGAACGCGGTGAGCTCATCGTACAGATAGTAGTGCTGGAAATCGTATCTCCCCAGCGCTCGCTCCTGGCCGCGAAGTGACGCGGAGAAGGCCGTGGTGAGCAGAACCAGGGTGCAGAATACGAGTCGTAGAAGACGCATGGACTTTTCCTCGAATATTAGTTCACTGCTAGACGATATCGTTCGCCCAGATTTCGAAGTGACAATACCCCGAGTACAGGGGGTCTGCAAGGAGACGCAATCTTCTCCCCCAGGGCTGGACACCCTGATGACGCGAGAACATACTCTGGCAGGCAACATCCAACCCGAAATCATAGGAGCACTCCCATGAAACGCCTGTTCTCGTTGACCGCTGCAGTGTGCGTATCCACCGCCTGCATTTTGAACGTCCCTGCCCAGGCGCAGGATACAAACCCTCTATTCACGCAGGAAAAGGTGCAAAACTTCCTGCCGCACATGACCTGGCCGGAGGTTGAAGAGCTCTTGACTCGCACGGATGTAGCGCTGATACCCGTAGGCTCTATTGAGCAGCACGGGCGCCATCTGCCGCTCGGAACGGACAGCTACGCAGCAACCGAACTCTGCAAGCTGGTGGCGCAAAGAGCCGACGCGCTCGTCGCACCAGTCGTTCTCGCGGGGCTCTCCGCTCACCACCTGGGGTTCCCGGGTTCGTTGACTCTTTCGGCTGCTACGTTTGAGCAGGTGATCTTTGAGACTGCCGAGGCCCTCATCCACCACGGTATCCGCAAGATCGCCCTTTACAACGGACATGGTGGAAACAGGGCATCAGTCACCAACGTGATCACACGCATCAACAACTGGACCGCTGCGACCGCAGTCGATCTCGGTCAGATCGACGTGTCAATGGGAGACTCTCCATATGGTGCTGTTGAACACGATTCGCATGCTGGAGTTGGAGAGACATCGTGGATGTTGTTTCTCACACCACAGCTGGTGCAGATGGCTGCCGCGGAGAACCCCGTGCTGACATTCCCGCCCGACGCCCAGAAAGCCCGTGAAACGATGTCCGGAGCAGCCCTCGACATGCTGCTGAATGCATACATGTGGCGACCCGAGGCAGCCGGCAAGCAGGCAGCAACACATCAGATGACCAGCAACGGCGTGTTCACGATGGGAGACGTCCATACCGCATCGGCGGCGCAAGGGCGATTCAGGTTCGAACGTCTCGTAGAGGCGGCCGCTCAGTTCATCAACGATTGGAACGGAAAGCGCTAGAGAGATCGCTTAACACCACTCAGGAGCATCGCAATGATCGAGCTCTTTGCCGATCCCGGATTTTGGGCAGCTCTTTTTTCAGTCACTCTGGTCCAGGTGGCCCTCGGCGCCGACAATCTGATCATAATCACAATCCTGGCCAACAAGTTGCCGGTGAAAAAACAAGCGATGGCCGTTCAGGTTGGGCTCGTGCTGGCCATGGCGTTCCGGGTAATATTATTGGCTTTGGTCAGCTGGGTGCTCGGGTTTGCTACAGAGGTCTTCCTGAACGTCGACACCCAGATTTTCCCGGGAGTGCGACTAGAAGCAGCATTGAGTGGGAAGGCTTTGGTTCTCACGGTTGGCGGTGCAATTCTCATCTGGAAGGGGATAAAGGAGCTCCGCGTCAAAGCCAAGGGAATCGAGGAGGAGGTACGCGAAACCGACAAATTCGCTGAGGTGGTTGCAGTCATTGTCGGTATGAACCTGCTGTTTTCGGTCGATTCAATACTCACGGTAGTTGGCATGACAGATGTGTTTCTCGTCATGGTGGGCTCAGTCGTGATATCGGTCGCTCTCATGCTGGTTTTCGCCAAGCCACTCGCGCACTTCCTTCACGCGAACCCGGATTTCGAAATACTCGGCCTGTTTGTTCTCTTGTTGATGGGGTTCGTTCTCTTCCTGGAGGGTGGGCACGTAGCAGGGGCTACCGTCAACGCCAGTGAATTCCCGTACATCCCACAGTGGATCGTGATCTTCATGCTGCTCCTTTTGTTCAGCGTCGATCTGTATCAGAACCTCTGGGAGCGAAATATCAGACGGGTGGCCGAGGCACCGATCGAGTTACACCGGCGGAAGAAGTAGCAGCAAGGAGTGTTGGGAAGCAAATGAGCAGTTCAGACTTCGAACAAGCAGACCAGTTCGCAGAGTCTTATGACGCCACAGTTTTGCTGTATGGGTGGAACTCACCGCGGGTCATCTTTGACCTCGTCCAAGAGACCCTGAGACCGGGAGATCGCTTACTCGACCTGGGAATCGGCACGGGGCTGAGCGCGGTACCGTTCCGCGAAGCGGGTGTACAGGTGTATGGAGTGGACGGCTCGGCGAAGATGCTCGAGTGCTGCGAATTAAAGAGAGTGACAGTCGAACTCAAGCAGCATGATATCCGGTCGACTCCCATACCATACATAGACCACAACTTCGACCATGTGATCGCCTGCGGTGTATTCCACCTCATCCGCCACCTAGACGGGATCTTTGCAGAGGTGAGACGGTTGATGCGTGGTGGTGGAGCGTTTGCGTTCACGATCGAGAAGCTCGATGCAGATCGGACATCTGAAGGAACGCTAATCGACGACGGCGTGTTGCAGATCAAGAACGCCAAGTCTGACGTTCTGTCGTACCTGCATAGCGCCATGCTAGTGGAAGACTTGTTGAACAGACACGAGTTCACCGCGACGAAGACACTCGACTACGTGGTGTATCAGAAGACCGACTGGGCAGAAGAACGGAGCTTTCGTGCCTATGTGGCCCGAGACATCAACGACTCCTAACCGACAGGCTTCAAGGCACTGAGTGGGTGCCGAGAAAAGGGTCAAGGCAGGAAACCAGCTAAGCAAAGCAAACGAGAATCACTCAGAGTTGGACGGATGACAAAAAAACAACTGACACCGCCGCTGCGAAATTTTTCTGTCGTTCTGGTACTGATGCTTGCGGCGCCTCTAGCAACGGTTTCGCAAACGGCTGAACCTGCGACAGCTCAGACATCGGACTCAGCTCTCTACGCCAGGTTGATGCCTCTGGTGGAAGCGTTTCGGGGCCGCGTAGGCGTCTATGTACGGCACCTGCAATCGGGCCGCACTGTAACTATAAACGCCGATGAAGTTTTTCCGACGGCGAGCATGATCAAGGTGCCCATCATGGTTGCCGTGTTCGACGCCGTCGAAGCTGGCCGTTTAGTGTTCGATCAGAAGCTTCTCTACACTGATTCTCTGCTCTACGAAGGCGAAGACATACTTGGCGCATTCGCCGACAGCTCCGAAATCGCCCTTTCAAAGGTGTTGATGCTCACCATAACAACCAGCGACAACACTGCGGCTCTTTGGTCGCAACATCTTGCGGGGACCGGTACCAGAATCAACGAGTTGATGGAGCAGAATGGGTTTTTGAACACACAAGTGAACTCGCGAACGCCGGGGCACCGCCGATTGGCGCCGAGAGGTACGTGCCTTAATATCGGAGAGAGTCTTATGAGGAGGCATATGTGAGAATCAGTATGAACACTTTGGCCCGATGTTGTTGCGCAGCTGTATCGGTCCTGATGCCCTATACCCTGTCAGCATCCGCTCAACAGTATGTGGATACGTCCGGAAGATTGAGTGTCGTCGTGGTGGCCGACCCATACTCCGACACCCGCACCGGCCCCGAACTAGTCGAGGGCCCTGGAATTCTCTTGGACGGAGGAATTCGGGATCTGCTCAGCAACTTGGAATGTGATGTCGCAAGCGTCTCCACGGTTCAGATGCCGGAAGAACTCGAGAGGGAGTATGGAGAATGGAATCGAGCATCGCTGACCAACAGAACGCTGGGCAAGACCATCTATGAATCCCACTTGGGAGAGCACTTCTTCGTTGGACTGCTTTCGGGGAGCAAGTCGTTGGCGGGTATGTTGGCCGGACTACAACATCTGGGACCAGACCGGCAACCGCTTCAGGACAGCAGGGGCCGGGACATCTTGGGTTTGCCTCGGCTCGGAGACAGCAAGCCGCTGAAGGTGGGCTTGGTATGGATAAGCGAGCGCGGTGATTTCAACACACCGAACACGTCCATGCAGGGCGACATGGGGGGTATGAACGTGGCCGTTGCCGCTGGGCTCTCCAACACCACGCTCCGACAGCAAGCCGGACTCGATCCGCCACTCTCCACCAAACACATAGTGATGGCGGGCGTGCAGAACACCAACCCCTACGAGCAGCTGAACATCGACAACTCGTTCATCGAGACTTTGTCAGTCGATCAGCTGAGAAGCCTCTCGAGCACGATCGATACTCAAATGGAGCGCCTGAGCAACGCCGTCGATGTGATCTACGTTCACGTGGATGTGAGCATTCTAGCGGCTGCGGAGATGTCGGAACTCCCGTTCACTCCCTACGACAAGATGTCCAGTGGAGAGCTCTCGGCCTGCCTGGAGAAGGTGTTCGCCTACCCTAAGGCGACCGCGATCGGGATTGCGGGCGTTCCGAATGGTGCCGGCGAGACCTCCATACGGGCTGCTTACAAACTGATTGAAGGTGCGATAGCGGGGGTGCGAAGCAGATGACACACATCACAAAAAGAAACGTTTGGGCTTTCGCTTTTCTCCTCGCTCTGCTGCCGCAGATCCTTTCGGCCCAGGAATATCTCGAAAGCGGACGCGCGAACGTCGCAATCGTAAGAAACCCGTTCATGGCGTCTGAGAGCATTCTTGCAGAGGGTTTGATTGACAGCATCACTGCACTGGGTGCGACGATCGGCATGAATCAGACGTTTGACCTGACCGAGATGGAACGAGCCTACAGTGGATGGGCGAGAGAGGCGCTCGTTTCCAGGCACTTAGCAGACCTCATCTCGGCGAACGGTAAGAATGAATACCTCACCGTCGCATTGCTGGGATCCTGCAGCGATCTACCGGGAGTGCTATCTGGACTGCAGCACATGGGTCCCGGTCAGGAAGAACAGACATATCACCTGGCGGCGAACATTCCCCACAGGGTTGGTCTGATCTACTTCGACGCGCATGCCGATGTGAACACGCCCGAGACGACGCTCAGCGGCATGTACGGAGGAATGGACGTGGCTCTTGCCGCTGGACTCTATAACGACAACAACCGGTTGATAACGGGCCTCGATCCCCCGCTTCCGCCCGCATACATATTGCTGGCGGACGTACGGGACACCGATCCACGCGAGCAGGAGCTCATCGATCGATATGGTTTCGAGAGCATCTCCACTGATGATATCAAAACGTTGTCACAGAACGTTCATACTCAGATGGAGCGACTCAGCAGCCAGACGGACGTCATCTACATCCACATCGATATGGATGTGCTCGCTCCGGAAGAGGTCAGCGGCCACGGATTGACGGCCCCGAAAGGCCCGACGAGTGAAGAACTGGCTGCGTGCCTCGAACTGATCTTCCAGTACCCCAAGGCAGCCGCAATTGGGATCGCTTCGACGCCATACGGGCCGAGGGATCCTGACCACCTCTCACGTCAGGCGGCGGTGAGATTGATCCAGGGTGCGATTAGGGGAGTGAACGCGCGGAACTGACCGTGCCGCAGACGTAGCCTCCAGTCGGTGGAACGTTAAGCGGGTTCCACCGACTCAGGAGATCCCTCGTTGGGATCGGCGCGCCACATTTTGCATAGGTAAACGGTCACTGCAAGCGCAATCGACCCAAATGTTACTGCCAGAAGCACTTCAGTACTCACGCTCCACCACACTCCAAGCGCGGCGAAGAACCATAGTCGTGGGAAACGCCCGAGGAACGTCGCGACGAGGTGACGGCCGACGTTGTATCCGGCCAGCGGCGACAGAAATCGAACGGACCAGTACGGCAGGGGAGACCAACTGCAAATCCAGACGGTAACGAACGGAGCTACCCGGTACCACCCAACAATGCGTTGCACAATTTTGCTCTGGCTGAGCGGTAGCAGCCTTTTGGTGTCCAGTAGTCGCCGATAGAGGTGGTAGTTCAAGAACTCGATATAGATGGTCCCAACGATCCCGAGTGAACCGATCAATAGGGGAGGATACACCCGTCCGTAGAGCATGAGGATCGGCTCGTAGGATGCTGGAAAGAAGGGTGCCAAAGGGCCATTGAGCCAGATCGTGATGAGCAAAAACGGAACCAACGGTCCGGCCACCGGCAGGAACATCACGATTGGAATGGCCGCTAGCGACACCACACCCGACCCCCGCACGATGCCGTCCCAGGTCAGATTGCCATAAGGTTTCAGAAACAATTGCCCGAGCATCCGGAGACCTGAACGTCCCTTCACGTTACTGCGCCGTCACCAGCTCTTCGCGTAGTCCGCTCAGGCTATCAGTGCCGACAGGAATCCGGTGTCCCAAGTGTTCGAGAACCAACGAAAACAGATCTGCCGTACGCAGCGGTCCCTCAACCGGCCGATTTGAAGCGACGAGGCAGCGCATGTGATCACGTATCAGCCCGCCGTGGCCCGAACGATGTTCAGGTATCTCCCATTCCTGCCTCAGATCTGCATTCTCTGATGCCGACAAAACGAGATCTCCTGCCCTGGCAGACCGGAACAGCTGCAACAATTGCGCAGGGGCATCAGGGAATCGGCCGTCCAGGCTGTCAACCAGCCACTCTCGTTCATGTCTGTCTGAGGAATACTGACTGAGTTCGAGCACGTCCGCGGTTTCCGGATCGTAGCGGATCAGCCCATCACCCAAATCGACCAGTCGAGCTCGGCCTTCTCGCGATACAACGACCACGTCTTCCCCGTCGACGCCCGCCACCAGAGCCACTCCGTTTACGTCAGCAAGCAAATCGATCAGGTTCTTCGGGATTCCGGCTACGTCGCCAGATTCAATGGAGGGAATCGACCATCTGTGTGTGCGAGGCACTCCGGGCTGCAGGTACAACTGTGCCGATGCGTTGCCAGAAACCATCACCGCTAAAAGAGGGTCGCTCCGCCAGAGTTTGGGATGGCGCAGTACTCTCAAACCTCGTCTCTCCAGCTCCGTTGCCACGTCACTATGCAGATCGATGCGGGTCATGCCGTGATCACTGGCAATTATCAACAGTTGATCGCCATCAAGGCCACCAGCAGCCTCGTAACGCCCGACAGTCCGATCAAACTCGCGATAGAGATCCAGAACCTTCGGGTGCCGTGAACCATAGGTGTGGACTAAGCCGTCCACGCCTGGGAAGACGGCAAACTTAAAACGGTGCTTTTGCGCAACCTTTGCCAGGTCGCGGCCCACTTTCAAATCGAGTCGCTTGTAGCCTCGAGTGTAGTGGGAAAGACCTCCAATAACCGCCCTGCTCATCCGCGTTAGCTGCCGTTTTTTCGGAAGGCGCCGAATGAACGGTGAGCACAACGCTACGCTGTCTTTTTCGATATCAAAGATGCTGGGAATGTGGTCTGGAATATCTGTGTTGAGTCTTCCTCCCTGCACCCCGCAATAATTCCTGACCTGAGCGCGATCGCGACACCACCTTCCCTTGTACTGAGCGACGTCCATCCAGCGGATTCCGGGAACGTCGCACGTACCCGGATAACAACCAGTAAGGAATGGCAGATATGCGACGCCGGTTGTGGAAGGAAAGACAGTCGTTGCCGGTACCAACCCACCTGGCTCGAGAACGAGACGGCTGATATTTGGAAGGTCGCCGGCAACGGCGAGCTCTTCGAGCACCGCCGGATCGGCACCGTCGACAATGGCCAGTGTCGCTCTCGATTTCGGCTTCGTCACACACCACCCTCCCCACTCTCCGGAGCACTATGCACACTCCGGGAGCGTAGCCTGCAGGTTGTATTCAGTCCAAATCACGATCGATTCTGGGATGTCTCCCCTGCACCACACCACACCACCGAGACTGACCGGAAGGCACAGCCCCCAACCCACATGCGGGTAACTACCCCTGCACGTACGGATGATCCTGCTTTCAACCCTGGATTATGTGCGTCAACTTCTACCGACGACGTTTTTCAAGGTACCTGATGCAGCGTTCTTCGGGAAGAACTCGCCCTGCTGGTTACACATCCGTGACACGTACCGCAAGTAAACGATCGCAGTTTCACGAGATCGTCGAGCGCGTTGGTCGTCCTACGGATATCGGGCTGGAGTATCGTCGGACCGACCGCTAGGTTCAGCCCATATCATCGCGAAATTCCTTTCGACGGAGAGGAGATCTGCGCCATGCCTGGTATGTCAGGTATTCGACGGTTTTCTGCCGCGTTGCTACCGGTCTTTTTCCTCCTGGTTTCTTCCGGCAGCACCCAGACGCCCAACAGTCACACACAGATCACTGACGGGCCGTGCACAGAATGCTGCACCAGTTTACTTGTTGGAAAGGCGGCTTCGGAGGATGGTTCGACGATGACGAGCCATTCCTGTGATTCCGGTACTGACCGCACCTGGATCAGCATTGAGCCCCATAAAACACATCCGCCAGGGTCATCGGCTACCCTTTGGCTTTTGCCTAAGCGCACCTCAAGGCCCCACGACCCGGATCGAATCCCGGCCGGCGAGATCCCCCAGGTCGCCGAGACATTCAAGTTCATTGATGCGGCATACCCCATCATGAACGAGCATCAGCTCGCAATCGGAGAAACTACGACCGGGGGCAAGGGCGAACTCAGAAGCACTGAGGGTCTCATCGATGCACCTGAGCTGTATCGTCTGGTTTTGGAGCGGGCGCGAAACGCGAGAGAGGCCATCCGGGTCGCCGACGAACTCACAAAGGAGTTCGGTTACAACGATTGGGGCGAGTGTTTCACTTTCGCGGACCCGAATGAAGTCTGGTTCTTCGAGATCTTGGGGCCGGGCCGAGGGAAGATCGGTGCGGTGTGGGCAGCCGTGCGAATTCCGGATGATGAGATCGCTGTTAGCGCAAACTCTCATCGGATACTTGAACTGAACCTCGACGATTCGGACAACTTTTTGGCTTCGGATAATGTCCATTCGCTTGCGCAAGAAATGGGCTGGTGGGACCCCAACAGCGGTGACGAATTCCGATTCTCGTACGCGTACGCCAGCCGCAACAGCCTCTATTCTCGGCGTCGCGAGTGGCGGGCGCTCAGCTTGCTCGCTCCATCTTTGGGATTGGATCCGAACGCGGAAAACTTCCCTCTCTCCGTCAAGCCGGATGAGAAGGTGATCCGAACGCGGAAAACTTCCCTCTCTCCGTCAAGCCGGATGAGAAGGTCACCGTGCAAGATCTGCTCGCGATTTTCAGGGACTACTACGCCGACACTCCTTTCGACATGACGCGGCGGCTAACGGTAGTCAACAGGGACGGCGAAACGGTAAAGAGCCCTGTAGCCAACCCATTCATGAACGCCGACACCCGGGAGTTGCTGGGCGTCGATCGCGAGCGCACTATCGCGTCGCCCGCGGCAACGTATCTCACCGTAACGCAATCACGTGATTGGCTGCCGGATCCAATCGGTGGAGTTGTGTGGTTGGGATACGACAACCCGGTAACCACGCCGCATCTGCCATTCTACATCGGTATGACCCAGATGCCCGAGTCATTTTTGGTGGATGGTCGCAGGGAGTTCAGTCGAGACTGCGCTTGGTGGGCTTTTAGACGCGCAAGCAAGCTATCCTACTTCCGATACCAGGAGATGGTAGGTGTGATTCGGGATGTCTGGGAGCCGATCGAGAACGGGGCGTTTGCGAGACAAGCCTCATTCGAAGAAGAGGCCCTGGCTCTTTTCAATCGTGACCCGGCACTCGCCGAAGCTTTCCTCACCGAGTACACGCACAGGCTGGCCAACGAAACAGTGGACCGCTACTGGCAACTCGGTGATGAACTCTGGGTTCGTTTCAACAATTCGTTTTGAGGTAATGGTACATGCGAATCACCAGCATCGAGGAT
>JBDHHK010000018.1:0-35130 GCA_039589395.1 Gemmatimonadota bacterium
CAGCTTTTCTCCGTCTGTTGTTACGACTCCACTTACACCACTGCCAGTAAGCAGCAGTGTCGCGACAGTGGCCTGTTTAATCTCCAGAGAGTCCCGTTCCTCCAATAGCTCGCGAATTGCCCTACGGTACAATCCGCGATCGCACTGCGCGCGCGGCGCCCACACTGCCGGACCTTTTGAGCTATTGAGCATGCGGAATTGAATAGTCGCTCGATCGGCCGCCTTACCCATCACTCCGCCCATTGCGTCGATTTCACGTACCACTGTGCCTTTGGCTATCCCACCAATGGCGGGATTACAGGACATTTGGCCGATCGTTTCGAGGTTTGACGTTAGAAGCAAGACGCGGCCGCCAGAACGAGAGGCAGCGTTTGCTGCCTCCACACCGGCGTGTCCTCCACCAATTACCAAGACGTCATATTCGACTGACATAGCAGGGAAAGTTACACGTGTCTTTGCGTGAGATACACGTAATGGCTAGCTCTCATCCAGACGGACGATCATCTGACCTGTTCTTTGAAGGACCTCAAGCATCGACCGGTGCTTGGAGGTTGAACTCGTAGAGCTGTTCAGAAGGGAGTGTCACGCACCCACACGTAGTTGTCCGCGACTTTGACATCGAAGCTGCCCACCGGAGCATCGCCCGGTTGTTCAACCACACTGCCGTCCCGCACGTCGAATTGCGTGCCGTGCATTGAGCACTCAATTATGTAGTCATCGACCATGGCACCATCTGACATCGGAAACTCGCCGTGCGGACATTCCTCGGCGATGCCAAACACCTCACCACCAACCAAAACCAGGCAGACATCATCTCCAGTTGAAAGTCGCAGGCTCACGGGAACGCCTTCTCGAAAATCTCCTAATGGTGCAACTCTCTCGAAATCGCCTTCCTTCACTCCCTCACCTCATCAACCATTTACAAATGTTCTCGCATCAGTCTGTTATTCTCATTCAGTGGTAACCGCATCGGTCGCCGAGTCGAGAGCCGCTCGAAGGGTGTGCCACGAGAGGTTCGCACATTTCACACGGCTCGGAAACTCCCTCACGCCGCCAAACGCTCTCAGCTTTCCAAGCACTTCCTTGTCGATGGGACCATCGGCATCGCCGGTCACCATCTCGTGGAAGTTGGAAAACAGCTCCAACGCCTCGTCCACAGTCTTTCCAATTACCGACGTGGTCATCAATGATGCCGACGACTGAGAGATTGCACAACCAGAACCTTGAAAACTCACGGCTTCGATCACGTCACCGTTCAGCTTCACGTAAACGTCGATCTTGTCGCCGCACAGCGGATTGTCACCGGTGGCAACCCTGTCTGCCGCTTCCATAGTTCGAAAATTGCGCGGCTTCCGATTGTGATCGAGGATGACTTGTTGGTATAGCTCCGTGAGTGCACTCATGACCCGAACACCTTCCTCACCCCATGTAACGAGTCGATCAAGAGATCAACTTCCTCGATTGTGTTGTAGAACGCGAATGAAGCGCGTGCGGTAGCTGGAATGCCGAAGAAGTCCATCACTGGCTGTGTACAGTGATGCCCGGTCCGGATCGCAACTCCATCCTGATCAACGATCGTTCCTACATCGTGAGCGTGCACACCGTCTAGGACAAACGAAACTGCCGCAGCACGGTTTTCGGAGGTACCAATGATCTGAAGCCCCTGTAACTTTCTTAGTTGAGCAACTGCATAGTTGAGCAAAAAGGCTTCATGCTTCTGCACAAGGTCCCAGGGTAGACTCTGCAAATATTCTATCGCTGCTCCCAAACCGAGTGCGCCTGCGATGTGGGGCGTGCCGGCTTCGAATTTCGCGGGCGCATCAGCATAGCTGGTACCACTGAAACTCACCGATCGAATCATTTCGCCTCCACCTTGATATGGAGGCATGCTTTCCAGAAAGCTCGAACGCCCATACAGAACACCTATGCCGGTCGGCCCAAACATTTTGTGACCAGATGCCGCGTAGAAATCGCACCCGATGTCTTGTACGTCGATAGGGCTGTGCGCGGCCGCTTGTGCCCCATCGACCAAAACGGGAATGCCATTCTTTTTTGCGAGCGCCGTCATCTCTTTTACGGGGTTCACCGTACCGAGCGAATTAGAGACGTGGACTAGCGCAACCAGCTTGGTGCGCGGTCCTAGACACTTATCGTATTCCTCTTGGATCAGAGTACCCGTCTGATCCATCGGGATTACTCGCAGCGTCGCTCCGACTTGTTCGGCGAGGAGCTGCCACGGAACGATGTTTGAATGGTGCTCCATGGCCGACACCACGATCTCATCGCCTTCACCTATCTCAGAGCGGCCGTAGCTGGACGCAACTAGATTGATTGCTTCTGTCGCACTTCTGACAAAGATGATGTCTTCCGCTCGCGGTGCGTTGAGGAACCCCTGTACTAGGACACGAGCACGTTCGAACGCGCCAGTCGCTCGCTCACTGAGATAGTAAACACCCCTGTGTATATTCGAATTCTCCGACGCATAGAAGCGCGAGAGTTTTTCAATGACCTGGCGAGGTTTCTGTGTCGTTGCCGCATTGTCCAGGTATACGAGTGGCTTGCCTCGTATCCTTTCGCTCAAGATCGGGAAGTCCTTGCGAACGGCATCGATGTCCAATTCTCGCTCGCTACTTTGGATAGTTCCCTGATTCGTCTCTAGCACTTCTCCCCCCGCGCATCTCGCGTTTCTTTTTCCAGTCGCGACGTCAATACCGAATCCAGGTGTTCGCGCAGTCCAGCAATTCCTACCGTGTCTATGATCTCTACCGCAAATCCGTAGGTCAGCATAGTGCGCGCTTCGTCCGCAGTGAGCCCTTTGCTGCGAAGGTAGAATAGAGCCTCATCATCAATAGGACCGACAGTTGCACCGTGAGTGCACTTTACATCGTCCGCAAAGATCTCGAGTTGTGGCTGAGTGTCGGCCCGAGCCGTGTCGGTGAGCAGCAAATTCCTACTGGACTGAATCGCGTCGGTCTTTTGAGCGCCCGGGCGCACCAGAACGCGTCCCGTGAAGACGCCGTGAGAACTGTCATCGTAGATTCCGTTGAAATGCTCAACACTCGTGCAATGTGGTTGTGCGTGTTCGACGGTCGTCTGGTTGTCGGCGTGCTGTGTGTCTCTCAGATGAGAGAGCCCATGTAGAGAACAGAAAGCTCCTGTTCCGTTCAATTGGAAGTTGATGTCGTGTCGTGAGAGGGATCCACCGAACTCCACTGTCGTATAGAAGAAGCTGCTGTCGCGTCCCTGGGAACACTGAGTCGTTGCCGTGTGGAATGCGTTCTTACCCTCCAACTGAACACGGTGGACTCTAATGTGCGCCGCATCACCTGCATAGATCTCGGTAACCGCATTCGTCCATGAGCACCCACTGCCCAATCCGATATAGCTCTCCACTACAGTGGCTTCGGCACCTTCACCTAACACCACTACGTTACGCGGATGATTAACGGCATCGTTCGTTTCACTGCTGGTCAGATACAGGAATTGTATCGGACCATTAACCTTTACCCCGTCAGGTACAGATAACAGGGCACCTTCAGAGAAGAACGCAGTATTCAACGCGGTAAACGGGTTATCTGAACTGTCGGCAATCCGAGCGAGGTGGTTTTCCAGATTAGTCGAGTCATCGCCTATCATGGCAGCGAGGTTGCCGGCAACAGCACATTGCGGCAGTCCCCGAAGCGATGAAAGGTCGGGTGAGTAACGGCCATCGACGAATACAATCTTCGTTGGGCTCCGCCAACCAACCATAGCGTCCTCCGCGCTCACCGGCGAAGATCTGCTGTCGTGACCGTTACTGACAACGAAGTGTTTCTCGGCAATGCGTGAGAAATTGGTGAATCGCCACTTCTCATCGCGTGAGGAAGGGAATCCTACCTCAACAAACCGACCTATGGCGCGCCTCCGAATCCCCTCGACCCACTCCGGGAAACCCGTTCTGTCACTTGAGATTTGATCCGTGAAGTCGGACAGGTAGTGTTCTACGATCTCAGTTGCCATCAGTTCACCGCCACTGGATCCTTGACCCAATCATATCCCTTCGATTCGAGCTCGTGAGCCAGCTCTTTGCCGCCCGAAGTCACTACTCGTCCGTTCACCAAGACGTGTACTCGATCTGGGATGATGTAGTTGAGCAGTCTCTGATAGTGTGTTATCAACAGTGTGGCGTTGTCGGGGCGCCGAAGTTTGTTCACACCTTCCGCCACGGTTTTCAACGCGTCTATGTCGAGCCCGGAGTCAGGTTCATCCAGCACTGCAAGCTTTGGTGTCAGAACGGCCAATTGCAGAATCTCGTTGCGCTTTTTCTCACCTCCCGAGAATCCCTCATTTACCGGTCGATTCACGAAGCTATCGTCCCAGTCGATCGTCGCGAGCTTTTCGTCAAGCACGTCCAAAAAATCGATTGGGTCCAGTTCTTCGAGGCCCTCGCATTTGCGACGAGCATTCAACGCGTGGCGAAGGAAATACGCGTTTGTAATGCCGCGAATCTCGACTGGATATTGAAACGCCAAAAAGATGCCTTTACACGCTCGTTCTTCCGGCTCTAACTGCAGCAGGTCCTGTCCCCGAAACATCACCGAGCCGTCGGTTACCTCATACGAGGGATGACCGGCAAGGACCTGAGAGAGCGTGCTCTTACCCGAACCGTTCGGACCCATGATGGCATGGATCTCTCCGGCCTCAACAGTAAGATCGATCCCCTTCAAGATCTCTTTGCCATCTATTGCTGCGTGCAAGTTTCGAATCTCGAGCATTGGTCGCTAACCCACGCTTCCCTCTAGTGTGAGCCCAAGGAGATTGTGCGCCTCGACGGCGAATTCCATGGGCAGTTCTTTGAATACTTCCTTACAGAACCCGTTCACGATCATAGAGATAGCGTCCTCGGCAGAAAGACCTCGTTGTTGACAATAGAAGATTTGATCTTCGCCGATCTTTGATGTTGTGGCCTCGTGTTCCATGATTGCAGAATTGTTGCGGACATCGATGTAAGGAACGGTGTGCGCGCCGCACTGGTCGCCGATCAGCATCGAATCGCACTGCGAGTAGTTCCGCGCACCTTCTGCACTCTTCATGATTTTCACCAACCCCCGGTACGTATTCTGGCTCTTGCCAGCGGATATTCCCTTGGACACGATTGTGCTGCGGCTGTTTTTGCCGATGTGCACCATCTTGGTGCCGGTATCAGCCTGTTGGTAGTTGTTGGTTACCGCCACCGAGTAAAATTCTCCCACAGAGTTGTCGCCCTTCAACAGGCAGCTTGGGTATTTCCAAGTAATGGCTGAACCGGTTTCGACTTGGGTCCAGGAGATTTTCGAGTTGTCGCCCCTACAGTCGCCTCGTTTCGTCACGAAGTTGTATATGCCGCCTTTGCCGTTTTCGTCTCCGGGGTACCAGTTTTGTACCGTGGAGTATTTGATTGAGGCATTCTCGAGTGCTACGAGTTCAACCACCGCAGCGTGTAGTTGGTTCTCGTCTCGCATAGGCGCGGAGCAACCTTCGAGGTAACTCACGTATGCGTCCTCGTCTGCGACTATGAGTGTTCGCTCGAACTGTCCGGTGGCTGCCGCATTGATGCGGAAGTAGGTGGACAGCTCCATCGGACACCGCACACCCTTTGGCACATAGACGAACGACCCGTCGCTGAACACAGCCGAGTTTAGAGCCGCATGAAAGTTGTCGCTGGGCGGAACTACCGACCCCAGATATTGCCGCACCAAGTCGGGGTACTCACGAACGGCTTCCGAAAACGGTAGGAAGATCACGCCATGTTCGGCCAGCGTCTCCTTGAACGTGGTAGCCACTGATACGCTGTCGAACACGGCATCCACCGCAACCCCTGCAAGGAGCTGCTGCTCTTCCAAAGGAATCCCAAGTTTCTCAAACGCTTCGAGAACCTTGGGATCCACTTCATCCAGGCTCTGCACTGTCTTCCGCTTTGGCGCGGCGTAGTAATGAATCGATTGATAGTCGATGGGTTCGTACTCGACCTTGGCCCAGGTAGGTTCCTGCATTCTGAGCCAGTTCCTATACGCTTTGAGCCTCCAGCTGAGCAACCACTCGGGCTCATCCTTTTTGCTCGAGATCAAGCGCACTACGTCTTCGCTCAGTCCGGCTGGTACGATATCAGATTCGACGTCGGTGACCCAG
Organism: Gemmatimonadota bacterium; assembly: GCA_039589395.1. Classification (GTDB taxonomy): domain Bacteria; phylum Gemmatimonadota; class Gemmatimonadetes; order Gemmatimonadales; family GWC2-71-9; genus JBDGYW01. The sequence goes on from JBDHHK010000018.1 coordinate 6,148, forward strand.
CCGTACTTGTATGGCTGTGATAGTTGTTGGTCGACTGGATCAGACATCGCTGTCTTCTTCCTGGCGCTTGGTTATTTCAACACTTTCTTGTCGCCTTGAGGATCTAGAGTTGAGACTTATGGAGTATTGACACGAATTACAGCCATCAGGGATATGGGAATCGCGAGTGACCTCCGTTTGGAGCACCTCACTGAGGAATTCCTCCTCGGCTGCGCATATCTCTGGAAACGCCTCGGCAACCGCACGTACAGCGCAATTGTGCTCGGCTAACGTGAGCGCACCACGGTCTCTCGACCACGCCGCCATGAACCCCTGATCGGATAGCAACCCAGCAACTGCTTTTACCTTGTCTTCGAGGCTGGCGTCTCGTAGTTCTCCGTGAATCCGATCGGCGTGTTCCCTGAACCTCTTGGCAAACATCTCCTTAATTGCCTCGCGACCGTCAGTCTTAGCGAGTTGACTCAGCACGTCTGCCAGCACCTGACCGTACTGGGTTGGAAACAGAGCTTCTCCGTCTTTGCTGAGCCCGTAGGCATATGTGGGTGCCCCACTGCCTCTGTTTTCGCGTGAGTAAACCACAAGGCCTTCGGCCTCGAGCTCTTTCAGGTGGCGTCTGATTGCGTTAGCGGAAACAGTGAACTGTGCCGCAAGTTCTTTTGCTGTAACAGGTTGCGACTTCTTGAGCTCCACCAGAATCTCACCACGTAGCCCTCTGTGGCCGGCCAGGCCCGGTGTTATTGCATCCATCGACAATTACTCCTTGACGCTTTTTCAATATTACTAAATATGTTAACACTTTTGTTGACAATCACAAGAGGGGTTTGGCGACAACAAGGGAAGCTCAACCGTCATTTGCTAGGATGTCTGACCGTCAGCGCGGCGCAGTAGGTCCCTATATGATTCGGGTGTGTTGACGCAGTCGATGACCGCTGAGTCTGCTACTTGGACTCGTGCCACACGGGAACTGTCGCTGCGTACGACGAACTTGGCCCCAACAGAATCAGGGGCTTCCAGCAGTTCGCTAAACACTTGCCGCCCGAATAACACGGGATGACCGGCGCGACCGTCATACTCAGGCACAACGATCGCGGGCTCATCGCTTTTCTGAAACCGGTCAATCAGCGTTCGAACAGTTTCCAGTCGAACGTGAGGGAAGTCCACCGGCCAGACTAAGAGTGCTTTGCTAGGGTGCTTTTGGATCGCTCTGATCGATGCCCTGATCGAACCGATCGGTCCAGCTTCAAGTTCATTGTTCATAACCACGATGACGTCATGTAAATCGTGTTTTGCCAACACTTTATCTGAATCATGACCAAGCGCAACGATGCTTCGTAGCCCCAAAACTGTCGTAGCATCGAGGATTGACTGGAGAAAAGATCGCCCACGATACTCGAGGAGCGCTTTGGGATAACCCATTCTCTGCGAGGCCCCGGCAGCTAAAACTGTGGCCGCAAACATAGGAACATCTTAGATTGGATCGCCGCATTACGCGAGAGGGCCAGATGACTATTCGGTCTATACATCTACTCGGCGATCCAGTGCTGCGTACTCCGTCTGATCTGATCGCGAACCCGCAATCCCCCGCCGTACGGCTGGTGGCTGACGATCTGCAGGAAACCCTTCGCGACCTGCGGGCTTTACACGGTGTGGGTCGTGCCTTGGCTGCACCTCAGATCGGTGCTCCAATGAGGATGATCTACGTTGAGATCGATAAGCCGTGGTTCATTATCAACCCGACGGTAACCGACGTCGGTGACGAAGATTTCTGGGTGAGGGACGATTGTGTTTCGATTCCTGACATCTTCGTGAGGGTGCAGCGGGCTTACCAAATTGATATGGTCTATCAGGACCTTTCCGGGCGACAGCAGAAGATCACTGCGGTTGGTCCAATTGCGGAGCTACTTCAACATGAAATCGATCACCTCGACGGGGTCCTCAGTGTTGATCGCCCAACAGGCCGTAATGCATTCAGTCTCAGGGAGGAATGGGACCGTCATCATTCGGCTGCTGGACGATACGGGGAACCCGAGCTTAGAGTGCCCGAGCGCGATTACTTCGTACGAGCACCAGCTCTTCACATCTGACACGTAACCCGGAGCAATCCTTCGCCAACCCGTCGATGTTCCAGCAATCTCTCACCACATACTCCGATCTAGCAGAAAACCATGAACAAACAACACGGCGTCGCCATCTCCGAGCACGTCGAGCACGGTCACCGATCCTCGGACCGACAGATTCTGTATGGCACTGGGCCTCATCGACTGCTACGATCCTAGAAACCGTGCAACTTCTTCCGGAACCGGCGTCGGTTTGCCATCACGGGTAACGCATACGAACACGAAATCAGCCTCAGCCACGATAGAGTCATCTGAATCGCGGCTTGCGGTCTGATGCATCGTGAAGCTCGTATGGCCGAGTTGCGTGAGCCCGGTTTCGAACCGGAGCACGTCTCCAGGATAAGCGCTTGCATGATACTCGATCGTGGTTTTGCGAACAGCCGGCCATGCGTCTGTGCGATCGAAGATGTCGATCCCGGGTCCGCTTGCCACGGCTTGCCATCGGGCATGCTCAAAAAGACGAAGAAATGTTGCCTGATTTACGTGCCCGAACGAGTCGCAGTCGTCCGGATATACCAGCAATTTGGTTGTTGGAACAGGACTCACACTAACCACCCCATTTTGTGACGCAGCAACTTAAGGAAGCTGGTATCGACGGACAACTGACCGTATTGAACAATACCTGAGTTGGAGACAGGCGATTCTTAGGTGAATTCCTCGAACCACAGATACCACTCGTCTCCACATTACTGTCGTATTAGCGACCATACACTGACGCATTACTGTTATTATTGCGTAAACCGTAAGCTATTCACCTACATGGTGTTACGATATTCTCCACACGGAGGTTTGGCGCTTTCGACAACGCTGGCCTGTGTCGCCAAGTCGCAAAGAAGGGAATTGGGACACCCATACGGCTTTCCGATACCTTGGTTCCATGCGATGTTTCTGTCGTGGCCAGGCCTCTTGAACCAAAGGTGACCCCTCCGCAAATGGTAGCGGACGCGGCGGCATTAGAAAAGTTCGCAGCAAGGTTGGCCACTCGAACCAGGATCGCGATCGACACGGAAGCTGCATCCTTTCACCGATACGTCGACCGCGTGTATCTGGTTCAGGTCGGGAGTGACAGCGAACTGGCCTTGGTTGATCCACTAGCCTTGGATGACTTGCAGCCTATCGGAGCTCTTCTCGCCGACGCTACCGTGGAAGTAGTCTTTCACGACGCAGATTACGACCTTCGAATGCTGAATCGCGACTACGGTTTCACGGCGCGGAACATCTTCGACACTCGAATTGCCGCACAGCTGGCCGGCGAAGACTCCGTCGGGCTTGGCGCCCTATTGGCCAAGTATTTCAAGGTGGCAGTCAACAAGAAGTTCCAGCGTGCTGACTGGTCCCGGCGGCCTCTTCCAGCTGAGATGATCGCCTACGCGGCTGACGATACTCGGTACTTGCTTCCCTTGCGCGATCGACTAGGCGACAGGTTGAAAGAAATGAACAGGCTCGAATGGGCCGAGGAGGAGTTTTCCTTTCTGGAGACCCGGCGTTGGACTCAACCGACTGACGAAGGGAACGCGTACCTGCGCATCAAGGGAGCAAAGGCTCTCCCGCGTAGGTCACTCGCTATCCTGCGAGAGCTCTACGCCTGGAGGGAAGCGACAGCGAGCTCGCTCGACAAGGCGCCGTTTCGAATTCTGGGGAATACCGCGTTGATGAACCTAGCTCGTGCCGTTCCCAAGAACCTGAAACGGCTGTCGAGTACGCCTGGGATTCCTACTTCTGCGGTAAAACGCTATGGGGCGGAACTCCTCGAAGCTGTAGCGGCTGGCCTTGCGATCCCGGGAAAAGACCTGCCGAAAATCCGCAGAGCTAAGCGGCAGGAAGCTGACCATGCATACGATCAAACGCTCGAACGATTGAAGGCGCTTCGCAACAACAGGGCGAAGGATATCAAGATGGAGCCGGGCTTACTTTGCCCCAACGGTACGCTGCAAGCAGTCGCGCGCGCGGCACCTGAGGAGATTGGACAACTAGAGACCGTTACCGAAATGCGGCGCTGGCAAAGATCGGTCCTCGGAGAACGCGAGATCCTCGCTGCCGTTTCCAACTCCAATCGCAGAAAACGTCGGGAAAATTAATCAGGGCCGGGTCAAAGCGGCGTCTCGCCTTCGCAGTCGAGAAGACGGGTGAGCAGGCACCGCCAGAAGACCTACTGCAGCATCAGCCACCCGCGCACGAACCGCTTTCAACACGGTAATCGACCGCCTCGTCCTGGGCGCAAACACCCGGTTGGTCAAGATGATAACAAAGAGGTCCCGTTCTGGATCTATCCAGATTGAAGTGCCGGTATACCCGCCGTGGCCGAAGGACCTTTCCGACAACAGACTACCTGTATTGGCTTCGTCCGTTGTGTCACGCACCTCCCAGCCCAAGGCGCGATTGCCCGGCCCTCGCTTGATGAACTCCCTTACAATTTCCGCCGGATAGAGTTCTTTCCCCCGCGAGTCGCGGCCCTCCAGTAAGTAGAGCTGTGCATACCTGACGAGATCCGAACCGGTACTATAGAGACCGGCATGACCGGACACACCTCCCAACCGGACCGCGTTCTGATCGTGGAGTTCTCCGGCAATGACATGACCACGCCAAAGGCCCACGGGCGCCATACGCGGCCGTATGCTTCGAGGTGGACGGAACCTCGTCTGTGTCATTCCAAGCTCGGAAAAAATCCGCGACTCAGAATAATCGGCCAAGGACATACCCGAGACGCCCTCGACGATCCAGCCGAGTAGCATTGCGTTGAGATCGCTATACTCGACCCGTGAGCCCGGTGACCACCGCAGCGGCTCGTTCAACACCAACTGCATCGCCTCTTCACCCGTTTCAGCGCGGTCGTTGAGCGGTAAAAAGGCGCGGAGACCGGACCTGTGTTCGAGCAAGTGGCGAACAGTAACAACCTCTTTGCCCTCTCCGCGAAACCCTGGCAGATAGGTTTGAACCGGATCGTCGAGATCCAGACTCCCTTGATCGACTAGGCGCATAATTGCCGGTGTGGTTGCTACGACCTTAGTGAGCGATGCAAGATCCCATACAGTGCTGTCCACATCAGGCACGCGGCTCTCGGGGGACCAAGAGAAATGCCCATAACCTTTCGCGAGGAGGACGGTGTTGCTCCTTCCCACCACGACCACCGCGCCGGGGTAGGACCCCGCCTCAATGCCGTACGCTATGGCACTATCGATACGCTCAACGGGCTCGGCCTGGATCAGCAGTGCAACCGTAAGAAGTGGCAGCATGTGGTTCTCCGTGCGTTTATTCTAATGTTCCCGAATCGAATGCACTATCACGTTGTACTCGAGAATCCCATGCGTTACGTCTGCTACTTCCTGACGACCATCTTCCTGGTAGCTGCCCACGCTTCACCTGCCCAGGCGCAATTGCCCATCGACACCCTGAGCATGAGAGCACAAACCTATTATTTGGCGCACGACCTGTTAGAGGGGCGGGCGACCGGTACCGTTGGTGCAGACTTGGCCGCGGCGTACATCGCCAGTGAGTGCAGAGAACTGGGGCTTGTGCCAGCTGGAAGCACATACACTCAGCCTATCGTCCTGGAAGAAGCCACCATCGAATTGGGCACTACTTTGAGCCTGACTCGCCTTGGCAGACAGGCACAATTCGCCTATCCCACAGACTTCACACCTAATGTTGGATCTAGAGCAACCCTAACTGCTTTTCGAGGACCAGCCATATACGTCGGGCTCGCGGCAGACCTCGAGGCCGATCAGTTTGCGACCCTCGATCTGCGGGGAGCGGTTGCAGTGACCACTGGACCGCGCATATCCACGAATGCTGTTGACATGCTGAGGGCTCAGGGTGCTGTGGCTGTCGTACACCTGCTGCCCGACGATCACATCTACAATCTCTACCTCACCAGCAGAGGCACCACTAGGATGTATCATCAGGACACATCCGTTGAGTCGTCGTTCATCCCTTCACTCCCATCAATACTGGCCGGCCCTAGTCTTTCAGCGACCCTCGTAGCAGCCGCCCTCCAGGACAGCGACGTACGGCAGGGACCGCTGGGATTGGAGATCGATTTCGACATCGCTCTGTCGCGAAAAACAGTGATCGCCCAAAACGTTGCGTGTCTGTTGCCCGGATCGGAGTCGTCGGTCGCAGATACCGCCATCGCATTTTCTGCTCACTACGACCATCTAGGTGTAGTCGCGCCCGGTGATACGGCAGGTGATGCCATTTACAACGGATTCGCTGACAACGCGGTTGGGGTTGCGATGCTGTTGGGAATAGCTCGGGCAATGGCGTTCGATGCAGATCGACCGGTCCGTCACTCGATGTTGTTTCTGTTCTTCGTCGGAGAAGAGCGTAGGTTGCTGGGTTCCGACTACTACGTTTCACGACCGTACTGGCCTCTTGAGCAGACCATGGCTGTCATCAACATTGACGCAGGCGCTCCTCCGGGACTGCTCGTGAACTGGAGTTTGTCGGGTGTAGATTCAACCGGACTAGGCAAACTTGCGATTGACATCGCCCAGGCAAACGGATGGCAGGTCTCTACATCACCAGCCATCGCAAACTCTGATTACTACCCGTTCGTTCGCGAGGGGATTCCCGGTGTGTTCGTCAAGCCCGGACCCGGTGCTTACGAGGGTCTCAGTCCCGACAGTTCAGATGCTCTTCGGCACAGGTGGCGTTACTACCACGACCCACAGGACGAATGGACAGAAGATTTCCCATTCATTGGGCTTCAACGTTACGCGGAGTACGCATACCTGATCGCGAGGGAATTGGACAAAGGCAGCTACCCGTAATCTCAAGGGTCTCGGACAGACCCGGCTGGCAGCGCGTAAAGGAGACGGGCAGACCGGCGATCGCGCCCCGTCAGATCGCTTACCGTTGTCACCGTATACATCAGGTCACCGGGATCATCCGAGTGACCGAGGCCCAGCAGGTGCCCAATTTCGTGTAGCGCTACCGTGTAAAGAACATCTGCACTCACCGACCATCCGCGCACATCATGTGTCGCTAGAGTGAGAATTGCCTTTTGAATCCATCCGTCTCTGTCCCAAAACACCTCAGCTTGCCCGCTACGGTTTACTGGAAAAGAATGGATCCAGTGAACGTGGACTTCCGCACTTGCTGAATCACGTACAGTGCGGAAAGACACAGGTATCGCTCCGACACGCTCCCACCGACTAAAAGCACTTTGCACGGACCGCGCCAAGTCGTCTTGTTCCCTAACATTGGGGTTCGATCCGACGTGAACCGTCAGCATGCGAACGGTCCGATCCTGCCAACGCCTCAACACCGAGTCTTCCTCAGCGAGGGCATATCCCAAATAAGTATCCGAGTCGGCGATGCGCTTTCGAACAGCAGCCCGCAAGGCCAGCACGCTGTCGCTGCGCTCCGGCGTTGCTTGCGCGCCAACGGCCGGCGATTCGCCACTGGCATCATCCGACCGCCCACTACGCTGCGTGACAGTGAACACCGCGGCAAAGACCGCTACCGCGCCGAGCGTTAATACCGTTGAGGTCCTCACCGCAGGAATATCGCAGCCAGCGATGAACTTACGCCACTTTGTCACACGCCTGGCATACTGGGCGCACCCCTTCTATCATACAGGCCCTGCAAGTCAGGAAATCGTCGATTACTGCGGTAGACCGGAGGGTTCCATCCTTTACTGGGTTAGCAACGCCCACGCCGAACAGCGACTGAGATCCGCGTGATTCCACTTCCAGCGCGCTCAATCATCCGATTCCGTTTCTTCGTCCTGCTTGCTTGGGTCGTTGTAGCTGCGTTTGCATTGCCGCTAGCCACAAAGGTTGAGGACGTGGTTCAGGTCGAAGGCGGAACGCTCTCTCATTCTGAGGCGGGACGTGCGACTCGATTGATTCAGGAAGCTTTTTCACAACCCGTATCCCATTTTTTCGTGATAACCGTGCGAGCGCCTGTACCGATCGATAGTTCTCGCACGCAGGCGCTATTGGCATCTGTGTCTGAAGCGGCAGCGGCGGAGCCATACATCACAAGGGTCGTTTCTTACCTCGTAACACCGGATTCGAGTTTCGTCAGTTCCGACCGGCGCACGACATTCGTCATTGCAGCAGCCAGAGCCGACTCGCTGCACGATCCGACACCTGAAGTTCCTGGATTTCGACACGCCATCCACTCAGCCGTGCAGGCCTTCCCCACTGGCGCCGAATTCGACGTGCACGTCACTGGCGGCCCGGCTCTCGACTACGACGCTCGCTCGGTGAGTACCGAGGACGTGAGATCCGGAGAACGAAAATCGCTACCGGTTTCTGGAGTCATTCTCATACTCGCATTTGGAGCATTGGTGGCAGCCGTTCTGCCACTCGTAGTTGGCGTGTTTGCGATCACGTGTGCTCTTGCTCTCGTGAACTTGGCGGCCGCATTCCATCCGATGTCCGTTTTCGTTCTGACAATCGTATCAATGGTTGGGCTGGCAGTGGGCATCGACTATTCGCTGCTCATTGTTACGCGGTTCCGAGAGGAGTTGAACAGGGGGCGTGGAGCTCGTGCCTCTGCCGCGCGTACGATTAACACCGCTGGGCGAGCAGTTGTCACCAGTGGTCTCACGGTTGCGGTCGGGTTCGCTTCTCTGTTGATCACCCCGACTACTGAGACAAGGTCTGTGGGGATCGGCGGACTGTTTGTGGTGACAGCCGCCGTTCTACTATCAGTCACTTTTCTCCCGGCCCTTCTCTCTCTCATGGGACGAGCAATCGACAAGCCCAGATGGTTGGCTCGCAGGCTGGCATGGTACCATGCTCCTGCCGGATGGGAACGATGGGCGCGATGGCTCGGGCGCCACCCCTGGCGCGCCCTGGTGTTGGGTGCGTTCACCATTGGCTTAATCACCTGGCCGTTGGCCCAGATCAAGGTGGGGTTGCCCAGGTCGAACTGGTTCCCCGCCAACACCGAATCCGCTGAAGGAGTGGAATCACTAGAGCAAATGGGCGCGCGTGGCACGCTGCAGCCGGTGCGTCTGGTGCTGCAAGCACCCGACGGAGAGCGTATTGTAGGATCGCGGTACATCCGCTCGTTGATTCGCCTTTCCGACTCTATCAGATCAGATCCCCGCGTCGCTCAGGTGCGGAGCGTTGTGGACATCCGACCCGGCATGTCAGTGCTCGGCTATACGATGCTCTACGGGAATGTGGCTTCCGCCCGTGCCCGGTCGCCCGAGTTCTACTCGGCATATCTCTCGAATGATGCCCGTACCGCGCTCATGGATGTTCTGCTAGCCGACACGACCTCGTTCACGAGTTCGATGGAGGTGGCACGGTCAATTCGCGCCATAGTTGAAACCGGCATCGGCGGCTTGGATTCTGTCGAAGTCGCCGTGGGTGGTTTTGCAGCATCGAGCGTCGATCTCCAGAACGAGTTGTTGGGACAATTCCCGTTGGTAATCGCCTTGGTGCTTATTACGACTGCCGTGATGTTGTTCATCGCGTTCAGGTCGATCCTCGTGCCGATCAAGGCGGTCATCATGAACTGCCTCTCCGTCGCAGGCGCATTCGGTATCACTGTACTAGTCTTCCAAAATGGAGTCGGGGGTGGCCTGTTTGGCCTCGATGGACCGACAGAGGCAGTTTACGTTGCTGTACCGGTTCTCGTATTCGCCATAGTCTTCGGTCTGAGCATGGACTATGAAGTGTTCCTGCTATCTCGCATCAAAGAGGCATTCGACCGTTCCGGCCACAACGACCAAGCCACGATGCAAGGCCTCACCGCAACGGCGTCAGTGATCACCAGCGCTGCTGCAATAATGATCGTGGTGTTTGGAGTGTTTTCCTTCTCACGCGTACTCGTGGCCCAGCAGCTTGGCTTTGGCTTGGCCGTGGCTGTATTCCTCGACGCTACGCTGATTCGGATGGTTCTCGTTCCGGCCATAATGCATATCGCCGGTAGATGGAACTGGTGGCCAGGCGTGAGGCCCTAGCTACACTCGAGGCTTCCTTCAACCGTCGCCGCACCTAGCGGAGCGGCATCACCAACGAACAAATAACATTCCACCAAGCTCTGTGCGTGTTCCGCCGTGGCGGACCAGCCCAGAACGGTTGCTTCGTTGACTGAAATCGTAACGTCCCGGCTCGAAGCGTATCCCGCAGCCGTTAATGCCGCTACATCGTCTGTATAGGAGGCGCGGTCGTAATAGTGGGATTCTTGATGCATGGCAAAGGTGCGTAGATCGCGTTTCATAGTCGCGATCAACGCACGGTCTTTGACATGCTGCAGCCTCGGCATTGCGATCGTCGTCATCAAACCGATGATCGTGAACACGAGTAGCAGTTCAACGAAGGTCATGCCTCTACAGTTCAGCATGAAGTCCTTTCGCGGCAAGCCAACAGCTGTCCTGCGACAACAAGAAAATGCAATGGTCCGGCGCTGTCAGCAACCTCCTCAACGTTTCGCATCCAACCAATTGTCACCCACTCCAATGTCGACTACGAGAGGCACGTCGAGCACTGCCGCCTCTTCCATTTTTTCCTTAACCATAACGCTTGCCGTTTCTACTTCGGCAATCGGAGCCTCCAGCACGAGCTCATCGTGAACTTGGAGCAAAATTGCTGTTTCTAGGCGAGATTCTCCGAGAGCTTGGTTCAGGTTAGACATCGCGATCTTGATGATATCTGCCGCGGAGCCCTGAACTGGCGAGTTCATAGCCGTCCGTTCTCCAAACGCTCGAATGTTGTGGTTCTTGTTATTGAGTTCCGGTATGTACCGGCGACGCCCAAACAGCGTTTCCACATAGCCTAGTCGCCTCGCGCCCTCGATCGTCTCGTCGAGGAATTGCCTGACTCCAGCGAACCTCTCGAAGTAAAGGTCGATGAACTCTCGCGCATCTTCCTGCGCAATATCCAGCTGCTTGGCCAATGAGAACGCTCCCTGGCCGTAAATCGTGGCAAAGTTGATCGTCTTTGCGCGCGCGCGCATTTCTGAAGTGACTTCGTCGGCCGACACCTCGAATATGACAGCTGCCGTTTCCTCGTGTATGTCACCGCCGCGCTTGAACGCCTCGATAAAGGCCGGATCATGAGACATGTGCGCCAGCACCCGAAGCTCTACCTGCGAATAATCAGCCACGATGAACCTGTGTCCCTCGGCCGGCACGAAACACTCTCTGATCAACTCACCTCGTGGGGTCCTGACAGGGATGTTCTGCAAATTGGGGTCTGACGACGATAGCCGCCCCGTAGCGGCCCCAGTCTGATTGAAGGTGGTGTGAACACGTCCTGTCTGCGTGTTCACGCTAGCCGGTAGTACGTCCACGTAGGTCGACTTCAGCTTGGTGAGCTCTCTGTAGTCGAGTAGGAGCTGCGGTACATCGAAACCCATACCTGCCAACTGACCCAGTACCTCGGCATCGGTCGAGGCGCCGGTCTTCGTTTTCTTGATCACTGGCAGTTGCAGCTTCTCGAACAGTATATGCCGTAGTTGCTGCGTGCTGTTTATGTTGAAGTCCGTTCCAGCGGCGGCGAATATGGCCTCTTGCAGGCTTTCGAGTTCGCGACTGAAACGGTTGGCCAGCCCCTTCAGCTTCGACGAATCAACCGTTATGCCTCGCCACTCCATGTCGACGAGCACCGCCGTGAGGGGCATTTCCATCTCTTCCACCAAAACGCCAGCCTTGGTGTCTTCCAGACTCTCGTCGTAATGCCTGTATAATTGGAGGACGGCCCGGCTCTCATCACAGCATAGTGCTGCAGCGTCCTTCGCTAGGACTTCGGAGAACGGGCGTTCCGATCTGCCTCTGCCGGTCAACTCCGATACCGGCCGAAGCCTGAGGTCCAGAAGCTCCAAAGCCACTTCGGCGAGCGCGTGAGATCGGCGTCCTGGATCCGAGACGAAGCTCGCTAGCATCGTGTCTAGCTTGACGCCGGCCAATTCGACACCGGCGTTTCGCAAAAGCAGGCAATCACGCTTGACGTCGTGACCTACCTTGGGCAGAGATGGGTCCTGCAAAAGCTCCAGCAGGGGCAGCATCGATTCAGCACGCAGATCAGGCAAATTGTCGGGTCGATCGTGGGCAACCAGTTCTCCGTCGGGTGATGCATGATAGAGTGGGAAATACCAGGCGGTTTTCGGCTCCACGGCGAGCGAGATCCCTACAGCTCGAGCGTTCCGATTGCTCTTGCTGTGCCCTTTAGTGACAAGCGCTACGACCTCAGCCGCTCTGATCTCCTCGACAATGGCGGGCATCTCCGATGAGCAATCGACCAGAATCGGTTCTTGCGTCTTTCCCGAGCGTTCACGGGCCGCAGATTCTACGATCAAGGCTGGTTGATCGTCAAAGGCGACTTTCTCCGCCAGTGAACGGAATTCCAACTCACCATAGAAATGCGCCAGAGAGCGATTGTCAGGTGGCCCAACCTGACAAACATCGAGATCGAGAGTCACCGGCACATCAAGTTGAATCGTCACCAAATCTCGGCTGAGTCGGGCGGCATCTGCAAATTCAATAAGACCTTCACGCGCACGTTTACCCTTTACCTCCTCCGCGCGGTCGAGAATGGTGTCGAGATCTCCAAACTGCTCTATCAGCGTCCGCGCCGTCTTGTCGCCAATGCCCTTCACGCCCGGCACATTATCCGAGGAATCCCCAACCAGGGCCAGGTAATCGATCACACGCTCCGGTGGAACGCCCAGCCTCTCTGATGCATTGGAGGCGTCCACCAACATCTCATCCACCGGCGAAGGCCCCCCGCGCCCGGGGTTCAACAGGACGATGTTTTCTGAAATCAGTTGGTAGAAATCCTTGTCGCCTGATACGATCACTGCCTCGAGCCCCATTGCGGCGGCTTCTGTGGCGAGCGTGCCTATGACGTCGTCAGCTTCGTAACCGTCAACAACCACCAAAGGAATCTTGAACGCTTCCAGAAGTGTTTCGATTCGTTCGACCGAACGATCGAAGTCCAGTTGCATGTCCTCGTCGAGTTTCTCTCGCGTGGCTTTGTACTCGGGATAGGTGTCCGTCCTGAAGGATGTGCCGGCATCATGCACCCAGGCGATGTGCGTCGGCTCATGCCTTTCCAGCAGACGATGCAGGAAGTTCGCCACACCCCAGACTGCGGAGGTGTTTTCTCCCCGGTTCGTACGCAACGGTCGGTTGATCATGGCAAAAAACGCGCGGTAGATCAGCGCGTAGCCATCTATCAGAAAGAGCCGGTCGGAAGGATCAGGTTGCATGTTCGGAAGATAGTTGAACTCCGGACACCTCGTACCGCAGCACTGATTTCACAGCAGTAGCCAGACCACGAGCGCTACTCCGGGAGCCACCGTGACGTTGTCATTCAACGGCCCCGGCCACCGCTCGAGTGCCATCGCAGCCACCGCACCTGCAACGGCGGTGGCTGTGGGAATTCCCATTGCCAACAACACCAACGCTGCCACAAGCGCTGCAGCCCCGCTCCCAACCCACGTCTTCTTCCTTCCCCACCCCTCAACCATCGATCCTGCCAGCGATGCAGCCGGATCTGCCAACGCACCGGCCAATATTCCCGCCATTGCCGCAGGAAGCGGACACCAAGCTGCTGCGGCGTAGCCGATACACAACCACGTAGCCCCACTCGGCTTGTCTGACTCCGAAGTACGAAACACCGGCACCAGCGATCCTAAAAACTTCCCGAATGCCGGTTTGGTCAATCGTATGTAGTCCAGTGTCACTGCAAGAACGGCACCGGCCGCCAGCGCGTACCGCAGCAGCATCACCGACCCGAAAAACACGAACAAGAGTACCAGCGCCGACATCACGTGGAGGAGTCGCCTGATTGCGGCTGGACTCATCGGCTACCCGTGGCTTCTTCGGTCAGGGGCGGATACAACGCCTTGTACAGATACAGGTTTCTCAGAACCGTCCGTAGATAGCCTCTTGTTTCCACGTACGGCACTCGCTCGATGAATCTCACCGGATCGTCGCCACCGAAAGACCGCAACCAGCGCCTGACCGGAGTGCCACCAGCGTTGTATGCAGCCAGCGTAGGCACGATCCTGTTGTCGTAGTGCCGAAGCAGTCCCGCGAGGTGTGTTGCGCCAAGGTGCAGGTTGGCGTCCGCTATCGTCAGCAGCCCGTCGTCCCACTCCGCACCGATCCTTCGCGCCACCTCACGTGCCGTTGGCGGCATCAGCTGCATTAGTCCGTGGGCACCGGCCCTCGACACAGCCTCGGGTGTGAACGCGGATTCCTGGCGTATCAATGCCGCGAGCAGGTAGGGGTCCAGCTCGAGTTCTCTTGCCTTCTGCTCTATCAGGCCTCTCAACGGCCAGGGGAACACTGCTCTCAAAACGCGCGGGTGGTTGAGAGTGTATGACCGTGAAGCCATCCAACCGATGTGGATTCCCTCTAAGACGAAGTTGCGCTCTATGAGTCCTTCAGCAAGATCCAGCAACTCTGGCGGCGCCAGCGAACGGCCGGCCTTGAGCGAATCGAGAAGAAGCTCCAGTTCCTCCTGCAAATACGCCTCTTTCAGGAGATCTACGGTGGACAAGACGCTCTGCACCTTTGCCGATCGAGGCGTGACAACCGACGGCTCTAAACTGAGCGGCGGCATTGATGCCGCGGTCCTTGCGATCGTTCCGTAGTAGCCCAGTGAATCAGCGCGCGCCAACGCAGCCCAAATCGCACGCGCCGCAACCATATCCCCCGATTCCGCTCTGATGTTTCCGAGCCTGAACTGCGCGACGTGTCGTTGGGTACCTCTGACTTCAATCTCCTGCCTGTACCATTTGACTACCGCCGTTGTGTCCCCTCGCGTCAAAGCATCGGTTGCTAGGTCCATCCTTGCCGAGGAGGCATAACGGTGACGAGGCCAGCGTTCCACCACCAGCTGGTTGAGGCTGTCAGACTCATCGAATCGTCGTTCTCGCCTGCGGCGGTCCGCCATTCCGTACAGTGCGCGTGGAACGGCATGATGATCTGGAAAACGTTCTACAAAGCTCGCTAGCTTCGTCATTCCCTCGTTCACCCTGCCCAGCAGCAACAGCGTCCGACCTTGCCAGAAAGCAGCGTCACGTGCAGCCACTCCTTCCATTGCAGCAGCGCGCGTGTAGGCTGCCAGTGCATTTCGTCGTGATCTCGACGCAAAAAGCAAGTCACCCCAATACAACTGCGTCTCGGCTGAGGAATCTCCGGCCGAAACGGCACCGGCCGCGAACCTCGCCGCATCTCGAACAGCTCCTATCTTGCGAAACGCACCTGCGAGCACCAGGAATTCACTAGGTGTACTGGGTGGGAAATGCTCCTCGATGATGGCCGTGCTCCGACGAACGAATGCGGTATCGTCTGCTGCGGCTGCCTCATAGCAAAGCCGTCTCGCGGTGGTGTTGTCGCCGAATGCGAGCGCGAGCTCGGCGGCTCTCACCATGTGCCCGCCATTCTCGAACGCCGTTATGGCACTGGTCGTGTCTCCGGCTCGAGCATAGATATTGCCACGCACGCGCGACGCGAGCGTTGCAGCTTCGGGGGCAACATCTGACAGAAGACGAAAGGCAGATGCCGTATCACTGCTCACCGACGCTTCGCGTATCGCAAGCCACCCAGCCAGCTGTGGTAAACCAGCGCCGCCGACGGTGTATTGCGCTAGCGCAGCTTCGTTGAGGCCGGCGCTCTCGAACGCCACTCCCGCTCTGGTCGCGAGAATGTCACGATCCTGCGAATCCGAAAGCTCGGCCGCGCGCACAAATGACCGTGCGGCAGTTTCGACCCGTCCGACTGCATATTCCGCTTCACCGCGTATCCTAAAGCCGTATCCAGGCCACGACGAATCTGGTCCAGCGTATTGGTCCAGCACCGACAATGCTCGAATGGGCATGCCGATAGCCACTTCCAATGCAGCTGCTTTGAAAGCCAGTTGACGGTCGACAGAGTCCCGACCCAGCTGTTCTCTCAAAGACACTGCGTCTTGCCACATCGCAGTTTCGAGCCCCGGTCCGGTCAGATCCTGTGCAGCGGTCGTCCGTGGGAGAAGAAGCGTCGCCCACAGGACTGCTGCCACAATCGTCACCTGATGCTTCTGTGCAACGTTCATAGCTGTGCATTCTCCCCAATCGAATGCGGCATAATGGCGATGCCCCAATCTAAACTGGGATTCCCTATGAGTTTGGTCTTGACTCTTCGTGGCAAATGGCGGGCCATCATTTCGAACACTGACGTCACCGACTTGCCGCTTGCGGCAAACGACTGTTACTTTCGCCATCTTTATGACCAATGAGAACTTTGCAGGTCGCACCATCGCCGGATACGAGCTGGAGGAGCTTGTAGGCGAGGGTGGAACGGCTACCGTTTACCGGGCCAAGCATGCTGAACATGGCCAATGCGCCGTGAAATTTCTCAAGCAGCGACTCCGCAAAGACCCGACGTCTGTTAAGCGGTTCCTGCGTGAGGCGGGGTTCGGTGCGCGTGTGCAACACGGGTCTGTGGTAAGCACTTACGACTACGGTCAAGAAGACGAGCTGTACTACCTCGCCCTCGAGTGGGTTACTGGCGAGCCACTGTCGACTTTTGCGCAACGATCTGGACGCCTCGCTCCTGCGCTGGTAGTCCATATCGTCACGCAGCTCACCGATGGCTTAGCAGCCGCGCATGCCGTAGGGATCATCCACCGCGACTTGAAGCCGGAGAATGTGGTCTACGATCCTGAAACCCAGGTAGTCAAGTTGCTCGACTTTGGCATTGCGCGTGACGCTCAGGAACCGGCGTCCGACCGACTGACGAGAACTGGTTTCTTCGTAGGCACCCTGCAATACGTCGCTCCCGAGGCGCTATCTGGAGAGCTAGTCGGCGAACAGGCGGACATCTTTAGCGTAGCCAAGATCACGTACTATCTGTTGACGGGTGTTCTTCCCCATCCTGGTCGCTCACCTCGAGAGGTTTTTCAACAGCTCCTGACCCAGCCGCCTACGCCTCTCAATCAGGCAGTCAGAGATCTCAAGTTTCCAACCGCCCTCGAGGCTGCGGTAATGCGAGGCCTTGAACGCCAGCCAGCCGATCGACAGCCCACGGTTGTTGCGTTTGCAGAGGAGTTGGCAAATGGCGTCGACGGATCGGAAACACAACCGAAGAAAGGTCTGTTTGGCTCGCTCAAGTCGTTTGTGAAGGATAGGCGGGCAAAAGCCTAGACCGTCACCGACATTCAACAGAATGGCCGAAGATCTCTCTCGCCTAACAGATGTGGAAACACTCACGACCGGCGTGCGGTGGCGATGGGGCATTGTCTGCGTGGGAACAGCCCTCTTGTGGGTGGGAAACTCGTTGGACCTATCAGAGCAAACCGTTTGGATCGTTGTCTCGTTTGCCGCCGTCGGTGTCGTTGCCAATCTGTCTCTGGTGAGACTGCTGAGTGTTCAGTGGTATAAGCCGTGGCTGATCTACGCATACTGCTTTCTCGATGTCTCGCTCGTAGGCCTGGCAATACTGTACCTCGGACCCGGAGGGGTAATTGCGGGGTTCTTTCTGGTGATCGTTCCCTGCGCTCTTCGGCCGAGCCGTGCGCTGGGTGCTTTCGCGCTGGTCGCCTCTGCCGTTGTCTTTGTTGCCGCTGCAACTCTGCACGGATTATTAGACAGCCCCAACGATGTCTCACCTGGCACGTCGTCCCGAGTGTTTCTGGATTTAGCCTTTCTCGTCGGTGTAGCAGCGGTTCTCGTGGCCACAAATACCGAGCTATTCGCGCGCATCAACATCATCCACAGCTCGATACGCAGAGTAGGAGCAGGCGCCCTCGGCCCGATGTCCCTCACACTCCGGAACGACAGCCTTGGCTTGGTCGAGCAATCATTGAACGAGATGCTGGAACAAATCGGTTCGTTGGTTGATGCGGTAAGACGCGAGGCACATGAGGTAGCGATTCTCGGAGGGTCGTTTGCAGATTCGACTGGTATTGCGGTTGAGTCGAGCGAGAGGGTCGCGTCTATGGCCTCTAGACTGAGTACCGAGTTGCTCGACCTCAAAAAAACGCAGAGGCTGGACAGGTGGAGTGCAATGAAACAGCGCGAGTAGCTATCCAGATGCAGACTCGTGCTGACGGCAGCGCCGGGAACGTGCGCGAGCTCGAAGAATCTGCTGAACTCGGTCGAGATTATGTAGCCAGGACGATCGAGACCGTATTGGCAATCGGCGCAGATATTGATCGGACTGCTGGGATTGTCGATGAGCTGAGCGTCCTTTCGAGACAGATCGGCTCATCCGCCCTTTCCATTGCCAAGATTGCACGGCATACACACGTGCTTGCGCTGAATGCTGCCATAGAGGCAGCCCGGGCAGAGGAACACGGCGACGAGTTCGCGGTTGTTGCTGACCAAGTACGAACACTGGCAGGAGAGGCGGGTCGGTCTGCTCGCGATGTGAGCGATCTCGTCACCGAAATCAACGCCGGGATAGCGGCAGCGGCGAGTGCGATGGCCGGCGGCGAAGAAAAGGTCATCGAAGCCAAACAAACCGCAGGTGAGGCCCGCACGGCGCTGGCAAACGTTCGCTCCGGGTCAGCAACTGCATCCGACTTTCTGACAGAGACCGCGGAGTCCTCTCAGGCACAGGCCAAACATGCCAACTCGTTTGCCGACTTGATGGCTCAGTTCGCATCGGCGAGTGCCCGGTGGTCAACAGAGATCCAGGCCGCTTCCAAAGATGCCTCAGAGCAGACATCCCAAATGCGCGATTTCGATCGCTCCTGCGAGCAACTCGCCGATGTGGCAAAGCGGTTGAAGGAGGCAGCTGACAGGTTTTCCACCACCCGATCCTAAGATTCCCGTCTATGGATATCGAGATTGATCGCCCCTCCCAAGAGTTCGTCCTGTTTGCCCGAGATATCCCACCCCATTTTCGAGCGGATGAAAGGTGCCGAACTCGTGCCGGAAGGGAACGATCAATCGCTCAAGGAATTCTTGCATCGCGACGTCGAACGGGTATCGGGCGCGGAATTCACTGGCAGTCTTTCCCAAGACCGTACGCAGATGGCGTCCGAAGCTCTGAGGAGAGGAGTACTGAAGTCGGTAAGCAACGTCCGTGAGAGTGAGGCCTGGCAGCTCCAGAAACGCAGCCGCGTAGAGCAGCCGTATCGCCACGAGATATCGTTTGGGTGTGGGGATGTCTATCCTGTTGAATCTCGACATGAATGTGCTTTGGTGGATGTTCAGTCGACGTGTGAATGCCTTTACGGTCGTGAGCTCCGGCGCCAATCGCACGAAAGCCTCAAACACAACCCGGCAATCTTCTGTCGGTTGGCCCATTGCCGGGACCATTTTTGAGAAGATCCGTGCCGCTATCGGAGAAGAGGGATGTGAAACGAGGTCCCGCAAATAGCGCCACCCATCGTGCGCACTGATATCCACCATCCTCCGTACCCCAAATGCACCCAACTCGAGCAATCGCTCGCTCGAGGTCCTGTCGTGCCGCGACACAACCGCCACAGTCGAGACACCAGGAAATCCGTCTACGAGCGTCGCGACCCGTGGAAGCTCATCTCGTCTCACACAACACGGCGAAACCAAAACGGCACTCACGGGACCTTCCCTGACGGCACGAAGCACCTCGCCCATTGAGTTGGTATGAACCGCCCGATACGCCTCGCCAACTGCAGCGTCAACCTGCGGGCGTAGTGTGGGTTCGACCACCGTGGCAACCGTCTTAGTCGCGTCGAACGAGTCCATCTCCACCCCAGATTTCGAGCTCCTCACACCCTAACGCCGTAGTCTCAACGAGTCGTCAACCAAAAACCGCCAAGTCTCAAACTCCACATGCCTTCAATGAGCCCGATTTGGACGCTATGTTTTGGAGACGGTGGTGGGGCGTGACGGTCGCGGCTCGAGATTCTCGGGTCGAGGAAAGTCCGAGCTCCATAGGGTAGACTGCCAGGTAACACCTGGGCGCCGTAAGGCGACGGTAAGGGCCACAGAAAACAAACCGCCTGTCTTTTGGGCAGGTAAGGGTGAAAAGGTGGGGTAAGAGCCCACCGCGCGACCTGGCAACAGGCGCGGCACGGTAACCCCCAGTCGGAGCAAGGCCAAATAGGCGGCGAGGCCCGACCCGGGCCGTTTGAGCCGCGGGTAGGCCGCCAGAGGTGGCGGGTGATCGCCATCCCAGATAGATGACCGTCCGGGCGTCTTTGACGCCTGAACAGAACTCGGCTTACGGCTCCGCCACCCTCCCCCTGGTTCCCAAACCCCTTGCGTCGTATGATTCCCGCAACAGCGTGTTTGGTCTACTACTCGAATGCGAACTGAATGCCTAAGCCCTACCCTACAGATTGGGATCGCGTTGCCGACCTCAGAGTCTTTCGCACCTCTCCGGAGGAGTGGCAGAAGCTCATCGGCTGGAGGTCGGATATGAGAGGAAAGGGTTGGCGACTGCTGCAAGTCACATCCGGACACGGCAATCTTGTTGCGGTATTTGGCCGCACCAAGGTCGAGTTGCATTCTGAGCGAGAGGAAGGAGAATGAGGCCCCTCACCACCGTTTGGACATTCTTTTCGCTCGTGATGGTTTCAGTTGGTCTCGCTGGGTGCGGGTTGTTGGGACGAAAAACTGAACCGGTAACGATCGCGAGGACCAGCTACCAACCGTTCGGAGCCAACTATAGGGGCGTCAGTCTTGGACGAACTACGCAGTACTTCGACGAACAACCCACCGAGACGGAGTTCGGGCTAGAGTATTTCGTAAGCACAGAAGTGGACACCGCTGGCGTCGGGTTCGTGGCTACCATGGTGCTAGACTCGGTGCTGCTCTTCGATGGAGCGACGGGCGGTGTCTCGCAGTCCCAAGCAGATTCTGCCCGCGGCGCGGCATTCCGAGCAGACATGGCCAGAGACGGCCGGCTGGCCGATCTTGCCGGAGGCGAGTTGGCGGGGGGGCTCGCGAGAGAGCTTGCTGACAGGGTTCTCAGGCCGTTCTTCCCTATTTTGCCCGCAGGGGGCGCCGAATCCGGCGCCGTCTGGGCAGACACGATCGATGCGCAAATCGTGGTCAACGGCTTGGAAAACACCATTCGGTTGCTCTCCGAACATTCCGCAGTTGCATGGACGCTTCACGCCGGTGAGCGCGCCCTACACATCGTTACAGTGTCCAACTACACCTTCAGCGGCGCGGGAACCCAATCCGGCCGGGCGTTTACCATTGACGGACATGGCCGGAGACACCTTCACAGATACCTGAGCGAGACAGGCCGTTACCTGGGCTTGGTATCTACCGACACGTCCGATGCCGAGGCACGTATTACGGAAATGGAAATGGTGATTCCTATCCATCAAACTCGCACCGACTCGCTTTCAATCAGGTGACAATGGCCCGCACTCTACTGGTTCTTTGCAGCATAGGCTCGTTCTCGTTCGCCGTAGCCTCTGCACAGTCTTTTGCACCCAGATCCGCTGATTATATGTTCGCGGCTACGGCAAACGATGCACGCGCTATCTGGGTGAACCCAGCCGGCCTCGCGGTGGTGCCGGAAGCGTCATTGATGGCGGAGTTTGTGGTGCAACGACCGCTCAACGACGATCTGCGACTCTCGCAGCTTTCGTTCGGCTTCAACTCGCAGGGCCTTTCATTCGGGTACAATCGGGAACGGCTCCCCAGCGAATCGTCAAACAACGCCTATCGCCTTGCGCTGGCGAGAGCGCTCCGCGGTTGGACAGTCGGTTTCGCGGTCTCTCACTTCAGGAGTGGTGTGAACGACACAGGGTTCGACGCCGGCATCCGTTATCGAGTCCTTTCATCACTGCAACTAGGTGTTGTGTTGAGGAATATCGGGCAGCCTCAGGTCCGATCCGACACACTACCGCTGACAGGGGTCGCTAGCCTTGGCTGGACCCTACTACCTGGATTCCTGACCGTTTCGGGTGAGGCGATAGCGAAAAACCGGCTCGAAGAATCTGGTTATGACATGGTTTATCGCGGAGGTGCCCAGCTTTCGTTTGGCAGAACTCTCCCCGTTTCGGGACTGACCGCTGTCACTCTCGACAAGGACCTTGGCGTGATGATGTGGTCGTTCGGACTTTCGGTGGGAGGGGCCAGGCGCGGTGTGTTTGTCGCTGGGGTGACACCCGACAATCCTTCTGTGCGGGTAGAGAACCTGAGTCTGACAGGTCTAGCCACGAACCCGCTCACGGCCTGGCGGCGCTGAATACCGTAAGGCCGAAACCCGCTGCGCTATTCTAGCAAGCGCAGTGGCATCACAAGACAGAGGTATTCCGCAGGATCGTCCCAATCCACAGGTTCGACGGTAGCGGCTCTTTCTGGTGCCTTTAGAGTCATCACAACGTCGTCGGTAGGCATGTACTTGAGAATATCAAGCAGGTAATTGGCGTTGAATCCTATCTCGAGTGCCTCATCATCGTAGCCTACGGATATCTCGTCCTGTGCCTCACCGAGATCTGGAGTGTTTACTGAGAATCCGAGCGTATCAGCACCAAACGCCAACCGAACCCGGTGCGTCTGATCGCTGGCGACCACTCCGACCCGGCGGAGTGCGGCAATGAGACCTTGCTTGCCCACGATCGCCTTTTTGTCGTTTTCGCGTGGAATCACCTGCTCGTAATTCGGATAAGGTCCTTCAATGAGGCGCGTGAACACGACTGTGGAGCCGCACTGGAAGCCCAGGTGATTGTCGCTTCGCGCTATTGCGACCTCATCAGAGGGACCGAACAACCTTCTCACCTGCTCCAGCGCTTTTGGTGGCACTATGAATTCCGCCGATGCCGTGCCGCCCGAGATCGGCACATCCATCTTGGCCAACCGGTGACCATTTGTTGCGACCATCCGCATCCGGTCCTGTCGCAGTTCCCAAAGAACACCGTTCAAGATCGGACGACTTTCCTCGGTCGATGCGGCGAAAGCGACATGACCTATCAGCTTCTGAAGATCACTGGACGTGATCATCCAACTCTCGGAAAAGTCCACTACGGGGAAACTGGGAAACTCCTCTTTTGGAATACCGAGAAGTTTGAACTTGGAGTGACCACACTCGAGGTTGATTCGCTGCTCACCAGCTCCAGTTACCCTGATTGCCGCACTTGGTAGCTCTCGGACTATCTCTACGAGCTTCTTGGCGGGAAGAGTAACCGAACCTTCCTCATCGACCTCTGCGGGAACAGTGGTGCTCACCGCAATATCCAGATCCGTCCCGGATATTTGTACGCCATCGGAGGATGCGGATACGAGAACATTTGACAACACCGGAAGTGTTGTCTTCGCGGGTACGCTCGCTGCGACGGCGAGGAGGCCTTCCTGGAGTCGTTCTCGAGTGATTGTGAACTTCATCGTTTCTCCACAGGTGGATAATAAATACCTACTCCTATATTACTTGTATACTAAGAGTAGTCGTAGTAGGGAAAGAGGAAATCTTCATAAAGTCCGCAAGCAGTTGCCAATATGGAGCTTACTCCCCCCACTTGATGTTGGTTCTGTGTCGGCGATGTTGAACGCCGGTGGACAGTCTGACCGTTTTGCAGGTATCCCCCAATCTGTCCACAAGAATGTCTCACCAATCCCCTAAGGAGCGACAAGCTCCTGACGGGCGAAATCCACCCGATCTCGGAACTGGCGATCTTCTTTCATGCACCGCTCTACCTTGTCGAGGCTATGGATGACGGTGGAATGGTCACGTCCGCCAAAAGCCTGGCCGATCTCCACCAGCTGCATGCTCAGGAGATCACGCGCGAGGTACATCGCCACCTGACGAGGTACCGTCAACGTTTTGGTTCGTGCTTTGGAGCGCAGTCCCTCGGGAGTGACTCCCCAACGGCGAGCTACCACCTCCTGCACGCGATCCACACTCGGCATCGCTGGCGACGAATCGGTGTTCGAGGGTCCTTGTTTGATCTTGTCGACCAGCGCTTCGCGCGCCAGATCGATGGAGATTTCACGGTGCTTCAACGACGCAAAAAGTAGGAGTTTGATTATGCAGCCCTCCAACTCGCGTACTGAACTGCGCACGTGTTCGGCTATGAAGCGTAGAACATCGTCTGGGATGGCCAGTTCCAGATGATCCTGCTCGGCCTTTTTGCGGAGAATAGCGATACGGTGCTCTAGGTCCGGCTGCCCGATATCGGCGACCATACCCCACTCGAAGCGGCTCACGAGCCGTGACTCGAGCCCCGGAATCTCCTTGGGCGGGCGGTCGGAGGTCAAAACGATCTGTCTTCCGGCCTCATGAAGCGCGTTGAAGGTGTGGAAGAACTCCTCCTGTGTCATCTCCTTGCCCTCGAGGAAATGCACGTCGTCCACCAGGAAGATATCCACATTCTCACGGTATCGTTTCCGGAATTCGGGCATCTTCCTGCCATGAATGCTCTCGATCACGTCGTTGATGAACTGCTCGGCGCCCATGTAGGTGACATGGCTCTCGGGATTTCGTTCTAGAACAGCGTGTGCCACCGCCTGCATCAGGTGAGTTTTGCCAAGTCCAGTTGCGCCATAGATGAACAGCGGGTTGTAGGTTCTTCCCGGGGCGGCTGCCACTGCGTGAGCCGCGGCAGCCGCCAGTTCGTTCGATTTGCCGATAACGAAAGTTCGGAACGAGTAACGTTCGTTGAGAGGCCGCGTCGAGCCAGAACTTTCCGAAGTACCGATAGCCCCAGCCGGCGATACGAAGAAGTCCATCTGCGGACGCTTGGTGCGCTCCTCCTGCACCTGAAACACGATGTCGAGCGGAGTGTCCAGCACGTCTTGAGCGATGCGAGATAGCACCGCAGCGTGTTTGGACTCGTTCCATTCCACCGCGAATTGATCGGGCGCACCCACGATCAGCCTACCCTCACTGAGCGCAATGGGTTCTACCGGTTCGAGCCAGGTGCGAACTGTGGCGTCGGGGAGGACGTGTCGCGCTTCCTCAACTAGACGCTGCCAGGTTTCTGCGACTGATAGTTCCATCTATGGCTGCTGGGTGGTGGGTTATACTCAAGGGCGACCGATGTTATCTCTGGGATGTGGAAAAGTCAACCTTGCCCTAGATACAAGCTGCCACTAGCTTACACGGCCGCAAGTGAGGGAGTAGGATGAAACCGACATATCGGCCGCGAAATCGCCGCCGTAAAAACAAACACGGGTTCCGCGCTCGCATGAAGACGAGGTGGGGGCGAGCAGTGTTGAACCGGCGCCGCAGGAGGGGCCGCAAGAAGCTAGCTGTGTGCGTGCCTACAAAACACGCACAGGTTTGACTTCCGAGGGCCACTCTCGGAGTCGGCGTCTTGCAATAGCCTCAGACATTCAGAAGGTGGTCAGAAGTGGACGCCGCCACCGTACGAAAACGCTCCTTTTTTCATGGCTTCCGAACGGGCTGAGACACCCCCGATTGGGGGTGGTAGTTCCGCGTCTCGGCAATTCAGCCGTAGACCGAAACAGACTGAGGCGTCGGATACGGGAGATCGCGCGCAGGCGCCTCCTTCCCACACTTCCGCCGATCGATCTCGTGATCAGCGCGCGAGCCGCAGCCTATCGGGCCCAATTCGCGGAGCTGACCGCCGAGTTGGAACTATGGTTGGCCTCATTCAGAGAATCTCATGCTGGCCACAACACGTAGTGATGCTCGTGATTCGCGGCTACCAGCTTTTGGCATCGCCGTTTCCATCTCCTTGTCGCTTTTATCCGTCGTGTTCGGCGTATACGCTCGAGGCGGTGGGTCGACACGGAGCCCTGAAAGGTGGCTGGCTGGGCGTGAAACGGATTTTGCGTTGCCATCCGTTCCATTCCGGTGGCATCGACCCGGTTCCCGAGTGAGCAACTGATGGATCGAAAGATAGCCTTGGCAGTTGGTCTCATGCTTTTGGTGGCGGTAGTTCCTTCATTGTTGTTTCCGCCAGAACGCCCGACTGCGCCGCAAGAGAGCGTCCCTACGGTTGATTCTGTAATTCCGCCGGCAGCATCGGAGCGGCAGGCGGACTCCGAGCCAGCGGAAGTTCGGACAGCACCTGTGGCCCAGGCTATTCCTGAGCCGCCGGCCACGGTTACTGAAGGTGTGGACGATCGCTTAGTAGTGGTGGAGTCAGATCTCTATCGGTTTGTCTTCTCGAGCCGCGGTGCCAGGTTGGTCTCCGCGACGCCAAAGTCGTATGACACCTTTGTCCCAGGGGAGTCAGGCCCCGCACAACTGATACCGGAGAACTCACGATTCTTCACGTACGATTTGGTTTTCGGAAGAGACACGGTTTCCCTGTCGGACTGGCACTTCGAACCATCGCGTGAACGGTTGGATATCACGACGCAAAGAGGTGAACTCGAGTGGATCGCCACCCGTAACTCAGCCACGATACGAATCAGGCAGACATTCGCTCCTGACGAGTACTGGTTTGACGTTGACGCTGAGTTTTCTGGAATAGTGATGGATGCGGGCCTCGTTCTTGTCAATCTCGGTCCCCGGCTGCGCCTAGTCGAGGCGGACAGCGTCTGGGACTTCAGAATGTACGCGACGGTCGTCAAAGACAGATCGCCCGAGCGGACGAATTTCAGCTCACTTGATCCCGGTGAGAGGGCCGTCCTGGCCGGTCCATTTGAATGGGTAGCAATGAAATCCCGCTACTTCGCTGCGGTTGTGTTGACTGTCGAGGATGGCGAGCCACGAATCGGTGGGGCGGTGATGACGGGCAGAATGCCTACGGGGCGGCACGAAACCGAGGCCGATTTAGCTATCTCGCTGCCTGCACCCGGTGGGAGATTCAGCCATTCGGTGTATCTAGGCCCCCAACAGTTCCGACGTCTGTCACGTATCGGCTACGACCTCGAGGACATGAATCCATACGGGTGGTTTCTGAAGCCGATCATCCAGCCGATCGCTAAAATTGTCGCCTTGATCCTCGTGTGGATGCACGAGACGTTCAATCTGGCCTATGGCTGGGTTCTCGTTCTGTTCGGTCTCGCCGTACGTGTTGTGCTATGGCCGCTCAATCAAAAGGCGATGCGGTCGAGCATGGCAATGCAGGCCATTCAGCCCGAGATAAAGGCGGTACAGGAGAGGTACAAGCAAGAGCCGCAGCGGCTTCAGCAGGAAATGATGAAGTTGTACAAGGAACACCAGGTAAACCCGCTTGGCGGGTGTGTGCCGATGTTGATCCCGATGCCTGTACTGTTCGCCCTGTTTTTTGTTTTCCGCGAAACAATCGAGTTCCGGGGCGTTCCCTTCCTGTGGCTACCGGATCTTTCCCGCGCTGATCCGTTTTACATCGTCCCCATAGTGATGGGCTTATCGATGTTTGGCGTGTCCAAGCTTGGGCAACTCGGGATTCCACCTACGCCTCAGACCAAGATGATGGTCTACTTCATGCCCGTGATGTTTACCGTTCTGTTCATGAAGTTCTCATCGGGCCTGAATCTGTATTACGCCGTGAGCAACATTGCGAGTATCCCACAGCAGTGGATGATCGCGAGGGAACGTCTCGCGAGGGCTGGCAAGCTACCGACGAAGAAACCAAAGCCCGATCCGTAATCTCCACGTAAGTTACTTCTATGCTCACTGATGTAATCGCTGCTCCGGCAACTCCGCTCGGACAGTCGGCGATTGCCGTTGTCAGGCTGTCAGGTCGAGACGCTCATAAGGTTGCGGCTGCCGTTCTGAAGCCGTTCGATGCGGATCCTGCACGATTTGCCCGCATGTCGAGAATCGTGCGTCCCACTGACGGTGAACTTCTGGACGAGGTCCTCTACGTGTCCTACGACAGTCCGCATTCCTATACGGGCGAGAACATGGTAGAGATCTCCACGCACGGTGGGTTGTTGGTACCCCTTGAGGTGTTCGCCGCCCTGTTGAGAGCTGGTGCCAGAGAGGCGCTGCCGGGCGAATTCACGCGACGAGCCCTCTTGAACGGCAAGCTCGACCTTTTACAGGCGGAGGCGGTTGGTGATTTGGTGGCGGCAACGACGCCGGTGCAGAGAAAGGCCGCGCTTGGTCAACTCGATCGTTCTCTGTCGGCGAAGTTGGCCACTCTTCGTGAGCAGATCGTAGAACTCGAGACGCTTTGCTGCTACGAGATCGATTTTCCCGAAGAAGACAGCGGTCCGGTCGATCCGGAGCGAATTGCCGCAGCAATCGACAACGTACAGGAGTCGCTGTCTGCGCTGCTTGCGACCGCTGATGCAGGTGAACGGCTGCGAGAAGGTGCTCTCTGCGTTATTGCCGGCAATCCCAACGTGGGAAAATCCACGCTCTTCAATGCACTGCTCGGATCGGACCGAGCAATTGTGACGGAAACGCCCGGTACCACTCGAGACGCCATCGAGGCTCCGGCCACGTTCGATGGCTATCCGTTTAGGCTGGTCGACACGGCCGGCCTCCGAGATGCAGCCGAGATGGTCGAGCGCATCGGAGTTGAGTTTAGCCGTCGTTACCTCGCTAGGTCAGACATAGTGCTGTTCTGTAGCGAGGCTTCTTCTGAACGAGCCGAGTTGCCTGGTTTCATCTTGAGCCTGGATAAGCCCTGCTTGGTGGTTCGCACCAAAACTGACTTGTTTGAGCCACGATCGGCTCCTGATGGGATAGGTGTATCCGCGCTCAATGGGTCCGGGCTTTCTGAACTCCGGGGAAAACTCGTCGAAGCTATGTTCACGGTCGGTGGCTCAACGGTGATCGATGAGCCGATCATCACTCGACCGAGGCACCGGGTTGCTCTGGAGACCGCACTATCTGAGGTGGAGAAGTTCGGGTCGACGCGTGCATCGGGAATTGAGACTGCTGTGGCAGCGACTCACCTGCGAGCGGCGGTGACAGCCCTAGAGAGTGTTGTGGGTGTGGTGACTCCGGAAGATGTGTTGAACCAAGTGTTCGCGACGTTTTGCGTGGGTAAATAGGCTAGCCTCCGTCCGGTTCCCCCCTCAACGCCAATTGCCACACTTCATCTGCGAGCCACTGGAGTCTCTCCTGTGCGTACTCAATCTCTTTCTCCGAAAGTTCTCCTCTTCGGTTCGAGAG
>JBDHHK010000019.1:0-35125 GCA_039589395.1 Gemmatimonadota bacterium
CCCAGATTCCGTCCCAATCCGCGCTCTGCCGTTCCCCGTTGCCAGATACCAGCGCATCGTACCGCGCGCCCGTTGGGTTTAGGCCAAACGTGTATCCCGACCGACCGTCTCGAACGGTGTCGAACACCATCATTACGTGGTCTTCTGCCTCGAGCATCGGGTCTCGTTGTTTGGAGAAGCTCACCACCGCATCCGGTTCGGGGTCAGCCGCCACGATCGACACGACCAGCTCGCGTTCGCTGGCGAGGACCCTGACCACCGTTCGGCCTACGGTCGTTCCGCCCTCGACGGGCTCGGTCATCGTAAAGGAGCCGATCGAATCCGCCGCGAACCATGCGGGCTCTGTCACCGCTCCATCCAGCCGAATCGCCCCAGCAGGCAGTGCCCCAACCGTGAGCACCGCCTGTTCCTGTGCCGGGATTTTGCTCACAGTGAAAATCAAGAGGAAAAACGTCGCGGATTGGGAGCGGATGAACAGACGTATCATAACTGTGATCTTTCGGTTGCGTCGACGGAATCTCGCGGACGTACGATAACTAGGGGGAACAGCCGGAGGCGAGAAGGCCATACATCGGGTGTAGGGGATCGTGGGTGTAGCTGCGCTCGCAATGGTGCCCCTTGCTGTTCTCGGTCCTAGTGACAAGAATGGATTGAACCCCTACTAGGACAGTCAACCATGCGACTCTTCGTCCCCGTTAGGATCGCGAGTGCGACACTGCTGTTTTCTGTTGGCCTCACCGGAACCGGTTTGCGGGCGCAACAGCCATCCGACCGACCGTTCTGGCGACCGGTAGTGATGGGAACATTCGGCATGGTGGCTGCGGAACACCCGCTGGAGGCTATAGCCGGCATGGAAATTCTGCAGGCGGGTGGCAACGCGTTCGACGCGGCAACGGCCGTGTTCTACATGACCACAGTCGTTGAGCAGCACCAAGCGGGCATGGGAGGTGACGCGTTCTTGCTGGCCTACGTTGCGGCCGAGGATCGGGTTGTCTTCATCAACGGCACCGGTCCCGCTCCTGCGCGTGCGACGCGCGAGTTCTACTCCAATCTGGGGGAGATTCCAGACGCTGGACCCTTGGCGACTGACGTTCCCGGTGCGGTCGGCGGGTTCGATCTTGCGCTCAGCGAATATGGGACTATGGAGTACGCCGACGTGTTAGCGCCAGCGATCCGGACTGCACGCAATGGGCATCCGGTGGACTTTTGGGCTGCGGGTTATCACCACCGAGCGGTTGAAAAGATCTCCCCCTTTCCGAGTTCGCTTGCCGTACTCATGCCGGATGGGCAACCGCTCGGTGCGGGGGACGTGTTCGTACAGACAGACTTGTCACGCAGTCTCGAGGCAATCGCCGCGGGCGGCGCCGACGCGTTCTACCGAGGTGAGTTGGCGCACCGCATCGCAACTGTATACGAACGAGAAGGTGGTCTGCTGAGCTACGATGATCTCGCGGGGTACGAGGCAGAAGAAGCCACTCCCATCTCAACGACTTACGCAGGGCTCGAAGTCTACCAGAGCGCACCCAACTCACAGGGAATCGTGATGCTTTTGGCGCTGAACATTCTCGAAGGGTTTGATCTCGCCGCGATGGGTCACAACTCTGCCGACTACGTACACGTGGTAACGGAGTCGTTGAAGCTTGCGTTCGCCGACCGAAACCGCTATGTGGGCGATCTGCGTTTTGTCGATGTGCCGGTTGAAGCTTTGTTGTCGAAGGACTACGCGGCGGAACGACGGGCGCTGATACGGATGGACCATGCCTTGATTGTCGCACCTCCAGGTGATCCGACGGCCGGAAGTCCACTCGCCGACGGGACGACAGCTATGTACCAGACCGAGCCTAAGCAGATCGCCCGGCCCGAGGCAACGCGCGACGGCGACGGTGAGACGTCGTCGTTCTCGATAGCCGATCAGTTCGGCAACCTCGTCTCGGTGACGCACAGCGTGAACTCCACCTTTGGAAGCGGCATGTTCGTCGATGGGTCGGGTTTTGTATTGAACAACCGAATGCCCTATTTCTCTTTGGACGAAGGCGACGCCAATGAACTCCTGCCTGGCAAGCGCACGCGACACACGATCAATCCTGCATTGGCAATGAAAGACGGCAAGCCCTATCTCGCGTGGAACACGCCCGGAGGGGACAACCAGCCCCAGGCCATGCTACAAGCCTTCCTCGGTGTGGTGCACTTTCGAATGAACGTACAACAGGCAGTCGAGGCGCCGACGGTGACCAGTAGTGCATTTGCCGCGTCCATGTACCCGGGCCGGGTACGCGGGATGCTTACGATGCCGGAAATCCTCGGAGAACTGGTGGGAGATGAGTTGGCACAGCGGGGGCATGGAGTCGAGGTCGTGCAACTGCAGCAACCGTATCGGATGGCCGCGTCCGGAGCGGGTGCAGTGAAAATGGTGATGATCGATTCTGACTCAGGTGTTCTGTATGGTGGAGTGAGTCCGGCCAAGAGCGACTACGTCTTGGGGTGGTGAGATCCAAATTCCGTGTGACGAGGGCCTCCGTCGTGAGGCGGCATACCCTTCGTAAAGTCCGTTTGCACGGAAAGAACTCGTTGCATGAGGCAAGTCCTTCCAACTGAATTCAGGGTGCAAACCTGAATCCCAAGACAAATCGTCCGTCACTTCGTGGCGCGAAGCTCACTCTGAAACGGTCGAGCGGGACTTCCTCCCAGCGATCGGCTTTGAACAAATAGCCAATGCCACTGCCAAACAAGGCGCCGAGGCCGCCTCCAAGCACCCCGCCAAAAACGGCATACCACGTTCCGGCGCCCGTTGACGCATCTAGCGGGTTGAGAACGGTGTAGGATCCAATCGCACCGCTAGTCCCTCCCACAATTGCCCCGACGATAGCGCCTACTCCTGCGTATGTCTTTCTTCCACGATACAGGTCCATCCGCAGCACAGAGCTGGTTGGACACTCCGTCGCTTCGAAGGCAAGTGTCTCGCCACTCAACGCCCGCACTATCGTTTCCCCATCGAGGCCACAGTCAGGCGCGGTCACACGCACCCGCGATCCAGGTTCGATGGTAAATAGATCCTGCGCTGACAGACTGTGGAGGGGGACGAGGAGTGTTACAACAACCGCGAGATAAAGAAGACGCATAGCCTACTCCCGGGCGTCTGTGTGCCGGAGGGGCCTACGGGCTTCCAGTCCGATCCTGCTGTGTTTGGAATAGCACCATATCGGGGCGCGGTCAACCGGTATGCGAAGGAGGTTTGGTGACGCTCACTCCACTGCGTCGTGTTGATTGACTCCGACCATCCGAGAATCGATTGACAGTTGACCGTTTAGGGATACGTTTGCCGCGATCTCGAATCCCCTCCAAAGGAGACGACCATGCGCCGTTTCGTCTTAACGACATTCGTTTTGTCGGTGGTACTCGCATGTCAGCCAGCGACCACCGAACTCACTGACCAGCAGAGAGGCGAGCTTGCCGCTGAGGTGGAGCTGATCCACGGTCAATTCTGGGACACCTGGAGAGAAACTGATCTTGACAGAGGCATGTCGTATTACCTCAACTCCCCGGAGTACGTATTTACCTATCAAGGGCAAATGGTCAGCGGATATGCTGCATTTCGGGACTTGGCTGAGAATGCATTCACCGGCGTCGCGAGCCAAACGATTTCGTTCAACGAATCGCGTACGACCGTCCTGGCTCCTGATGTTGTGTGCATTACGGACCAGGGGACATACGCCGCGACAGACACCGAAGGCGTCACTGGGCCGGCGAGTGCTTTTGCATTCACCACTATCTGGGTGAATCGCGACGGTGAATGGAAGGTGCACGTTGCGACGAACTCCGAACCAACGGTAGTAAGTCCGTAAATCTTGCCTTGCCACGCACCTGCTGCCCGGCTTTACGCCGCAAGCGGACTTTATCGCCTCACGGAACGGAGCGGATCGTCAGACTTCTCCACCCCACGCGGCCTCGTACCCCCGGACCGTGTGGTGAATCGCGCGGTCAAAGAACCGAACAACCATCAACTCCAGGTCCAATTGCTGCCGAAGTTCCAAGGTCGTGTCCCCCCCCTGTGACTCGACGTAGTGCCAGAGATTCCGTCGAGTCAAGAGAAGGGCCATGACTACTTGCGAGAGCGGGATGCCCTCTCTCTGCCGGAGCGTGCCAAGGCGATAATACTCTTCCTCAACGTGACTCTCGGATGTTTCGGCCAGCCATTGGCCCAGGTTGGAGTACACCAGGCGAGCGCGTTCGCCAAGCTCCTCGTCGCCAATCTGGTGATAGCCTTCAGTTGCCGGATTCTCTCGCACCAGGCGCACCATTCGAGCCGTCAACTCCTCAGCGTGGCCCTCGATCAGGGCCACAAGCTTCCCGATCATCATGGGTTGCTCCCTTCTCCCGGGGCGGTGGCTTAGTATTTGGGGAATATGCAGCCAGATTCAGCAGCCTGCTAGACAGGGGGCAGCTGTTGGATGCCGAAGCGTTGGCTCTTCGGGTCAGGCACCCCTCGCCGGCGCACCCCTCTCAGTAGCCGATGACGATATTGGCGACCGCGCGGGGTTGGGGAGGCAGCGCGTAGACGTTTTGCTCATAGTCCCGGTTGTAGGGGCTGATGTTGACCTGCTCGTCCCCCACCACGAGAGTGCTGCTGCCTCCGGGATCGAACCCCATGGCGTCCACCACCCCCTGAGCGACGAGGATGTCGGCCATGTCTGGATGTGTAGCTCCGACCGATTCCCTGATCCGCCCGTTCACGGTGAGCACCGAGAGTTCCCCCTTCCCGTCAAAACCGGCCGCGATTTTGGGTCCTCGCATGTCGAGGTAGTCGAGCCGAGCCGCCTGCGTGGCAATCGAGTTGTGTGTTTTCCATCCCTCCAGCTCCATGTCGATGTTGGTGGTGCCGCCTGACACCAGCATCGGCCCGGCCTCCACCGCCTGGGCTACTCCCGTCAGTTCCGCCAGCTCGATGTCGAGTTCGAGACCTTCGCTCCACTCGGCCGGTAGTGTTCCCGCAGCGAACGAGAGGCACAGGCCCACGGGCAGCACCGGGGCTACCTGGCCGGGCCCGGCGTGGATCACCTGCATGATTCGCACACCGGCCAGGCGCACCAGCGTTCTCCCGTCTCCAGGCAACTCGTCACTGCCGTACAGGAGGTCGTAGTAGCAGGGCCCGGATCCCGGGGCCTCCGCGTTGTAGCCGCCGGGGTCGAAGTCCACCGTCTCGCCGGCACCGCAAACTCGAAGGCCGGCGCGGACGTTCACCCTGCGGATCGAGAGCGAGCCGTCCTTGTCCACGAGCAATGCCGGTTTGTTGAACAGCGGAGGGCAGACGACCTCGCCTTTCGACACCAGCAATCCAAGGGGCGACCCGATGTACGTTTCGGGCAGGCCGAGCTTACCCACCAGTTCGGCATTGAGGATGTATCCTCCGTTCCATGCGATTCGAGCCTTCCGTCTGGCGCTTCGGTTGAAGCTCTTCACGAATTCGTTTGCGGTTTTGGGTTCGTCTTCGGACCACACGATGCGGTAGCGCATACCTGCACTCCGCGGCACCCTCACGAGCACACCCGACCACGGTAAGCCGTCCGCGTGGAGCCCATTAATGGCCTGGGAGAAAACTGCGGATCCTTCACTTGCAGGTGGAGCCAACAATCTCTCTAGCACCTTCACCACGGGCGATCCTCGCGCCTCGGCATCGCGGCGTAGTTCACCGAGCACCCTGCGCTCACCAAGCTTTTTGCACGCCTTCTGAAACAGCGGACCATTGAGGGTTTCACTGAAGCTGCGGGCTGTTTGAATCGGCGTCGGATAGGTCAGCGTAGCGCGAAGACCCGCGGGCACCCACTGCACGTATCCGTCGCCGACCGAGAGGTCCATCATGTTGGCAGTTATCATGTCGGTCGCCTGTCCGACATGGAAGCGTTCGACGTTCATTATGTCGGTGGTCATCGATGCTTGCTCGGCCGAGCTGACCAGGAACCCGCCTTTCGCGCGCACCGCGGCGAGTGTGCGCAGGGCTCGCTGGCCCAGTTGCCTGACGTCGATGCCCAGCGAGAGTTGATTCGTCGGCACCACACTACAGACGCCATGCCGAAACAGCAGGTTCAGCTCCTCGTTTCGGGATTCGGTGACATACGCCTTGAATGTGTCGGCCGTTACATTTTCGCCAAGGGGCTTGCTGCTCTGGAAAATGTAGATCGGCGCCAGTCTCCCGCGCTTGATGTCCCTCCCCGTCAACGGTTCATGAGTCTCGAGGCCTAGCCGGGCGCGCACCGGTTGGAGCAGGAACAACTCTGTCTCTGTCTGCAGTCTGTTGCCCGGGAAGTACGCGATCGGGACGTTTTCGGTCAGGCGCTGCCACAGCCGGGCACGATCGTCGATTGCGAGGTTCCCCCTACAGAAGTGGGCAAGCGTGAGGTCCCAGCTCGAGAGGTGGGGTGCCGTCTGACGGGTAGTGCCAACGGCGGGCGGCGGTGCCGCGATCTGAGAGAACAACATGTTGATGACCCCCGTCAGTTCCTGCCACGTGAGGTCGTAAAACTTGAAGTCAGCCCGACTCCGATGCCGGTAGGCCAGCGCATGGTCGAACATGACCGGCATCTCGCCCTCCCGAACCAGGAACAGATTGTCCACGCAGTTGAGGAACTCGTGGTACCTCTGCCGGCTCAGGAGCGAAGGGTCCGGGTTTTCGTCGACCAACCGTTGCGCGAATGCGAATGCCATACCGCGTTGGCGTTGCTCCTCGACACGGAAATAGCTCGGATCGATGAGCGATTTCAATAACAGCATGAATCCCAAACGCCCGTGGCCGGGGAGGTATTCACGATTGTCGGTGTGCAAGAGGCCCTTGAGTTCATTCCTTCCGCGTCGCGTTTGCTTCCCGAACCGTTCCAGTGCCTTGGACGCCCGCAGCAAATCGGAATCGTTTGCCTGAAGTTGCCGGTGTAGTTGACGGAAACATCGTTCCATGTCAGAGGCGAGCGATTCCATGCCGCAGCGATCCTCCGCAACGCGGCGATTGTGTACCCTGGCCGACGTGAAGTGCAGCGGGGTGAGCACGTGCTCCTTGACGCATTCGATAACTCTTGAGGTGATTCGATTGCGGAAGGCGATCACCTCGAAGCGTTCGTCTCGAGCTAGATGCTCTCCGATTGCCTCCGCAAAGACCGTCTGCGGATCGTAGCGCCGCGTCAATATCGGAACGCCGCTGGCGGCCGACTCGAAAATCGGCAGTCCGCGGCCCTCCGTCTGGCTTGGTAGTACGACGAGCGACGCTATTCCGTACAGGTCGGCAATGGTGCACGGATCGTCGAACCGATCTCGAAACTCCGGATAGTCGACCGCGCTGAACAGCAGCGCCAGAAACACCCGATCCCGAACTGTCTCTGGAACTCGAGAAACGAACCTACCAAAGTCTCGCAGGAGACGCCGGAAGTAGGCCTCTTGCTCGCCCGCTACCGGCCCTGTAACGAGAAGCGTCAACTTCAGATTCGGCGTCTTGTGCAGCGCGTCGGCAAAACCAGGATCGGTCATCAGCCGTTCGATGATCCGGAAGTTCGTTTCGATCCGTTTGCGTTTGATGATTCGAGTCGGTTGTAGTAGCACGACGTTGTCGTGCAAAAAATCCACGCTCCGCTGCGCCCGGGCCGCGAGCAGCATTGGGCGCGGCCGGTCGGCTGACAGCGGATCTCCTTTGAGGACATCGGCCACCGATTGGGCGGCGAGTCGCGCCCTGGAGCCGGTCAGCAACAGGGAGATCTGCCGCATGACCTCAATGCGCCTAGGTCGGTTAAGGGGCGCGAATCGGGCCGTGTCGACCGCCGTCCCCAGTTCCGTTACGTTGGCGGGATTGTGCCCGAACCCACTCACCAATCTCGCCGACTGGTGGCGACTGATGTTCGCCGTTACCCAGGTGCGCGCCATCCAGGGATAGATCATCTGAATGACCGAGAAGACCTCGCCCAGATGCGCATTTGTGAAGAAGTGGTCGCGTGGTCCGCTCCCGATGCCCTCCTTCAATCGTTCCGGCCGGCTATGCCCGCCCTCCCAGTAGTAGTCATGGTTGTTGGCGATGACGGGTATCTGCAAAAGCTCCGAAACGAGCACCAGAGCGAGGCCAAGAGTCACGTTGCCCGGATTCGAGTTCGTGTTGATCAGGTACAGCAGGCGAATGTCCCGATCCTCGATCAGGCGTCCGAGGCGTTCCGCCAGCATCAGGACTTCGTCCCAGAGTGCCAAAATCAGCCTGTTGTACAGGGGGCTACCCCGTTCCATGCGGCGGTGGAAAAAATCACGGTACAGGGGCCACCCGCTGAACCCGTCGATTTCCGGGATCTCGTGGCGCTCGAACACTGACCCCAGAATCGGCTCCGCGCGAACATCGAATTGGCCGGCGATAGCGTGAAGCCGCGGCTGCGGCAACACGCGTCGCATGGCCTCGGCGTACTTCGCGACTTCTACTGTGACGCCGTCCACCGCGAACTGGAAAGTCACGAACCCCACGCCGCGGGCGGCGTGACGGGTGAAGGCTTTGAAGTCCCCGTCGAACACGAAACCGGGCGTGTCCCTTCCGTCGCGGAGTCGATCGAGCATAAGGCCCAGATCGAACCAGGTGGTAATGCCCTCGTTCCGCAGGGCATCCATCATCCGCTCGCAGCTAGAACGCCGCCCTTGCTGCTCGATGACCCACCTCGCTAGTGAAAGAGGGTTCGGAGCTTCTCCTCCAGGACATCGTATCCGAAGTTCTGGCGACCGAGTTCGAAGTTGTACTCGGCGATCTCCGCCTGCTCTGCTGGATCGTGGATAATGCGGTCGATCTCGGTTACGGCCTCGTCCGTGAGAATGTTCTTCTGCAGCATTACGGTCTTGAACCCTAGGCTGCCGATGTCGGGCCAGAACACCGGTTCGTAGTTGTTCACGAAGATCGGTTTACGGGCAACGAGTGCCTCGATGAAGGCGTTGCCAAAGCCTTCGTAGGTACTGAAGTAGGTACAGGCCACAGCGTTTGCGTATGCGTCGGCCAGGGAGTATATCCGTTCGCCGGTTCTGGACGTGTCCCGTTGGCTGAGGAGCTTGTGATGGGCAAAGATGACGCGGTCACGCAGCCCGTTTGCGTCGATCTGTTTGAGAAGTTCGCTATAGTAGCCCTTGCGGTGGTCGTCCGCGGCGCTGCCCGTGATCACTAGCTTGACGCGTTTGTCTTCCAGCCGGTCCACCAGATCGATGGCGACTTCAATGCCTTTGCGCTCGACTATGCGCGTGATCTGAAACAGGGGTATGTCCCCCTCCCGCAAGCCAATGTCTGCCGGCAGCCCCGCGTTGTAGGGGTCCTTTTGTGCGAAGGGCACGTCGAAGTCCATTACGTTGGGCACGACAATAGACACGATGTCGAACCGCTCTCGGATAACGCTCTGCTGATTGCTGTTGATGACGGCGTGTCGCGCGTTGGAAATCCGCAGCGGGAAGGTCTCTTCGACTATTTGCGTTATCTCGGGAAACGGCGACGCGTAGCGCTCTCCACGCTCCCAGTGGAAATCGTGATGATGTATCACCACGGGGATGTCGAGGCGTTCCGCGACCCGCTTGATCCCCATACCCAACGACAGATGGGCCGGCAAGGAACTCGCGTTTTCGACGAGCAGCACTTCGATACGGAAATCCAGAATCCACTGAAAAATCGCCGTTGCGACGTGGTTGGCGGTCCCATCGAGGTGACTCAGGAGTCGTTCCGGATCGTCGGGCGGAAAGAAAAACGCACGGTTCTGCTCCCACTCGCACTCGGGGGAAAAGAACGAGAAGAACCGTAGCGATTTTTGATTCTCGGGAGTGACGACATCCTCTTTGAAGTGACCTGAGAGAACGAAGATGTCGTGTCCCATTCTCTGCAGGACCTCGATCCACTTCTGGGTCTCGAGGGCGACGCCGTCGATGTCGCCGATGCGTCCGATTATGATGCCGATTCTCATACCGCCAAGTTACCGTTCTGCCGCAGGATGTCGAGGTCGGGGTTGGTGGCGGCAAGGCCCCGTTCCGAAAGGAGGTCCTCGATGTCTCGGATGCTCATACGTCTTTCTTGGGTTCGGCAACCGATGTCACGAACGAATCGATTACATCTTTGAATTCGTCGCGTTGATGCGCGAAGTCGAGGATGGCCCTCAAATAGTCCTGCTTGTTACCGATGTCGTATCGGCGCCCCTCTACCTTTACGGCTACGATTGAAGTGTCGGGAAGCATGGTCGCCAAAGCATCGGTGAGCTGGATCTCGTTGTTTTTCCCCGGTCCCGTGGTGTCGAGCGTATCGAACACTTCGGGAGTAAGCACGTATCGCCCGGCGATCGCAAGTGTTGAGTCCGTTTCCACGGGCAGCGGCTTCTCGATGAGTCGTCTCACGCGGATGCCACCCTGTTCTAGATCCGTACCTTCCACAATGCCGTATCTGGATACGATCTCGGCGGGGACATCTTCCACGGCGATAACGGGGGTTTGGTGCTGTTCGTACGCTTCTATCAGCCGGCGGGTGACGGGTGTGTCGGCGTCGAAGACCGTATCCCCCAACAGCACAACGAACGGATCGACGCCAACGAACGCCCGAGCTAGACGAACTGCATCTCCCAGTCCAGCCTGAGTCGGCTGGCGTACGTAGTGGATTCTCGCCATGGACGCCAATTCGCGGACAGTGCGCAAGGCTGCCTCGTCGCCGCGCCGATCGAGGTGGGCCTCGAGTTCGGTGTTGTTATCGAAATGATCCTCGATAGCTCGCTTGTCGCGGCCGGTGATGAACAGAATGTCTTCGATCCCCGAGTCGACGGCTTCCTGAACTACAAACTGTATCGTCGGGATATCGAGTATCGGGAGCATTTCTTTGGGCTGTGCCTTGGTCGCAGGGAGTAACCGCGTTCCTGCACCGGCTGCCGGGATGACTGCCTTCTTGATCATGAAATACCTTCAGGTCAGCGTTGGATCGATCACTCGTGCTCCGAGCGCGCCGAGCTTTTCTGCGATCCGTGCCCTCATGTTATCGCTATCCACCATACCTATGATCGCACCGCCGGAGCCGGTGAGTTTTGCCGACGCACCGAGCTCACGTGCTGCTTTTATCATCGTTTGGTCTTTTTCGCTGACGCGCATGATCTTGCAGCGCAGATCGAAGTTCTCATTCATGAGGGATGCGAACGTTACGAAATCACCTTCTTCCAGAGTTTCTCTACCTCGCGTGGCGAGCGCCGCGATGCGTCCGAGGGTCTCGATCACATCGGGGTCGCCCTGTTGCCACCGACTCCTGAGATCATTCAGCACCTTTCCCGACACCTTCGTGGGGCTAGTACTGTGGGCGACGAACATCTTTGGCGGCAAGGCGAAGTGGATTAACTCGTACGATCCGTGCCCGAGTCTTTCCATGAGTTCCTCGGAGAAGTCCATGTAGACGAGACCCTCATACGCTTGCACCACACGATCTTGTAATCCCGCTGTGATTCCGAGTTCATCCACTTCCGCTGCGAGGATGAGAGCCGGCTGCTGCACTAACGGGACATCTACCTCGTAGAAGTCCATCAACGCACGGAACGTGGCTGTGATGATCGCACTCGAACCCGCCAGTCCGACTTGGCGGGGTATAGTCGAAATATATCGTGCGGTGAAGTTCCGTTTTGGCAGGGAGAAACCGTTCTCGAAACAATAGTCGGCGAAGACCTTGATTGTCGCCTTGACGAGTCTGGCGCAGCCGTAATAGCCCTGGTGACTCACGACGTGAATCATGTCCTCCAGACCCTCGAACACGTCCGCGTCGGGTGGATCGGGCTCGATGACCAGCTGCGCTGTTTCCTCGAGTCTCACCGTAGCGCGAAAGTCTCGGAGCACGGCCGACAGGGTGCGACCGAAGTAGCCGTCGGACGGGTTCCCCAGTAGCCCCACTCGCGCGTACGCGTGCCGTTCGATGTTGTTTCCCATCCCATCACTCCGTGATCGGCGTCGCAGGCTTTTTCCGGATCCACTGATCCATCCATTCCTTCTGGTGCCACGTTCTTTCGTACTGGAGGCCAGGCTCACGCGGGCCGTGGCCGGTGCGTGGGAGCCACACGAGCTTCGTGGGGACTCCGTTTGCTTTCAGGCCGCGGTAGAAGATCATTGCCTGGTTTGGGGGAACACGTGGATCGTTTTCTCCGTGTAGGATCATGGTTGGTGTGGTCGCGTTCTCGATGAACGCAAGCGGGTTCGACTTCTGATACACCTCCCACATACCTGGCTCGTAGGGTCCGGCGCCGAAGTACGCCTCGAACACGTGCTGGATGTCCTGCGTGCCCCACATGGCGATGTTTTCGGTTATTGCTGCTCCGGCGACTGCCGCCTTGAATCGCGAAGTCTGGGTCACCGTCCAAGCCGTCATATACCCGCCGTAACTCCAGCCCATCACGCCCAGCGAATCGGGGTGTGAGACTCCGCGGGCCACCAACGTATCGACTCCGGTCATTATGTCCTGGAAGTCGAGTCCGCCCCAGTCACCAACCACGGCTTGGAGGCCCGCCTCGCCGTACCCCGAAGAGCCCCTGGGGTTTGGCAGCAGCACGACGTACCCATCCGCAGCGTATCGCTGTGCGTCCGAGCTGGAGGAGGACGCCTGGAAGTTCTGTACGTACACACCCGACGGTCCCCCGTGGATCTTTACCACCGTAGCGCGCGGTCCGGTATTGGGGGTCCATCCGTGGGGATACACGACGATGCCTTCCACGTCGCGGCCGTCCGCACCCTTCCAGCGCAACACCTCCGTGTTGCCAAGCGTCCACTCCGACGTGTGGACGTTGTGACTCGAAAGCGCCGGTTCGGCTACGACGGATTCGGCGGCAGGACGTGACGAGAGCTGTGCCGAGTATAACTCGACAGGTTGATTCGGATTTTCATGCGTGTAGACGACGAGCGTGCCGTCTTCCGACAGATCCGCTGAACCGTACACCCCACGATCGGGGGTCAATCGCACCGGGCGGCGGTCGTCGAGCGACATGTAGAACAAACCGCGCGTAGTGCCCGTCGTTGCGCTGAAGAACGCGCCGCGACCGTCTCGTGAGAGGGTGAATGCTCCCGGCTCCAAATCCGCTGCCGGCGACACATCCTCTACGTTCTCCCCACTCGCGGACATTCGGAACACACGGGTCATCGCCACCTGGTACCGGTCGGTGAGCTGACCCGAGTAGTAGATGTGCAAGCCGTCCGGCGACCACTGCGGGTTGGAATCGGGGCCGGGGTTGTCGGTCAACTTGGTCGGTGTGGCCGCGGAGTCGTGGGCGGCGACGACGTAAACGTCACTCTTCCAGGAGTCCATCGGGCGTCCGGTCGGCGTGGCGGAAAACGCGATCTGGCCGCCATCCGGGCTCCAGTCGAACGATTCCACCGTGAAGCCGTCACCCTCGGTAACTCGGTGGGCCTCGCCCGACTCGACGTCCAGAATCCAAAGGTGTGATGGACGACCGGGTTCGTCCTCCACTTCGATGTCCCGGCCGGCTTCCTCGCGTTCCTTATCCTCTTCGGTCTCGGGGTCGGTCGCGCTGAAAACAATCGAAGTTCCATCTGGAGACCATTGGAACGACGAAATTGACGTTTCGTGGGATAGAAGCTCCCTCGCCTCACCACCAAGACTGTTCATGAGGTAGATCTGCTGCAGGCTGTCTCCGTTTTCCTCGCCGCTTTGTCTGGCGGAGAGGAATGCGAATGCGCGGCTCTCAGGGCGCCACTCTGGACTCGTGTCGTCCTGTTTGCTCTGTGTTAGCTGTACGGCCCGGGTCCATCCGGAGCCCTCACGCCTGAGCAGCCAGATATCAGTGTTGGTCTCATTCTCCTCGAGATCAGTGCTGTTCACTGTGTACAGAACAGCCTGTCCGTCCGGCGAAACCCGTACGCTGCCGAGTCTCTTTACGGTGAACAGGTCTTCGATGGTTGGGCCGCTGTTGCCGGCCTCCACCTGTTGCCCGTAAGCGGGTGCGGCGACGAAAGTCAGTATCGCGGTTGCCGTGACCGGGAGTCTCCAGGACGTCCTCATTCTAAAAGCTCCTTGTTGTGCAGGTACTCTTCTTTGCTCCGCAGGGGAGGAATGTGGTGTGGAGCAAGCTGATAGCTCGACGGCGCTACCGGAGCCGGATCACTTGGCATTTTGGCCGCGAGGCGCTCCTTGGTCTCTCTGTGCGCCGGGTCGTGGGCGAGGTTGTGCCACTCTTCCGGATCGGTTCGCAAGTCGTAAAGCTCTTCGGAATCATCGATGTAGTGGATGTAGTGCC
Organism: Gemmatimonadota bacterium; assembly: GCA_039589395.1. Lineage (GTDB taxonomy): Bacteria > Gemmatimonadota > Gemmatimonadetes > Gemmatimonadales > GWC2-71-9 > JBDGYW01. The sequence goes on from JBDHHK010000019.1 coordinate 14,238, forward strand.
AGCCTTCGGAGCGGATGGAGAACTCATTGAAGTCGTAGGTGGTGATGGCTGGGAATTCCCATGGACTCTCGGGATCGCGAAGCAGCGGTGCGAGGTTGTGACCCTCCCAATCCTCGCGTTCGGTTAGCCCGCAGAGCTGGACCAACGTCGGGTAGAGATCGAGCAACGACACAATGCGTTCGCAGCGGGTGCCATTGGCTGATCCCTCCGGTAACCCTGGCACTCCTGGAGGTACCTTCATCATCAGTACTGCACGGACCACGTTGTCCCAGAGGGCGAATTTTCTCCAATGCTCCTTCTCACCCAATTGCCATCCGTGATCGGACCAGAGAACGACGATCGTGTTCTTTGCGTAAGCGCTTGCCTCTAGGGCATCGAGAAGTCTGCCCAGCATCGCGTCTGCATATGCGATCGAAGCGAGGTAGCCTTGCACGGCATTCCTCCATTGACCCGCTTCCAGCACATGCCTGTGATAGTTACCAGATCGCCTGGCTATTTCCCTGGCCCGTTCCCCCACATCGTCGAGATCGCCGTCCAGGTACCTCGGTAGCTGGACTGACTCGAGCGGGAACATGTCGAAGTACTTCTGCGGCACATACCAAGGCACGTGGGGTCGATAGATCCCACAGGCCAGAAAGAAAGGCCTGTCGTGTGTTTCGTTGAGCCTCTCGATGGTCCACGCAACCGATCGGTAGTCTCCGGTTTCCTCATCGGCGAGCGGAATTGGCGACCAGTCGAAGTCCCCATACATGTTCTCGAACTCGGGCATGTTCACGGTCTGCCCGCGTGCTGGATAGTAGTAGTCCGGCATGTGCTGCTCTTTGGACGGGAAATACTCGTCCCAAGACGCGGGGTCCGGTTGGTCATTGTGAAAGATCTTGCCTGCACCTTTGGCCGTGTACCCGTCGCTCATAAAATGCTGTGGAAGTGTCACGGCGTCGGGCAAAATCTCCCGCCAATACTGATAGTTCGAGTAGACGCCCGACCGGTAACTGGGCGTACCGGTCAGCAATGCCGTACGGGACGGAAGACAGGAAGGCGAGACGCAGTAGCAGTTGCTGAAGTTGACACCCTCAGACGCAAACCTGGTCAGATTCGGAGTCCGTGCTTGCGGATGCCCGCCCAACGGTTCTATCCAGTCATTGAGGTCGTCCAGCGATAAGAAGAGGACGTTCGGACGAGGATTCGTGATTTGATGTTGCTGTTTCCGGCATCCTGCCAGTGAAGCCGCCAGCGCCGCCGAACTGGCCGCAGCAAGGAACTCGCGACGCCTGTAAGCCATTGCCCTTCCTACCTTAACGCCGAAGAGGAAAAAGCAAAGCTACAGCCAGTTGCCCTAGAACGACACCACCATCCCCAGTGCGAACCAACCATCGCGCTGCGGCGCGAAGCTAACACGCAATCGGTCGGGAGGAACCTGTACCCAGCGTTCGTGCGGGGAGGCCGCTCCAGCAATGCCTCCGATGATGCCACCAACCATGCCGAGGCCAATCGCTCCCAAGGCTGCTGATTGACAGTTGGCCCCACACGGATACGTTTGCGACACTTCTGAAGTTCGCGGTTCCTGCAAGGAGGTTCCCGTGCGACGTTTTGCACTTACGGCATTCGTTTTGACTGTCTTGGCCGCATGCCAACACGCAGCACCTGAATTGACCGAAGTGCAGAGAGGCGAGATCGCGGCCGAGGTAGATCTCCGCCAAGCCCAACTGTGGGATGCGCTCGAGGCGGCTGATTGGGACCGGATCAAGTCTTACGTCCATAACCTCCCGGAAACCTCTTGGGGATACGAGGGTGGTGTCGTCTTTGGATGGGATGCAATGAACGAGGCGTTCGGGCCGGCGTTCGAGGTCGTAGAAAGCCAGAACGCAACGCTCACGGATTCGTGGACCACGGTGGTTTCACCCGATGTCGCTCACATCTTCGACACGGGAGTGTTGTCCGGAACGGATACTGCGGGCGTGACTGGACCAGAACTGCCGTTCGCACTGTCTGTGCTCTGGGTCCGCCGGGGAGGCGAGTGGAAGCTACTGTTTGGGCATGAGTCCCTCGCAACCCCCGAGGACTAGTAAGGAGCGAGCGACGGCGATTTCGTTCGTTCGTCACCCACGAACCCGGACACTCCTCTCCGGTGCCTGATCGGGGGATGTGTGAGCCTTGGTTGTGCGATATCGCACGAGCGATCTGGGACGACCTTGGGAATGTCTGATATGATGTTACCGTCATTCGGCTCACAGCTCGACGGACGAGGGCCCAAGGTAGACATCATATTGCCACACCCACTGAACACGAAACAAACCACAATTGGCAGCAATATTCGACGCATGAAGATCGCTCTTCTACTTGGGATGTGCTGACGTACCCCTGGCTTCGGAAAACGTATCGCGGATAGTGCAGCCTCACCGTTTGACACCCAGCTTCTCCCGCCAAGTCTCTATGCGGCGTAGCAGGAGCGCCAGCCGAGCCCGCAGCTCGCCGGTCGGTCCCTTGACCGTGGATCGAATATCGCGTTCAAGTTCGCACAGCCAGCAATCGATGTCTCTGCGGCTGATCTTGGGAGGACGTGGGTTCGGCACGATGCCGGAAGCATACCCGAAAATTTACCGAAATTCAATCGGTGAATGGAATACTCCCAGCGCCCCGCGTGAGGCTACGGGCATCGTCGCCTACCCACCTCAATCTTGCAGCGGATCCGTGAGGTATAGCTGGCTATTGAGCATGTACGCGGCGTTCCAGTCGTGTTGGGTTTCGACGTGCAGGACATGGATCCGTAGATGGACCCCTAGAAGCTCACTGACAAACCGAATGCGAAACCTCCATCCCGCTTTGGCGCGAAACTCACGCTTAGTTGGTCGAGCGGGACCTCCTCCCAACGTTCGGTCCTGACGGACGCGCCGATTGCTGCGCCGATTGCTGCGCCAAGGACTCCACCGACCACGGAACCCCATGCTCCGCCGGTTAAGCCGATCGGGTCACTCACAGCGGCGCCGCCGCTCATGCATCTGCCGTTCACGACGTTGGACTCACATTCAGAAGCCTTGAGTCCCGCGTATGTACCTGTGACCGAACCGGCCACCAAGCCTACGATCAATCCCACCAAACCGCCCGCAGTCGCACTCGACTTTTTGGCTCTGCGTTCTAGCTTTGTCAACGCGGCGAGCGGTACAGCTACTGAACGGTCCCTGTCCAGGATCAACACGTGGTCCGCGGCGAGGAAGCCTTCCCGATGATCCAGAACAAACGCCGGTGTCGAGATTCGCACGCGCGCACCGTTTGGAATAGGCGCTTGTGCCGAAAGCTTCGACCCCGGAAGCGTCAGCATGATTGTTATTACCGACAAGACAGCTCGCACAGTTCACTCCGGTTGTGGTTGGTTGGAACCTGAATTGCGAACGTCAAAGAACCGTCAAGTCGACCTCAGAGGGTTTCCACAATTGACTCTACGTGATAGCGTTGGGTGTTTGAAAACGCACGAGGACGCAAATGGAACCAAACTCTGAATCCGGTGATTCGGCGACAGCGTCGCTCCAGAAAGAGCAACGGAAAAAGAATCCGACGTTGCGGGGGCTCGTCGATGGGTTGCTCAACCACATTAGGGATCTTTCCAGTCGAGTGGACGATCTGTCGCCTGAAGAGTTGGAATACGAGCACCAACGATTCGACATGATCGCTGAGTTGATGTGGGCGGCAATAACTGACGAAAAGAGCAAGCCCACCGCTTGAGGAGTGGGGCAGCCATGCGTATCTGTTTTTGCAGCGTCAAGATGGGTGTCGTAGTAGTCATCACTCTGGGTTTTCTTGTGGTCAACGCCTGTACACCACAACGCTCCGCTACGGAGACTGAGCACCTACATAGAGGTCAACTCTACGACCTGAATACTGGACTGGAGACGCGTTCAATTTCCTTCGAAAACCCGACTGGTGGGCGTGGCGCGGGTGGACAGGTGGCGAGCCCGCTCGGGGTAGGGCGCAAAGGTGCTCCGGCCCGTGCCCTGCAACCCGGAGAGGAAGTCGTGCTTGCCGATGTTAGGGGCAATGGAACGGTCCGCCACATCTGGATGACGACGTTCCCGAATCCGATAACACTTCGAGGCGCGGTTATCCGTGTCTATTGGGACGGACAGGAACACGCCAGTATCGAGTCACCGATTGGTGACTTCTTTGGGTTTGCCCACGGCGCTACCCCGGCCTTCCAGACCGCGGTGCATTCGGTTGGTGAAGCAGCTGGAATGAACATTTGGTTGCCCATGCCGTTCACCCGTGGCGTGAGGATGACCTTCACCAACGAGTCTCCGATATCGATGCCGTTGTTTTACCAAATCGACTATACGCTTGGGGACAATCACCGCGAAGATGTCGGACGGTTACACGTGCTATTCCAACGTCAGAATCCAACCACGGCGGGCGTGGATTTCGAGCTACTGCCGGAGCGGCTTGGCAATGGGCGATTCATCGGCGCCGTGATCGGCGTCCGGCCAATGGGACCCAGCTGGTGGGGTGAGGGTGAGTTCAAGTTTTACCGCGATGGGGATACGACATTCCCGACGGTTGCGGGCACTGGCTCGGAAGATTACGTGGGTCTCTCCTGGGGGTTACAACCTACGCCATTTCTATATCATGGGGCGACCTATAGGGAGAGGGAGGAGACATCCGAGACAGGGCGCGTTTCCATGTACCGCTGGCATATCAAGGATCCGGTATTCTGGGAGACCAGTGGACGTGCCACCATTCAGCAGATTGGCCACAAGCCAGGACCGAATCCCCCCACGACCATTGACGAATACCTAATCAACTTGTTTGAGCGTGAGGACGACTGGTCGGCGGCTTCATTCTGGTATGAAGCTGTGCCGAGCGCACCACTTCCTGCGATGCCGGACTTTGCGGCACGGACTGCCGATTTGACCAACGCGACAGAACGATGACCGCTGGCGTGGGTCGCGTAGCACTCACACGACAATCTTGGGTATCCGGGCGTCGATGTTGAAGCTCTCGTATCGACTGCGCTGGGTGATGCGAGCCAAGTCCTGGGGACGGATTCCGTCTTCGGGCCCGATGAGCGTGACAACGTCTAGACGCTGGACGCCGTGATTTTTGCCCAACTCAGCGTAACAGTGGCTGGAGTTGATGTCGGCGACCAACGGATACTTTTCTCCATTGATCAGAGCAACAGCTTCTCCCTGACCTCCGCGGTATACGTATCCCGCCGTGCGGCCGCATTTGATGATGGCCACATCGGTTTCTCGATCGGGTGCGAACCCCCGGCTGTAGCCCAAGGTCTCTCCCGCCATTAATTCCACGATGCGAATCACCCTGGCCTTCATTCGGAACACTACACGCACGGGGCGCGCGGCTTCGTCATCGTCGGGGCTTGCCGGAATTCCATAGATCAGATTGCCGGGCCGGATCATATCAAACGTGCCTTCGGGGTGTTTGATGATTGCATCGGATGCGGCCGCATGCATGGGTCCTAGTTCTACCCCCTTGTTTGCCATCGTCCTTCCGAACTCGGCGAAGATCCGAATTTGTTCTTTGTCGAAGTCGCCGTGTTGGGTCAACTCCGTCATCGTGCCGGTGATGCTTGCGGCCGAGCTTTCGGCCAACTCGGTGACCCACGCTTCGGCCACACGAACATCCATGCCCAGTCGGTGGAATCCTGTATCGATGTACGGGTGGACCCTTACCGCTCTACCGGTTCTCTCTGCCAACGCCGCTAGGCGCCGAGGGGCATCGGGAGTGTACACGGCCAACGTGATATCGTTGTTAGCCAACTCCATTTCGGCCGAAGCAATGAAATCGCCCATGAGGAGAATCGGCTTCTTGACTCCGCTGCCCCGAAGCTCGATGGCTTCATCCACCGTGACGACCGCGAAGAAGGCGATTTGCGGCGCGGGGTCCAATAGAGGCCCGAGGACCCTGTGATCCAGACCGTAGCCGTTGCACTTCACCACTGCGGCTATCGGTCTACCACATCGCTCAGTTAGAAACTCTAGGTTGTTACGGAACGCCGCGGGTTCGAGTTCTATCCAGGGATCCAGCCTATCCGGTGCGATACCATCAATGGGGCCGCCGGTTGAAACAGTTGCCGTCTCCGACTCGCCACTGCATGCCATGGAACCCATCGCCATCGCAGAAGCGGCAGTTGCCACGAATTTCCGTCTCGAAAGGTCCATCGCCCTGGTCTCCGAAAGGGGGTAAAGGATTGGGGAGAACATACGCCAGTTATACACGCCGCGAAACCAAGACGCGAATATCCCTTATCTTGTTATGGAGTCAAATCATACATTAGACATGGATATCGAGTCTTGCTGAATAGTGTAGCGGCATTCTGTTTCGTACTTCTGCCGGCCATCCAATCGACTGATATGGAAACCGGCCGTACGGACACCGGTCCGCTGAGTGCTCCCACCGACTCTGCGGTGTTCAATGGTCGAAACGGGCAACTGGCGGCGACGATCCCGCGATTGGAGAGCCCCGACATAACGATCGACTCGCGTCTGGACGAAGACGCGTGGAACCATGCGGCGGTTCTGACCGGTTTCACTCAGTACGAGCCTGTGGAGGGCATACCGGGGGAAGGGTCGACAGAGGTGCGGATTTTCTACACCCCCGATGCTATCTACTTCAGCATGCGAGCGATCGACAGCGAGCCGCACCTGATCCTCGCCCACATGGGTGAGCGCGATCGGTCGGTCTTTACCGACGACTATTTTCGCATCATGCTCGACACCTTCGACGATCACAGGCAGGCGTATGTGTTCTACGTCAATCCACTCGGCATCCAGACAGACGGGTTGTGGATAGAAGGCATGCAACAGCGCCTCGCCACTTCGGTATTGATTGACTACAACCCGGACTTTTTATGGGAGTCGGATGGTAGGGTCACTGCCGATGGATGGGTTGCTGAGATGAAGATCCCCTTTACCACGCTCCGCTTTCGCCAGGCACCGAAGCAGGATTGGGGTATTCAGCTAGCCAGGGGCATCAGACGAAAGGGATTCAAACAATCCTGGGCGCCGCTCACGAGAAACATCTCCAACATCTTGGCGCAAAGTGGAAAGCTGGTCGGCCTGCAGGGGTTGCGGCCGCGGCGGCTGTTCGAAGTCAATCCGGTGGCAACAGGCAAGCGAGTCGGGCAGGATGTGGATGGCGTGTATCAGCAAGAGACCTTTCAACCCGACTTCGGTGTGAACACACGGATTGGTCTGACGCAGAACCTGGTTCTCGATGCAACTGTGAACCCCGATTTCTCGCAAGTCGAGACGGATGCAAACCAGATCACCGTCAATGAGCGCTTTGCGCTGTTTTTCCCGGAGAAACGACCCTTCTTCCTGGAGGGGACCGAGATATTCAGGACCCCCAGCGAATTAGTCTATACGAGGCAGATCGCGGATCCGATTGGCGGTGCAAAGCTGACCGGGAAGATCGGGGCGTTCAATGTTGGCTTTTTGGGCGCCGTCGACGAATCCCCCCGTACGATCCATGGTGGCGACAACTCGGCGGTGGTCAACCTGCTTCGAGTGCGGCGCGATGTGGGAGGTGGCTCGACCATCGGAGCCCTGTACACCGATCGATCTGTGCTACGCACCGGACAATTCAACCGGGTCGTTGCAGGCGATGCCCGATTTCTGTTCCTCAGCAGATATGTGTTTACGGCCCAGGTCGCGAACAGTTGGACGTCGGCCGGATCCGGAGAGCTGCTCCGAAGGGCACCAATGGTGACGGCGGCGCTCCAGCGGAGCGGACGTTCGTTTTCGTTCGAGGCGAAGTTCAACGACGTGCACGGAGATTTTCGCACCCAGACCGGGTTCATTCCGCGTGTGGGTGACACGCAACTGTCTGGGCAGGTGTCAGTCGCCCGATTCGGGCAGCCCGGTGCACCACTTCAGCAGGTGAGCTTAGCAGTGCGAGGAAGCGCCTTCTACGACCACGACGAGTTTTGGCAGGGGGGCAATCCTTTCGAGGCAGAAGTGGAACTCCGTCCGATTCTCACGCTGTACGGAGAACGCATCCTGAGTTTCATCGTACGCGATGGATACTTTCGATTTCGGCCTGAGGACTACGCGCTTTATGAAACGGTGATGGATGGTGGAGAGACTCAGCCGTTTGTTGTGCCGAACGAGTTGACGCATATGCTAGCGGTCGGTCTCACGCCGCGTTTCCGTGTGACCAATTCCGTAAGGCTCGATGGTAGGTTCTTCTATCGCGAGGTACCGATCTACGTTGAGGCAGCCCGGGGCTTGGAGGTTCTGGCCGCTCCCACAATCACTATTCGACCGATCAGTGCCGTTGAGCTATCGCTAGGCTATACCTACTCTCACCTGAGACGCCAACGCGACCACAGTGTCTTCTCTACCGCTCACATTCCTCGCGTCAGGACTCAGTACAAATTCAGCAGATCGCTTGTGTTTCGGGCCGTTGTGCAATACTCGCTGGAAGAGTCTGACGCCCTTAGAGATCCCGCCAGTGAGCTGCCGATGGCCATCGGCGGTGTGCTCCAGGGAGCAACCGAATCTGGGAGGTTCGAATCTCAGTTGCTTCTCAAGTACGAGCCATCACCGGGCACGGTCTTCTTTGTAGGGTACAATCGGCTCATGAGGGGCTTGGCAAACGTTCGGCTATCGCAGATGGACCTGGTTGGCGAGGGTCTTTTCGTCAAGGCGAGCTATCTCTTTCGACGGTAAGGAAAATGGTGCTTGCGCGACTGGTCGACAGTCCTGATCAGATAACTCAATAAAACACAATGACTTAGATAGACTACATCCCTGCTCGGACCGAAATGCTCGACAGCTCCAGGTTGTTGGTCAGTCTCCACTCGATTACGTCGCCAACTGACACCATCACGGGTGGAGATCTGTATCTGCGGGTCGAACCGATTGGAGCTGCTACGAGATGTATCTGCATGCCATGAGATGTGAGCCAGCGTGGAAGCTCGAACCTCGAGGAAGAACCCGCGGTCACCGTCCCTACTCGGTCGTAGGCGCCGTTTTCTCGCACCGCATAGACGCGCACGTCCAGCCAGTTCCCGTTGTTCACCTCTATAGTTACGGGGGCACGCAGTCGCGGCTTGTCTTTATCCTTCGATTGAGCTAGCAGGTTCCCCGGAAACGCGACCGCGGCAACGAGGGCAACGGCTGAGATCGTTCCAGCCGTGTTACGGATCATGTCGACCTCCATTCTTCCTATAGGAGTATAGCACTTCCCAGCCGCCTTGCCGACTCCCGCGCGGTACGGTCCGTTTGACATCAAGTGGTTTTGTCCTACTGCACAGCTGTAAGACGCCACTCTCCCATACCGATAGTTGGTGGCCTCACTACCCTTGACTATTACGACTCCAAAGAGCGCGGATAAGTTCCCGAGACCTTTCAGAAGGCGCATTTGCCCGCGGGGGGCGCATCGGATTCGCCCAGAATAGTCTTCTGGTGCGTTAAATTCTGGAGTCGTTAACACGCGAATCTTCCCTCGCATCCATGGAGAACCAAACGTGGGACGCGTTTTCGTATTGGCAGTTCTCGCTCTGTCGGTGACCACGCTGTCCGCCGGCGCCCAACGCTGGACGCTCGAGGAGTCAGTGAGGACGCAGATCGATGAAGTCTTCGATTTTGTCAACGTGGGCGACCCGGGATGTGCGCTAGGTGTAGTGCAAAACGGCCAGATGGCCTTCGCCAAGGGGTATGGGCTCGCCAACCTCGATTGGGGCATTCCGATCTCGCCATCGACCGCCTTCGACATTGGCTCTGTCTCCAAACAGTTCACCGCAGCTGCCATTGCGTTGCTCGAGATCGACGGAGTGCTATCCATCGAGGACGAAGTACGAAGGTGGATCCCCGAGCTGCCGGAATACGAGCGTACTATCACGATCCGGCACCTTCTCAACCACACCTCCGGCATACGGGATTATCTCACACTCATGGAACTTGCTGGCACTGACTTCAACAACGTCTTCGATGAGTTCGACGGTGTCGAGCTCATTACCCGCCAGAGAGCGCTCAACTTCGACCCCGGCTCCGAATTCCTCTACTCCAACTCCGGTTATCTGCTGTTGGCGAATATCGTGCGACGTGCAACGGACAAATCCCTGCGCCAGTTTCTCGAGGAGCGTGTTTTCGACCCGCTCGGCATGGCCCACACGTCGATTTGGGACCTGAACACCGAGGTCGTCCGCGAACGTGCGACTGGATACGCAGGTGAGTCTGGAAGTTGGACGATCGATCACGCTTGGAACTTCCAGATGGGCGGAGACGGCCAGGTTATCACAACCGTTGAGGATTTAGCTAAGTGGGACGCGAACTTCTATGCCCCCGTTGTCGGAGGGCAAGGATTGCTCGATCGGATGCACACACGGGGTATCCTCAACGACGGTGACACTATCGACTACGCACTCGGCCTTACGGTGGATGAGTATCGCGGACTTCACCGCGTAAAACACGGTGGTGTTTGGGCTGGGTTTCGGGCCGTGCTTGCGCGCTTTCCCGAGCAGCACACCAGCATAATCGTCGAGTGTAATCGCGGTGACGCAAACGCGGGAGCGTACGCGAACGGAGTGGCCGATGCAGTACTGGCTGGTCTGTTCACGGAGGAGGTTGCCGACGTAGCTGGAGGGGACGCCCCATTGGCAAAGAACCATGAGCCGGTCGAACTTGCCGTCGGCCAACTCGAACGGTGGGAAGGTGTCTATCAAGCCGAAGCGGACCCGCCCGTACTGGTGTTCGAGGTCCGCGACGGAAGGCTGGTCGTTATGGTGCAAGGGCAATCGTTCCCGCTGCAGGCGTTTTCCGAGACCGATTTTGAGCTGATCGGTGTCGGCGTTCAGATAACATTTGCCGATGAGGAGGGCGTGGCTACCGCCACCAGACTGGGCGACACGTATGTCCGGCGGGATCGGCCCGAGCCCTCTGCCGAGCAACTCCAGGACTATGTCGGCAGATACTGGAGTCCGGAAATCGAAACGGTGTATGAGATCACACTCGAAGGCGATACCCTTTCGCTACGACGAGCAGACCGAGATCCGGCGGGTCTTCTGTCCATCGCACCTGATGAATTCAATGGCGCAGGACTTGGCATCACGTTTGTGCGGGAACGGGGTCGTGTGACTGGCCTCAAAGTCGACGCTGGCCGCGTGACCTGTATCGTGTTCGAGAGGGAGGGGTCCTGACATCTTGATTTCGCGGCGTCCGCGTCCCGCCGCACCATAAAGCGCGACGGGGTGCTCACGCAGCCTATCAGAACACCCAAGACAGCTTCGTGAATAGAGTCCGGTATTGGCGTTGTTCGTCCCCGATCTGTAGAGGTCCTTGCTGATAAGCAAGCTGCAGTGATCCAAAGGGCGGGAAGAATCTCCAGACGTATACGAACTGCGTAGTCTCTCTCTCAGTATCGAAGTTCGGGTCAGAAAAACTGCCAGTGAGATCGAATTTTGACTGGTAGAACAGCTTGAAGAACATGTCCTTATTTACGTAGTGAGTTGCTCTCACGTAGTGGATCCAGCTGTTCCTGTCGTTTGGATCGGGATTGAAGTGGACCCGTGTGAGATTGTAGGTGGCGTTTAGTGCGTCCGTTATTCTCAGGGCGATCCTTCCGCCAAACCTAATTAGGTCGCTGTCGAAGTTGGTTCCTCGGCCATAGTACGCTGTTACTGACTTACCGGTTCGGCTGTTGAAGGTTAGATCCGCTTGATAAAGCGAGTTTCTGAAATCTCTCTCGAACAGGCCAGGCTCCTCGGCCTTGAACTCCTCATTGTTGGTGAGACTCAGATTCCATTTGCGAAGGAAGTTGAGGCCGATACGGGTACGAACCTCCCAACTCCGCAGGTCGCCCTCCTGACTCCAATATCGGTTGTAATTCACCGATGGTGTCAGATCTTGGAGACCATACCTATTGAGCCAAAATTGCCTGCGAATGTTGGAGTCAACCTCTTTCCTATTGTCGTCGCGTACGAAGCCGACGCCGTTCATGTTCTCACGCACGTTTTCGCCGACATGTGTGTAACGGACATGGAAGTGACCCGTTTGCGCGTCATACGATGGCCTGATGAAGTAGTTCCACGCACCGTCACTGAAGTCGCCGTACGACCTGACGAATTGGGTAGTCATTCCGAGATAGTCTGTAAAGAACAGCGTACCTACGATCCCAAGAGAGCCCTCATTGTCACCGTCGTATGTGCGGTTTGCTCCTAGGAGTCCTACGTTTGAGGCGTTCGGCAGGTCTCTGCTCACGCGGAACACCGAGTAGTAAGCGTTTTCTCCCGTACTGCTGGGAGCTAGCGCAGAAGAATCAGACTGGGTGACGAGTGCGTTGAGCCTCCACGGCCCGATCTTCCCATTGATCTTGCCTCCCCAATCGGTGTCGCCAATTCGGCGTGAGTAAAACTGCCGGATCCTGGTCGAGTAGTTCTCGGCGCCCTCTAAAAAGAACGGGCGTTTCTCCGGATAGGAGAGCTCGAAACGCGTGAGGTTCACCTGCTCCACGTCGGCTTCCACCGTGGCGAAGTCGGGATTGAATGTCGCGTCAATGCCGAGGTTGCTCGACAGGCTGTATCGGAGGTCCAGACCAGCCTCGGCGTCATCGTCCTGGTCCTGGGTGAACGCCGCTTGGACATATGGGATGATCTTGTAATTCTTGGTTTCGGCGTCGATCAGGTCGAGTTCGGTAATACTGCCGATCTCGGCAATTCTGAACCACTCCGGGAGGCCCGCGACCCAGTGACTCTGCTCCAGGTTCCTTGGCAGGTAACGGATGGCGTTGAAGCCCCAATTCTCCGTGCGCCTGTCGAAACGTATGGCATCGAACGGAATCGCGACCTCCGCTGTCCACCCGTTCGAATTCACCGCTCCCGCCGACATCCAATTGGCATCCCACGTCACGTCTCTAGTGCGTCCGTTGTCCGCCCACCTCTCGTCCTGTTGGGTGCCAAGCGAGTTGAACATGAATACGTATGCGTTGTTGTCGTCATCGAAGGTGTCCAGGATCAGCGCAACGGCATCGTCTTCCCAAACCTCGCCGTCCCTACGTGTGATGGAGCGGGAGATTACGGTCGGATCGGAATCCCTGCAGTCGATGCCGAAATACACCATACGATCGTCGTACAGGACATAGATGAGCGTCCTCTGTGACGCCGACTCTCCTCGGTTGGGTTGAAGCTGGGTGAAGCCGGAAGTGGGTACTACATCGCTCCATACCGCGTCTTCTAACCTGCCGTCAATCTGTATCGGTTCGAAGGCCCTGGTCGCCCGCACCTCTTGTGCTGCCAAACCTGGACTCAACGAGATTAAGATGGCCAGTGTGACAAGCAAGATCGTAATGTTGGGTATACGCCACTCACGTGTAATCAACGGTCCGGAATCTCCCCTCTTTGTCGTCACACCTCGCCAGTCCGGCCGGCGATCTCCTGCTCAGCGTGGTGCATCATTGGTTATGTGGTTCTATGAGGTCAAACGGCCAGTCGATCCTCGTACGATACAGCCTCACCATGCTCGACATAGCGCCGGAGCAAGCGTAGGTACATCGCCCAGCACGTGTTGGAGATGCGGAAATGATCGTTTGCCTCCGCCCAACCCGAGTTGTAGAACTTCACGACAACCGTGCCATCGTTGTCGACCAATTCGAAGCCAACTCGCAAACCTGTCCAGTCTTCGTCGGCATTCGTGATGGTCAACTCGAACGTACGGTTCGGGACGCATTTGGAGACGACGGCTCGCCAGTCGTAGCCGGGGGAAAAGAACAACTCGTATACCGACCCCTCGGCAGGCTCCCCCTTGCAGCGTTTTGTCCACCAGGCATTTATCCCATCCGGAGTGGAAATCGCCCGAAACACGTCGGTGGGTGTAGCCTTGATCGAGAACTGGTGAAGTATGTTGGGCATAGCGACTCCTCGCCAAAACGGTTGAGGCACGAACACCGTGAACGATCCTTAAGATCATATCCACACGCCCGTGTCAACGCGACACCAGCGCTGGTTATTCTCTTTTTAGTGTGGATTGAGATTCAGACGATGTGACCGGAGCAGCCATACTTGATTGGAAAAGAAGAACAAAGGGCCGGCACCGATTGAATGGGCCGACCCTCGATCGTGGTGATTGGAGTACTGCTCGGGCTCTCGGTTCAGCTTGGCCTTACGAATATGCTCGACATTGCCAAGTTGTTGGCCAGCCTCCATTCGACCACGTCTCCAACGGATACCATCACGGGCTGTGCAGCATACCTTTCGGTTGAGCCTATGGGTGCGGCAACGAGCTGTATCGGACTGTTTGTGGCAGTCAACTGACGGGGAATCTCGAACTTCCCCTTAGAGAACCCCGTCACCGTCCCTATTCTATCATAGGCGCCGCCGTCAACTACGACGTACAGCCTCATGTCCAGCCAATTTCCGTTGTCTACCTGCACGGTTACTCGAGTCTCATTTGACGTCACGTCCGAAGATTCTGACTGAGCATTCAAGCTCGCCGGTAACGCTGCCGCGGCCACAAGGGCGACCGCTGCGATCGGTGCTGCTATTCTCCTGTACATGTCAGCCTCCCTTTCTCTTTTCAAAGCACAGTTCCAATTGGCAATTGGACTCTCCAGTTGCCGTAAGTATGTGATCCAAGGTCGGTGTTTGTTACAGCTCTTTGCATGCGGATAACGCCCATGCTCGTTGCTGAGCAGCGGACCCTAGACTAGCGATCCATGACCGACCTGATACCGGACCGGGAAATCTTAGCTCTTCAGGGGGCTCTCGCCGGCCGATACTCCCTGCAGCGCGAGCTCGGCCGAGGGGGAATGGCGGTCGTATATCCCGCCCATGCAGCCACCGCACAGTTGGATGATATCCCGGAGCGATCGCAAACGCGATCTACCCTAATCTCATTGCGGAACCCCTAGCGCCTCCATGCCCCCCGCCACATCTTAGCCCGACATGTCCTCATATCCAGGAAACAATCGCCGAGGAGGGAGTGCCATGAGTCTGACTCGTTTTTCCCAAGTCTGTTTCTTTCCGATTGTGCTGCTGACCCTCACTGCACCACCAACCGCCTACGCTCAACGGCAGGTGCCGGACCTCACGCACGAGCTTGAAGTAGCGCGAGAGGTACTCTCGACCGCGGAAATCCAGAGCGCTTTTGCCTATGTGGACGGCGCGGAAGAGGAGACTGTGCAGGAATGGTTGAGCATCTGCAATACCTACGGCCCGTCGAGCGATGAGATCTACCGGTCTCGACAGATCTTCAAACTATTTCGGATCTATGGCCTCGAGGATGTGCGTATTGACGATCTGCGCAACGTGATCGGAGTCCGCAAAGGAGTTGGTGACGGGTCGACCGTCGTCTTGAACGCTCACCATGACAACACGGGGCTCTGGCCCAAGGAGCAGCCGATAGAGGCGTTCGTGGCCGACGGGCGCGTCTGGTGCCCCGCCGCGGGAGACGACCTCGGCGGCGTGATCCAGATGCTCACAGTGCTGAGAGCGATGAATGCCGCTAACATCGAGACGGAGGGAGACGTTTGGTTCGCCACCTTCACTGGTGAGGAGCCTGCGCGCGAGCATGCGAGCCCCGGTGCGGAGTTCTTTGCGCGGTCGAATTACCCGCACAACATCGATTGGAGGAACGGCGACATTCTCGTTCAGATGCACAACGGTGGAGGAGCGGGGGTGTCAACCGGAAGCACGCCGGTGAGGCACAGGACCCAACTCAGAGTGTTTGTCCCGTTCGACTGGCAGCGATGGGGTCCTCACGCGATCGATGCACTTGGCCCGCTGATCGAGCGCCTGACCGAGCTCCGCGATCCGCGCGTCTCAGGGCCCGGTACCCAGCCACGCGGCAGTAACGACCCAACGCTACTGTTCTTCAACATGCCGATGGTCGAAGCGAGCGAGATCATCAATTCGCCAGCAAAGGAAGTGCGCATTCGCTTCGATCTGCGCTCACCCTCCGAACAACGGATTTGGCAAGCACACAATGACATTCAACGCATCGCCGCCGATGTGTGCACCGGACTCGGCGAGGGTTACAGCTATGTCTACGAGATCACGAGTAAGAACGGAGTCGGCATCGATGTCGCCGAAAATGCGTTCGAAGGGTGGGACAAGGTTGATAATGCACCGGCGCGGATGATAGCGGCGGCGAGTAACGTGCTATACGGGACAGAGCCTGTGATCGATCCGGACAACGGATGCGGGGATTGTGTGCGCTCGTATCTGGAGGGCATGCCGGCGTTCTCTTTGAGAGGAAATGTGCTCGATCTCGGAGGTGGGAGATTTGAGACAAGCGCGCGACGCCCCCTGCAGTCGGAGGTCCGCCGTATGTCGGTGGGCCACGACGTTACGGAGAGTGCCGACATCCAGCGCATATGGGCAGGCGTCAAACACGCGTTGCTCTTTACGGTGTCCTATGCGGGGTTAAGGCGGTAGAAACTTTCGCGGTTTTCGGGAGCAGAGCGATGAACGAACAGCAACCGATCGTTAGAGCCAGACGAGTCTTGTGGCTGTTGGTGACGGCTGTGGGGACGACGGCGTGCCAGCAGATCACTACGCCGATGGAACACTTTGGCCACAACATCGGGGACGATTACTGGCTGCCCAACTATACACCGATTGTGGAGTACTGGGAGACGCTGGACCGGGAGTCGGAGCGACTTCGGCTGGTGGATATCGGCGAGTCCGTAGAGGGACGACGAATTGTGATGGCGATCGTCACGTCCCCGCAAAACCAACGCAAGCTCGATCACTATCAGGACATATCCCGCCGCCTTGCGCTAGCAGAGGGTCTGACAGATGAGGATGCACGGGAATTGGCGATGGAGGGCAGGGCGGTGGTATGGATCGACGGTGGCTTACATGCGAACGAGACGGTCGGTGCGCAGAACCTGATCGAACTTGCTTACCAGATGGTGAGTTTGGATGACGCTGAGACACTCAGAATCCTGGACAACGTGATCCTCCTAGCGGCGTTTACCAACCCCGACGGAATGGACATGGTTGTGGATTGGTACATGCGGGAGCCAGACCCCACGAAACGGTTCATGGGTGGGTTCCCGAGACTGGAACAGTACTATATCGGCCATCGCAATAACCGGGACTTCTTCATCAACAGTCAGCCGGAGACCGAGGCGGTCTCGCGAGTATTGTGCCGGGAGTGGTTCCCACAGATAGTGTACAACCATCACCATCACGGACCACCGGGTGCAGTGATTGCGACGCCGCCTTTCCGCGATCCCTTCAACTACAACATCGATCCTCTAGTGGTGATGGGCATTGAGCTGGTTGGTGCCGCAATCAACGGTCGCCTGATCGCCGAGAACAAACCCGGAGCTACCTGGCGTTCCGGCACCAACTATCAGACTTGGTGGAACGGCGGCCTCCGCACGACTCCGTACTTTCATAACCAGATAGGGATCCTCACGGAGACGAGTGGTGACCCAACACCAATCCAGATTCCATTCAACCCGGCCATACAACTGCCGCGGAACGACCACCCCTATCCCATTCCGCCGTACATTGAGCCCAATTTGTGGCATTTTCGACAGTCGGTTGAGTATGCGCTCTCGGCCGATCGTGCGGTGCTCGACTTGGCGGCAAAGCACCGTGAGGACTTTCTGTTCAACATCTATCAGATGGGCAGGAATTCGATCGAACGCGGCAGTCGTGACCACGTTACAATCACGCCACCGAGAATAGCTGCTGTCGATTCGGCGATCGCGGCGGATGGCGCACTGCCGATAGTGCGAGGTGAAGAGCGCATCAGGGGCTACGAGAAGAAATACTATGATATACTCCACGATTCGGCACACCGTGATGCCAGGGGGTACATCATCCCCTCCAGTCAGCCCGATTTCCTGACGGCAACCAAGTTCGTTAACGCGCTGCTGAAAAGCGGAGTGACCGTGTACTTGGCGACGGAAGCGTTTGAGGTAGCGGGCACGTTGTACCCCGAGGGCTCGTACGTCGTCAAAGCGGCCCAAGCATTTCGTCCGCACGTGCGCGACATGATGGAGCCGCAGTACTACCCGGACGACATACCCTATCCTGGGGGACCGCCAAATCGTCCATACGATTTGGTTGGGTATACGCTGGCCTATCAGATGGGGATCGAATTCGATCGTGTGTTCGACGGATTCGACGGTCCCTTCGAAGAGATTCGAGACTTCGCAGGGGTGCCGGACGGTGAGATTACCGGAACGGGCAGTGCGGGATTCCTGCTGAGCCACGAAGCAAACGATGCATTCGTTGCGATCAATCGCTTACTAGCGAGCGGAGAATCAGTATTCTGGATGACGGGTCCAGTCGAGGCTGGCGAGGCGAGTTTTGGTACCGGGGCCGTCTACGTAGCAGGCGGGGAGTCTACCGAGCCAAAGCTGGAAGTGTTGACTTCGGAAGTCGGTCTCAACTTCACCGCGGTGGAGTCCGCTCCGACCGGCGAAGCGCTTCAGCTGTCGCCCGTTCGGATCGGGCTGTGGGATCAGTATGGAGGATCGCCGAACTCGGGGTATGTGCGTTGGATATTGGAGCAGTTCGAGTTCCCAGTGGATTTGGTTTACCCACAGCGACTCGATGCAGGCAACCTCGCGGAAGACTATGATGTGCTGATCTTCCCCGAAGGGGCGATTGGGGCAACCCGCGCAGTTCAAACGGGTTCGTCTCGCACCGACAGCCCCGACTCTCTGAATGTCCCGCCGGAGTGGCGGGACAAGATGGGTTCCGTAACCGAGCGTAAGACCGTCCCACAGTTACGTCGCTTCCTGCAAGGCGGCGGCACGGTGATAGCCATTGGGGCTTCAACCGCTTTGGGCAACTTCCTTGGACTTCCGGTTCGCGACCACCTTTCGTTGGGGGGAAGCCGTATTCCGCCCGAGAGGTTCTTTGTGCCGGGCTCGATTGTAGAAGCGAGAGTGGACCGTGCTCACCCGCTTGCCTGGGGCATTTCCTCCGAGATGGTCGATGTCTTCTTCAACAACAGCCCGGTGTTTCGTTTCTCGCCCGGCGCCGGGCTTCGGAGGCTATTGTGGTTCGAGGGAGAGGCCCCCCTTCGTAGCGGTTGGGCCTGGGGGCAACGCTACCTGAATGGAGGGACCGCGGCATTCGCGGCGAGCATTGGCGTCGGTAGGCTTGTCTTGTTCGGGTTCGACGTCACAAATCGCGCCCAGTCGCATGGTACCTACAAGTTCCTGTTCAACAGCATCTACTACAGTGGTACCGAGAGGGTCATTTTCTGATCCAGAGGCGAGTCGCAAGAATGCTTTAACGAGGGGATCATAGGAAACCACGTCGGTTTCTCGCGGCAGAGAGCTGCGAACCCTATATTAGCGACTAATGACCGCCCTGATACCGGACCAGGAGTTCATCGCTCTACAGGAGGCTCTCGCCGGCCGATATTCCCTGCAGCGTGAGCTCGGCCGAGGGGGCATGGCGGTCGTCTATCTCGCCCACGAAGTCGCGCTAGACCGCCCAGTTGCACTCAAACTTTTGCCGCCGCGAATGGCAGCCGATACTGCTCAACGCGAACGGTTCATGCGCGAGGCACGCACGGCTGCAAAACTCTCTTAACCAAACATCGTCCCGATATACACGGTGGACGACGTGGCCGGTTTCGTGTTCTTCACGATGGCGTACGTCGACGGAATATCGCTCGGCGCGTCGATCCGAGATCGAGGCCCATTTTCCTCGAGTGAGGCGATCCGGATCCTGCGAGAGGTCGCATGGGCACTTGCTTATGCACACGGTCGAGGTGTGATACACCGAGATGTGAAACCCGACAACATCCTCCTCGAGGCTGATGGTGCGCGCGCGTTAGTTACGGATTTCGGGATTGCTCAGGTCCAGGAAGTCACAGGGATCACAGGAAAAGGCGAAGTGCTGGGGACCCCCGAATTCATGAGTCCCGAGCAAGCAAGTGGCGAGTCGGTGGACGAGCGGAGCGACATCTACTCCTTGGGGGTGGTCGGATATTTCATGCTGACCGGTCGTCTCCCCTTCGAGGGCGAGACGGTCGCGGCGGTGCTCGCCAAACATATTTCTCAGGAAGCGCCGCACCTCTCCAGCGTCGCGCCCGAAGTACCCAAACATCTAGCAGGGGCCGTCGATCGTTGCCTCGCCAAGGGCCCCGCGGATCGTTTCGCAAATGCCGAAGACCTCGCTGCGGCTCTGAGCCAATCCATCGAGCTGCGGCGAGAAATCCCAATGCCACTTCGCGTGTTCCTCAAACAGAAGCGTGAGCAGCTGAGTGGCTTGCCGTTGTGGGCCGT
Source organism: Gemmatimonadota bacterium (assembly GCA_039589395.1). Taxonomy (GTDB): domain Bacteria; phylum Gemmatimonadota; class Gemmatimonadetes; order Gemmatimonadales; family GWC2-71-9; genus JBDGYW01. The sequence goes on from JBDHHK010000019.1 coordinate 34,446, forward strand.
GTTCGTGGTGTATGCGTCAGTGATGGTTTTGGTCGCTGCTTTGGCCGGCGAACCCGCAATAGCTCTGATCATGTTGCTGATGACCATCACGATCGGAGTTGTCCCTATCGGAATGCTGCTACGAATGGCACGCCAGCTCCTCGGTTCGGGATATGGTCATCAAGAGCTTCTACTTGCGCTCAAGGACGATCTCCAGGCACGAAGAGAAGAACTTGCGTTCGAGCGTGGCGTGGAGGAGCGGAATTGGGTCGACCGGATGGTATTCGGGCTCAGGCACGGAGGTCTTGCCGCAATGGGAGTTGGGACGGGATTAGCTTACATCCTGGACCTGAACGCCATATCCGGCTTGGCCCTCGGAGGTCTGGGCGCGCTCACATTGGGGGGATTGGTCGCCACTATGATTGGGTTACCCCTCTCTTCGGTCAGAGGTAGCAGCCGGCGCGGCTTACCTGGAAAAGGCTGGATCAAGTTCTGGGAGAGTCGGGTGGGTAAGTGGGTGTTCAAGGCGGCGGGTCTACGGCTCAAGGGCCTCCCGCAGGCGGGGGCAGCGTATGGCCCCACCGAGCTGGCAATCGGAATGGCCGCGGATCGTCTTTTCGAGGAACTGCCGAAAGAAACGCAAAAGGATCTCGTGGAACTCCCCGGGCTTGTGAGTCGCCTGGAGAAGGATGCTGCGGGGA